>CAIOTJ010000236.1 GCA_903861195.1 uncultured Planctomycetaceae bacterium | reverse complement strand
CGCCGCGGAATCGGCCGGGCGTGGAACAGATCGCTGATGCTGGTGCGGTCGTGGATGGAGCGGATCGCCTGCGCGAACAGCGGGGCGATCGAAACGACGGAAATGTTCGGCGGAAACGGCTCCATCCGGTACTCGATCGTGTCGGTCACAAACATCTGCCTGATCGCGCTGGCCCCGATTTTTGTCGCCGCCCCGCGCGACAGCACGGCGTGCGTCACCGCCGCGTAGATGTCGTTCGCGCCGCGCGACTTGAGCACGTCGGCCATCGCGATCAGCGTTCCTCCAGTGATCGTGAAGTCGTCCACCAGCAGCACGTTCTTGCCGCGCACGTCGCCAATCAGTTCCAGCACCACCGCCTTCTCGTCGTGGGCCGGGCGGGTCTTGTGCCCAATCGCCATCGGCACCCCCAGCAGGTTCGCAAACGCCGACGCGTCCTTGGCGAATCCAATGTCGGGACTGCACACCACCAGGTCGGGAATGCCCAGCGACTTGATGTGCTCGCACAGCACATTCCGGCTGTAGAGGTGGTCGACCGGGATCCGGAAGAAACCCTGGATCTGCGGACTGTGCAGGTCCATCGTGAGCACGCGGTCGCAGCCGGCCGCCTCGAGGGCGTCGGCACACACCCGCGCCCGAATCGACACCCGGGGCTCGTCTTTCTTGTCTCCCTTGGCGTACGAAAAGAACGGAATAACCGCCGTCACCTGCTGGGCACTGGCCCGCCGCAGGGCGTCGATCCAGAACAGCAGCTCCATGAAGTTGTCATTGACGGGGTAATGCACCCCCTGGATGACGAACACATCCCGCCCGCGCACGTTTTCGAGCACGCGGACAAACACGTTCCCCTCACTGAAGTACTGGGCCTGGCCCGGAGAGAGAGGGACCCCCAATTCACGAGCGACGGCCTGGGCCAACAGAGTGCTGGCCGAGCCGGCCAACAACGCCAGATCTCCCTGGGGCGACTGAAACGCCAGGGGGCGCGGACCCCCCGTGGAGGACGGGGGAGCATCGGAAGAAGACATTCGAAAACAACAACCGGCGGATGAAGAATGGGTGAAGGCCTATGATATCTGGTGCCGGGCACAACTCAACGCCGACCGCCTGCCCCACGGCAACCGGTCGGGTCGGGCCGGCCCCCGCTTCAGACCGCTGTTTGACAAGTTTGACGCGGGGGCGTCAAGATGCTTCCGCTTCCCCATCCGCTGACCCCCCTCACACGGAGCCCTGGCTCGTGAGCGACGCCGATTCTTCCCTGGCCCCCCCCGCCGAGGCCGATCTCGATTCCGTCCGCCGCCTGGGGGAGGCCTATCAGCGGATCCATACGGAAGTCGGCAAGGTGATTGTGGGGCAGCAGCAGGTGATTGAGGAGATCCTCATCGCCATGTTCGCCGGGGGGCACTGCCTGCTGGTCGGTGTTCCCGGGTTGGCCAAGACCCTGCTGATCCGTACTCTGGCCGACTGCCTCGACCTGTCGTTCAGCCGGGTCCAGTTCACCCCCGACCTCATGCCGGCCGACATCACCGGCACCGAAGTCATCCAGGAAGACAAGACCAGCGGGACGCGGGCCTTTCGGTTCCTCCCCGGGCCGATCTTCGCCAACGTGGTGCTGGCCGACGAAATCAACCGCACACCCCCCAAGACCCAGGCCGCCCTGCTGGAAGCGATGCAGGAGCACCAGGTGACGGTCGGCGGCAAGCGGCACCAACTGCCCGAGCCATTCTTCGTGCTCGCCACGCAGAACCCCATCGAGCAGGAGGGTACCTACCCCCTGCCCGAGGCGCAGCTCGACCGCTTCATGTTCAACGTGCAGGTCGATTACCCCAGCGAAGACGAGGAGTTCCAGATCGTTCGGCAGACGACTGCCGACCTCGCTCCCCGCACTTCGAAAACCCTGACTCAACAGGAGATCGGGGCCCTGCAACATTTTGTGCGGCGGGTGCCCGTGGCCGACCATGTGATCCGCTACGCCATGCAGTTCACCCGGCTGACCCGCAACCGGGGGCCCGAAGTGCCCGATTTCGTGAAGAAGTACGTCAGTTGGGGAGCCGGCCCGCGGGCCAGCCAGTACCTTGTGCTGGGAGCCAAGGCCCGGGCCGTGCTGCATGGCCGCCCCTACGCGGGGACCGAAGACGTGCGGGCGGTGGCCGCCCCCGTGCTGCGGCACCGTCTGATGACCAACTTCAATGCCGAGGCCGAGGGAATTCGCCCCGACGACATCGTCGCCCGCCTCGCCGCGATGATCCCCCAGGATCCCCAGTCGCTGGCGCCGGGCAAGTCATTTGAACCGGTCTTCAAGACGGCCTGACGGTTGATGGAAGCCCACCAGCGGTATCTCGACCCGGCGACCCTCGCGAAGCTGAACGGCCTCGACCTGAAGGCCCGGCTGATCGTCGAAGGGTATGTGTCCGGACTGCACAAAAGCCCTTTTCGCGGCTTCTCGATCGAGTTCGCCGAGCATCGCGAATATGTCCCCGGAGACGACCTGCGATACGTCGACTGGAAAGTCTTCGGCAAGTCGGACCGCATCTACCTCAAGCAGTACGAAGAAGAAACCAATTTCGCCTGCTGGTTCCTGCTGGATACCAGCGAGTCGATGAGCTACCGGTCCGACGGCGCGGCCCTGTCGAAGCTCGATTACGCCCGGCACGTCGCGGCGGCCCTCGCCTACCTCGTGCTGAACCAGCAGGATGCCGTGGGGCTGGCCACCTTCGACCGCGGCGTGCGCAGCTTCGTGCGGGCCGCCGCCCAGCCGACGCACCTGAAGCAGCTCTGCCACGTGATGGAAGCCGACGGCACGGGCGATGACACCGCCCTGGGTCCCATTCTGCACGAATTGGCCGAGCGGATTCGCCAGCGCGGGGTGGTGGTGCTGTTGAGCGACCTGTTCGATGATGTCGAGGCTCTGCGGCTGGGACTGAAGCACCTGCGGCACAGGCGGCAGGAGGTGATTGTGCTGCAGGTGATCGATCCGGCCGAGCAGGATTTTCCCTTTGCCGACCCCACGCTGTTCAAAGGGCTCGAAGGGCTGCCCGAGCTGATGACCGAACCGCGGTCGCTGCGCGAGGCGTACCAGCGCGAGTTCGAGCACTTCCTGGGAGAGGTGGGAGGGCTGTGCCGTGATCTGCAGATGGACCACGTGCTGCTGCGGACCGACCAGCCGCTCGATCTGGCGTTGCGTACGTTTCTCTCGGCCCGCGCGCGGCGCCGGCAAGCCGCCCGCTAGACGAGGAAGTCCCCCGCAATGTTTCCCTGGCTCGCCAACCTGTTCGCCTCTCCCTCACTCTTGTGGTGGCTGGGACTGGCCGGCGCGCCGCTGGTGATTCACCTGCTGTACCGCCGGAAGTTCCGCGAGACCCCCTGGGCGGCGATGAAGTTCCTGCTGGAGGCGGCCCGCAAGAACGCCCGCCGTCTCCGGCTCGAACAACTGCTGTTGTTGGCCCTGCGGATGCTGTTGATCCTGCTGGCGGTACTGGCCCTGGCCGAACCTCTCGTGAAACAGGCCGGCACCTTCTTTCAGGCGGGGCTGCCGGTCCACCGCGTGCTGGTGCTCGACGCCTCGGCCAGCCTGGGGGCCCGTGCGGGAGACGAAGAGTTGTTCGCGCGTGCACGCCGGCTTGCGCGGGAAATCATCGAGCGGTCGAAGCCCGGCGATGCCCTCAACCTCGTGCGGTTGTCGAGCCTTCCCCCCCGCGTGATCGTGCAGACCCCCTCGTTCAGTTCGGCGTCGGTGCTTGAGGAACTCGACCGGATCGAGGTATCCCCCGCTTCGGCCGGGCTGCTGGCGGGGCTGGAAGAAACCCTCCCGCTGCTGAAGTCGGCCCCCGAAATCTCCCGCAAGGAAGTGTACCTGCTGAGCGACTTCCAGCGGGCCACCTGGGACCTGGGGGCGGGGGACGACGGAGCCCGACTGCGGGGTGTCCTGAAGAAAATCGGCGATGCGGCCGAACTCGTGCTGATCGACACCGGCGAACCGGGACTGACCAACGTGGGCATCACCGCGATCGAATCGCTCGAGGCGGTGCCGATTGTGAACCGCCCCGTGCGGGTGCGGGTCAGCCTGCGGAATTTCGCCGGCGAAGCCGTGTCTGACCGCGACCTGCAACTGCTGGTCGATGACCGATTGGTCGACCGCCGGACCATCTCGCTGGCGGCGGGTGCCGAAACTTCGGAGCTGTTCACCCCGCTGGTCGACAGTGCCGGACCGCACCGGGTCGAGACCCGGCTGACGGAAGACGCTCTGCCGTTCGACAATCGCCGCTGGCTGACCCTGGCGGTGAAAGACCGGGTGCGGGTGCTGTGCGTGAATGGCCGGGGAAGTGGCCGGGGCGCTGGCAAGGGGACCGACTACCTGCAACTGGCCCTGTCTCCGCGGACCCGGCGGGGAGGACTGACATCGGGCGACCGCAGTGTGCTCGAGCCGGTGATCATCAACGACACCGACTTCGGTGGGCAAGACCTGTCGTTGTTCGACTGTGTCTGGTTCTGTGATGTGCGGCGGCTGACCGAGCGTGAAATCACTCTGCTGGAGGTATTCGTTCGCCAGGGAGGTGGGGTGGTCTTCGGCATGGGGGACCAGGTTCAGGTGCGCGATTACAACGATCTGTTGTACCGCGACGGCAAGGGGCTGCTTCCCGCCCGGCTGGGAGAGCGCCAGGGAGATCCCACCCTGCGCGACAGCCTCTCGCGATTTGACCCGGGAGACTTCGCCCACCCCATCGTGGGGGCCTTCCAGGGAAATCCGGATGCGGGGTTGGAGAGTACGATTTCGTACGCGCGGCTCGCCGCCACCGGCTGGGAACAGGCCGGTGGCCGGGTGGCCCTGCGGTTCGATGACGGAGCCCCCGCCATCGTCGAGAAACCGGTGGGATTGGGTCGCGTGATCCTGGTGACCACTTCGCTCGACGAGCAATGGTCACTCTGGCCCCTGTGGCCCAGTTTCGTCCCCCTGGTGCAGGAGATCACGCAGGTGGCCTCGATGGGGCGGGGAGGACAGCGCGGGCGACTGGTGGGAGACAGCCTCGATGCCGCCGTCCCCGTGGCGGTGGGCGATGCCTCGATCGAGATCCAGCGTCCCGGTGGAGAGCGCGACCAGGTGCGGGCGACGGTCGCAGGAACGGAAGCGGGGTTTGTGTTCGGTCCCGCCGTCGAACCGGGAATTTACGAAGCCCGTATTCCCCCGCCGTCGCTGAAGACGGAACTCTTCGCCGTGAATTTTGACACGGCCGAAAGCCGACTGGCCAACTTCACCCCCAATGAACTGCGTGAAGGACCACTGGCCGGGCTCGATGTGACCCTGGGACGGACGGCGGTCGAACCTGAAGTCCAATCGTCATCGGCGTTCCGCCCCGCTGCGGGGGGACTGACCCGACCGCTGTTGTATCTGTTGCTGTACCTGCTCTTCGTGGAACAGGCGATGGCCTGGAATTTCCAGGCGGGGCTGTGGCTGCTCTGCCCCCCGCTGGCCGCCCTGCTCTGGTGGCGCCGCTCGCGATAACTGCCCGTGGTGACAAACATTCTGTTTGTCAGTCCCGGTGTTGATCACTGGCGGCGCAAAGGTTTTGGACCCGACAGGCTGAAAGCCTATCCCACCGGCCGTGGCGACAAACATTCTGTTTGTCAGTCCAACAACCATCGCCACACGGAACGAGGGTCATGCCTCAGGCGAACTCAGGGTCTTCGACGCGACAGGCCGAAAGCCTATCCCACCGGCCGTGGTGACAAACATTCTGTTTGTCAGTCAAAAACCATCGCCAATCGGGACGAGCATCATCCCTCAGGCGGACTCAGGTCTCAGCCGCGGCCAGCCGCCCGACAGATTTCGTCCACCACCCGGGCGGCCGCGTCGGGGTGGGCTAGGGATCTCAGATGGCCGGCGAGTTCCTGTCGGGCCACGGGCTCTGCCAGCAATCGAGTCAGAGTGTTCGCCAAACGCAGGGGGAATGGTTCGGCCCCCTCCTGTTCCACCACGACGGCCCCGCGGTGTGCGCTATACGCCCGGGCATTTGCCCGCTGGTGGTCGTCGGCGGCTTGCGGGTAGGGGACCAGGACAGTGGCCACACCGGCACAGGCCAATTCAGCCAAGGTGGTGGCTCCCGCGCGGGAGACCACCACGGCAGCCTGGGGAATCCGGCGTTCGAGGTCGGGGTAGAAAGGAGCCACCTCGCAAGAGAGTCCCGCCCGTTGATAGGCGGTCCGTAATTCATCAGTCCCGGTCTCTCCCGTCTGGTGCACCCAGTGGAAGTCTTTCCAGACGGCGGAGGACTGGGGCAGTTGTGCGAGCAGGGCGTCATTCAGCGGCTGGGCTCCCTGACTCCCCCCCAGGATCAACACGGTCGAGAGATTTGTAACTGGGCGCAATTCGGCGGAGGCGAGCGAGGCGAAAGGGGGACGGACGGGGTTCCCCGTCAGGCGGCACCGGTCGGGATGCGGCAGCAAGTCGATGGTCTCGCGAAAGCTGACGCAGACCCGATGGGCCGACCGGGCCATCCAGCGGTTGGCCCGACCCGGAATGACATTTTGCTCCAACAGCAACGTGGGCACACCAGCCTGGTGGGCCGCCCGGACCAGGGGAATCGAGGCCAGCCCCCCCAACCCGCAGACAACGTGAGGACGAACCTCGGCGAGGAGGGCGCGAGCCTGGCGATGCGCCTGCCACCACGCCCAGGCAAACCGGGCGGGGGACCGCCACGCGCTCCGCAGCGGCAGAAGAGTCATCACCCGACGTTCGTGACCAGCCAGCAGCCGCTGGTCGATGGGGCGGTCACTGCCGACAAACACGATCCGGGCGTCCGGTTCGCGCTGACGAAGCTCGGTCGCCACAGCCAGTCCCGGGGTCAGATGGCCGCCCGTTCCCCCTCCCGCCAGAATCAACGTCATCGGGGCAGACATGCGATCGCGGGCCAACCGGGGCGGGGAGATCCGAATCAGAGAGACGCACGGCACAGCGGGCCGATCTCTCGTCAGTTTAACCGCCGCAGGAAAAAACCGGGCGATCACCCGAAAAAATGGTTGACTCACCTCCTAATATGAACGTTGTGAACGAATTTTCTCATTTTGGAGACAAACGCATGGCTGGGACTCGCTGGTGGACGGCTGCGGTGGTGTGGGGTTGCTGTGCGGGGAGTCTGCTGGCGGGAGACAAGTCTCCTGTCGCGACCTGGCCCCAGTGGCGTGGTCCTTCGCGGGATGGGCAGATTCCGGCTGGAAGCACTTGGCCCGACACGTTGTCGGGCGACAGTCTGCAGCAGGTCTGGAAGTTGCCGTTGGGTCCCAGTTATTCCGGCCCGATCGTAGCGGAGGACCGGGTTTTCACGACGGAGACGCGGAATGAAAAAGAGGAGGTGGTGCGGGCCCTGGATCGAAAGACGGGCAAGCTGCTGTGGGAGGTCTCCTGGACCGGGGCGATGAGCATGCCGTTTTTCGCGAAGGCGAACGGAGATTGGATTCGGGCGACCCCCGCGTTCGATGGAGAAAACCTCTACGTGGCGGGGATCCGCGACATTCTGGTGTGCCTGGATGGGAAGACCGGGGCCGAAAAGTGGAGGGTCGATTTCCCGAAACGGTACAAAAGTTCGCTGCCGGCGTTTGGATTTGTCTGTTCTCCTTTGGTGGTGGGGGACGCAGTCTACGTGCAGGCCGGCGCGGCCTTTTTCAAGCTCGAACGCCAGACGGGCAAGGAAATCTGGAAATCGCTGAACGATGGCGGCGGGATGAATGGCAGCGCCTTTTCGTCTCCCACCCTGGCGACGGTGGGGGGAGTCGAGCAACTGCTGGTGCAAACACGCACCAAGTTGGCGGGAGTCGACCCCCAGACAGGGTCGGTGAAGTGGGAGCAAGAAGTCCCCGCCTTCCGCGGGATGAACATTCTGACTCCCCTGGCCTGGAAGGATGGCATCTTCACCAGCAGCTACGGCGGGAAGTCTTTCCTCTATCGTCCGACTTCGGGAGGGGATAAGGCGCAGGTGGAGACCGCCTGGACGAACAAAGTGGAAGGTTACATGTCGACCCCGGTGATTATTGGGGACTTTGTCTACATGCACCTCAAGAATCAGCGATTGACCTGCCTGGATCTGCGGGATGGCAAATCGCAATGGACCACCACCCCCTATGGCAAGTACATGAGCCTCGTGGCGAATGGGGACAAAATTCTCGGATTGGACGAGCGGGGCATTCTGGTGCTGTTCAAGGCGAATCCCGAGAAGTTCGAGCAACTCGACTCGCGGCAAATCAGCGAGGATGACGCCTGGGCGCACCTGGCTGTCTGTGGAGATGAACTGTTCGTGCGCGAACGCAAGGCTCTGGTGGCTTACCGCTGGGCTCCCACCCGGAACTAGTGCCCACGCTGGGACGCATCGTGGAGTGGGACCGGTCGCTGTTCAGGCGACCGGTCCTTCTGGTTTTGCAGAGACAAATTCGGGATGAAATGGCTGTAACGATTGTAGGACCTCGTAAAAACAGTATTCCAAAGAATCATAACTCCAATCACTCCAGCCAAACCCTTACAATTTCGGAGTCATCTTTTCACAAATGCCGAAGAAAACTTGATGATTTTCGTAGGAAAATTCGTGGACACCGGATATAACCACAAAGAGTGGGTCTCGGACCACCCACTCGTTGTTGACAACTGAGGCAGTCGGCGGACCACGTCGTCATCCCTCGAAGCCGTACCGCCGGCTGCCAAGGTTGTCCATGGTGGTGGCTTGCCGATACGCCTGTGTCACGAGTGTTTCTGTCCCTCAAATCGAATTTGGTTATGTTGATGTAGTTTTCGTTAGGATTCGATGCCTTTCTTCCAATCTACGGCCAATCAGTGTATAAAAATAACCTCAATTTAATCCATGCGTACAGCTACTGAAGTATAAGACCGGAAACGTCTGCTTTGAACTGGCAGCGCAGCGTTCCACCCCAAGTTTGGGGCGCGAATCTGGCTTCCTGGCGGCGTTGACCTGCCATGGCCGTTGACCTGCTGTGACGGACGAATCGCGCCAGGTGGCGGCTCTCCTCCGGCCGGGCGGTGTGCTTCGGAAGCCAGTGGCAGTTCGGCCGGGTCTCGCGGTTGTTGCCCTCTGCCCGCAGGGGAGAGATACTGCTTCAGAGGAGGGTTTCTGGTGAAATTCCAGCAGCCCCCCGTGACTCTCCCCAACCCCCTCCCGCCCCCTGCGCAGTCCATGTCTGTTCCTCACCTGCATCGTGATCAGGCTCTCGACCTTTACCGCCGCATGCAGGTCATTCGCCAATGCGAAGAGCAGTTGGCTCGCTCGCACCAACGTGGGCTGGTGCACGGGGCCTGCCATACCTACGTTGGGGAAGAGGCGATCGCGACCGGCGTCTGTGCCCATCTCACCCGGCGGGATGTCGTCTTCAGCACCCACCGCGGACATGGTCACGCCCTCGCCAAAGGGGTCCCCCCCCGGCAACTGATGGCCGAGTTATTCGGCCGGTCGACAGGTTGCTCGCTCGGACGCGGCGGAAGCATGCACCTGTTCTCTCCCGAAGTGGGGATGATGGGAACCAGCGGCATCGTGGGCCCCTGCATTCTGCAGGCGGCCGGGGCAGGCTACAGCTTCAAGCTGCTGCAGACCGATCAGGTGGGGGTCGCCTTTTTCGGCGACGGAGCCGTCAACAACGGCGCGTTTCACGAAGGACTGAATCTCGCCAGCATCTGGAAGCTGCCCGTGCTGTTCATCTGCGAGAACAACCAGTTCGCCACCGAAGTCCCCTTCTGGTACTCGGCGGGGAATCCCAACGTGGGAGAGCGGGGCAGCGCCTATGGCATGCCCGGGCACACCGTCGACGGCAACGATCTGCGGGCTGTCTTCCAGACGGCCGGCGAGGCGGTCGCCCGGGCCCGCGCGGGGGAAGGTCCCACCCTCATCGAGTGCCGCACCTACCGTACCCGGGCTCATGCCGAAGGAATGGGAGACTTCACCTACCGCACCCGCGAAGAGGTGGAGGAGTGGAAACAGAAGTGCCCGATCCAGCGGTTCGCGCGCTGGCTGATCGAACAGCGGCTGGCCACCCAGGGCGAACTTGACGAGATTGGCCGCGAGGTCGAGACACAGATTGCCGAGGCCCAGGCCTTTGCCGAGGCGGGCCCCTGGCCCGACCCGGCCACAGCCACTGAGCACATCTACGCTCCCCCGCGGGTGGTCACCGAGCCAAGCGCCCCCACCCCCACGCTTCCGTCGCGGGGGCAGCCCGCCCCGGCCGGGGTACGGCAATTGACCTTCATCAAGGCGACCCACGAAGCGCTGGTCGAAGAGATGGCGGTCAATCCCAAGATCTTCGTGCTGGGGGAAGGAATTGGCAAACGCGGGGGGAACTTCAAGACCACCGATGGGCTGTACGATCTTTACGGCCCGGTGCGGCTGTGCGATACGCCGATTGCCGAACGGGGGTTTGTCGGACTGGGAGGTGGAGCCGCCATGACAGGCACCCGTCCCGTCATCGACTTCATGTTCGCCGACTTTATCCTCGACTCGGTTGGCGAGATTGTGAACCAGATTGCCAAGATGCAGTACATGAGCAGCGGCCGGCTGAAAATGCCGATCCTGCTGCGGGGCTGCATTGGCATCGGGCACAGTGCCGCGACGCACCACTCGGGGAACTACTACCCGATGTACGCGAACATTCCCGGATTGCGGGTGGTGGTTCCCTCGACCCCGTACGACGCCAAGGGGCTGTTCAAGCACGCTCTGCGATGCGATGACCCGGTGATGTTCCTGGAACATCGCGAGATCCTGCAGTTCAAGGGGCCGGTCCCCGAGGGTGACTACGAGATTCCGTTCGGCAAGGGAGCCGTTGTTCGCGAGGGGCGAGACGTGACCGTCGTCGCCCTGGCCCGCATGGTACACCTGGCGGTGGAGGCGGCCGACCAGTTGGCCGGCGACGGGATCTCGGTCGAGATCATCGATCCGCGCACCGTGCTGCCGCTCGATGGCGACCTGATTCTCAACTCGGTGGCCCGCACGGGGCGGCTGTTGGTGGTGGACGAAGCGTTCGCTCCGTTTGGTTTCGGCGGCGAAGTCGCGGCACTGGTGGCCGACCGGGGCTTCGACGATCTCGACGCCCCGGTGCGACGGCTGAATGGCGTCTTCACCCCCACTCCCTACAGCCCCACTCTGGAAGGTGCGGTGGTCCCCCAGACAGCCGACATCGTGGCCGCCCTCCGCAGCCTGCTGGCCGAGTAGTAGCGCCACACGCTGGCACCGCCCCAGGCATCCGCCTGCCCAGCAGACGCGGGCGCGGTCCATCGCGCGTTCGACCCCCAGCGCGCCCGGTGGGGTGCGAGCGGCTTGGGTCGAATCAGGCCAGTTCGACGGGCCAGTGGTTGGCCAGTGCGGCTCGCTGGCGGGCCTGCAGTTGGGCGATTCCCTCGGCCGCCAGTTCGAGTTGGGCGTCGAGTTGCGCCCGGGTGAATGGGCGGCCCTCAGCCGTCCCCTGCACCTCCACGAATTCTCCCGCTCCCGTCATGATGATGTTCGAATCGACCTCGGCCCGGCTGTCTTCGGAATAATCGAGATCGAGCAGCAATCTCCCGCCAACCAGCCCCAGGCTCACCGCGGCGACGCTCGACAGAAAGACCGGACGGGGGGGAATCCCTTCCAGAGGAGGGAGCGAGCGGACGGCATCCACCAACGCGATGAACCCCCCGGTAATCGACAAGGTGCGGGTGCCGCCATCGGCCTGCAACACATCGCAGTCGACGGTAATCTGCCGGGGCCCCAGTGCCGCCAGGTCGACAACCGACCGCAGGCTGCGTCCGATCAGCCGTTGAATCTCGGTCGTCCGCCCATCCACCTTCCCAGACCGCTCGCGCGCCTTCCGCGGTGTGGTGCTGCCGGGCAACATGTTGTATTCGGCGGTCACCCAGCCGCGTGTCTGATCGCGCATCCAGGGCGGGAGCGAATTCTCGACCGAGGCCGTGCACAACACCACGGTCTCCCCGGCCCGAATCAGCACGCTGCCCGGAGACGTGCGGGTGAACCCGCGCTGGATGGTGAGAGGCCGCAGTTCACGCGGCTGGCGGCCGTCGCGACGGGGATTACTGAGGGTCTCGGGACCCGGTGAGGAATTCATCTTGGCTCCAGAAAGAAATCCCGAAAGAAATCCCGGCACGGCTTCCGGCGGGGCTGTATCCGGGGGCTGACCGAACGTGGGGAAAGGCAAACTGTGCCCCCCCCTTGAGGCCGCTGGCCGCCTGGTCAAACAAAGCTTACCCGCGCCGCACACCGCGCGGCTTCGGCGTGACTCGCGATTCGGGGCAGTCGAGTGGAGACGGGACCGGGGCGAAATGCCGGGAAGACCTGTCCGCGACGCAAAAACCGCGGATCGGAACTCTCTGCCGGGTGGACCATCCAATTGGCCCCGATCCAATTGGCCCCGATCCAATTGGCCAGGGCCACAAACAGACCGGGTCAGACGTCTTCGATTCCCTGTTGCCACAGGAGGATTCCCTTGGCCACGTGCATCCGGTTCTCGGCCTGGGGAATGGCGATGCTTTGGGGGCCGTCGAGCACCTCGTCGGTCACTTCCAGGCCCCGCTTGGCGGGGAGACAGTGCATGAACCGGGCATGGGCCGGAGCCCGCTTCATCAGGTCGGCATTCACCTGGTACGGGGCGAAAGCCCGCTTCCTCAAGTCCTGCTCGGCCTCCTGCCCCATGCTGGCCCAGACATCGGTGTAGACCACGTCGGCATGGCTCACCGCACTGCGGGGATCGGAGGTGAACTGAAACCGTCCCTGGGGAAACGCCTGCCGCAGCCGGCTGACGAATTCTTCAGACAACTCGTACCCCAGCGGCGAGGCAATGGTGAAACCCAGCCCCAGCAGGCCGCAGGTGACCGCGAGTGACCGGGCGACGTTGTTTCCATCGCCGATGTAGGCCAGCGACCGTCCTTCGAGCGTGCCGAAGACCTCGGTCATGGTGAAGACATCGGACAAGGCCTGGCAGGGGTGCGACGAGTCGGACAGGCCATTGATCACCGCGCAGCCGGCATAGCGGGCGAAGTCTTCGACCAGCTGCTGGGAGAAAGTGCGCAGGACGATCCAGTCCGAATAGCTCCCCAGCACGCGGGCGACGTCGGCCACACTCTCACGGCCATTCAGTCCCGCCTCGGCAGCCGTGAGGAATACACTGCGCCCCCCCAGGTGAGCCACGGCCGATTCGAAACTGACCCGGGTGCGCAGCGAAGGTTTCTCGAAGACGAGGGTCATGATGCGCCCGGGCAACAGCGCGGGACGGTCCCCTACCGCCCAGCGGGCCTTGGCCAGCTTCGAAATCCGCAGAATCGCCCGGCAGTCGTCAACAGACAACCGAAACATCGATTCAATATGCCGCATTGCCGCAGTCCAGTCTGCCTCGAACAACAAAGCCGCCAGGAACGGATCCCGGCGGCGAGGCGTCGCTCTTCGCTGGTGGCCCCACACAGCTGCGAAAGGGGCGGCCTGGAAGTCCATCTTCCGGCCACCCGGTCTTCCGGTCTACGTGGTGAAAGTCAAAAGTTCGTTTTACCGGTTTCCCCCCCCGGCGGGCAAGTACCCCGACCCTTCCGGTCCCGGGTGGGGGGGGGCTCCCGAGAGAGAGGCGCTGGCCGGGCGTTCGACCACCAGCGTTCGCCCCACCCTGCGGGCCACCACCCCCCCCGGCAGATCGAGCCGTCCCCCCCGGTGCACCACCTCGGCCAACCGATTCCAATGGTCGAACCCCATCGCCTGGCGGGGCCAATCGTGCTGTTGCCAGATCAGCACAAACATCTCACGCAGCACGTGTTGCGGAGCCTGGGCGAGCTTCTGCCAGGCCAGAACACAGGCCGCCGCATCGGACGATTCGCAAGCGATGGCGAACAGCTCACCCGCCATCTGGACGACAACAGCCTGAACTTCCGTAACCTGACGGGCCAGCCGGGTGAGCGCCCGATCGATCTGGGGGTTGTATTCCGCCCGCAACTGCGGAAGCAGGTCGAGTCGCAAGCGGTTCCGGGTCGCCACGCGTTCCTGGTTGCTGCGGTCGGTCCGGTAGTCTTGCCCCAGGCTGTCGAGATAGGCGGCAATCTCCTCCCGGGTCACTTCCAGCAAGGGACGGACCAGGATGGTCGGCCCCAGGGGGCGCTGTTCGGGAATTCCCCGCAGGCCGGCCAGGCCGGTGCCCCGCAGCAGATGATGCAAAACCGTTTCGGCTTGATCGGAGGCGGTGTGGGCGAGGGCGATCACGGTACAGCCCGCCTGCCGCGCCGCCTGCTCGAGGAATTCGTACCGGGCCCGGCGGGCCGCTTCTTCGAACCCCACCCCCCAGGCGGCGGACAGGCTCGCGACCGGGCGCGACTCGGCGATCAGGGGCAGGCCCCACTTGGTGCAGAGTTCCGCCACCCAGGCGGCATCGGCGTCCGATTCGGGGCCCCGCAAATTGTGGTTGAGATGGGCGGCCGTCAGACGCCCGGCGGGAAGCTGCTCGCGCAGGGCGGCCAACAGGGCGACGCTGTCGGCTCCTCCCGAAACAGCCGCCAACCAGCGTTCGCTGGGCCGGGCCCTGTGCCGCAGGGCCTGCGCCACGGCTCTTGAAAGCGGTTCAGGCTGAGAAAGCGGGGGGCTCATGGTTGACTCAGTGTACGCGTTTGGTAAGGTTAGTGTCCAAGAATCGGCCCGCCGGAAACCGCCACCGGAAGGGCGTTCCGCCAGGAAGGTGGGAGAGGAGCCTGCTGGCTTCTGAGGGAGGCCGAATCTCGCTCAACACACCCCACTGACACATCCCTTTGGAGTGGTGCCTGACGGCATCAGATCCGAAGGATTTCAGGGGGACATCCGGTCGAGTTCTCTTCCGGAAGATGACAGTTCCCTCCCCGCCCTGGAAATCGTGCGGTGGCATCTGCCGCCCGGTTGGGACGGGACGGGAATGTCTCACGTGACCACGGTTTTGCGACTGCCTGTTCTGGATTGCCGGCTGTGAATCTCTTCTCGAACGCGCTCTGGTCCGTCCTGTGTGGACTCTGGACCCTGCTCTGCGCTTGCGGAGCGGCCGTTCGTACCAGGGTTGCCAAGGGGAAATCTTCCCATTCCCTCCGGACCACCGGCGGGAGTTCTCTGGCCGCCGGTTGGTGGACTCTCCCGCGGGGGAAGGAAGAGGGCCCTTCGCGGTGTGACGCCAACTTCCAATCGCTGCGATGGGAAGGGGAGCATTGGTGGCTCTCGGGAGCGGTTTGGCCAGATGCCCCGCAGGGGGCGGTTGTGCGGCTGCCGGAGGTGGACAGTCACCAGAACGGTCGGCCACCAACCATCGTGGTGGCGTGAGGCGATCGGCGCGACGCCTTCGGGAGCGCGCCCTGGACATCGAAGAGGGCTCAACGGGGTGACAAACACCCCGCTACGGATGTTCTCCTGCGCGCAATTTGGCGCAAGACTGGACATCTCCATCGATGACTACCACTGGCTGGTTGTTTGTAACCCTTGTCTCCGCCCTGGTCGGCCTGGCCGCCGGCTGGCTCTTCGAGCGTCTGATCCGCGGCGCGGCCTATCAGCAGCGCGATCAGATTCTCTCGCAGGCCCAGACCGATGCTGAAACGCTCCGCAAATCGCAGGACCTCGCCGCCAAGGAAGACCTGCTGAAACGCCGGGAATCGCTGGAGCGCGAGCTGGGCGCGGTCCGCGACGAACTGCGGGAGCAGGAACGCCGCCTCGACCGCCGCGATACCGTGCTGACCGAGCAGCAGCAGGACATGTCCAAAAAAGAGCGGATGGTCGAGATCACCCAGAAGAAACTGGCCGAGAAACTCGAACAGTCCGACGCCCGCGACACCGAACTCCAGCAGACCCTCCGCCAGCAGCAGGACCAGCTCTTCCGCATCTCGGGAATGACAGCCGATCAGGCCCGTGAGCAGCTCTTCACCCGGCTCGAGCAGGAGCTGAAGGGAGAGACTGGCGCGATGATCCTCAAGCACGAGCAGGAGCTCAAACAAAACGCCGACCGCTTGGCCCGCGAGGTCATCGGTATGGCGGTGCAGCGCTACGCCGCCGCCCATACCTCGGAAACCACCGTCTCGTCGGTCGATATCCCCAATGATGAGATGAAGGGACGCATCATCGGCCGCGAGGGACGCAACATTAGGGCCTTCGAAAAGAGCACCGGGGTCGACGTGATCGTCGACGACACTCCCGGCGTGGTCATCGTCTCGGCATTCGACGCGGTTCGCCGGGAAGTGGCCCGGCTGTCGCTGGTCAAGCTGATCCAGGACGGGCGCATCCACCCCACCCGCATCGAAGAGATCGTCGCCGAGACCCAAAAGGAAATCGACGCCCAGATCCGCCGGGCTGGCCGCGAAGGGGCCCAGGAGGTGGGGGTCCACGGTCTGCACGAGAAGCTGGTCGAGCTGATGGGGCGGCTGAGTTTCCGCACCAGCTACAGCCAAAACGTGCTGCGGCACTCGATCGAGGTGTCGTTCCTGACCGGGCTGTTGGCCGAGCAACTGAACCTCGACGGCAACCTTGCCCGCCGGTGCGGCTTTCTGCACGATATTGGCAAGGCGGCCGACCACGAGATGGAGGGGGGCCACCCCACCGTGGGGGCCGAACTTCTCAAGCGATATGGAGAGCGGGCCGAAGTGGTGCACGCCGCCCGGGGACACCACGACGACATCCGGGTCGACTACATCTACACCGTGCTGGTGGCCGCCGCCGACGCCATCTCGGCGGCCCGTCCCGGAGCCCGCCGCGAAAGCCTCGAACGCTACATCAAGCGGCTGGAAGATCTTGAAGCCCTCGCCTGTGGCTTCCCCGGGGTCGAACAGGCCTTCGCCGTTCAGGCGGGACGGGAAATTCGCATTGTGGTCAACCCCCGGCAAATCAACGATCGCGAGGCGGCCCGGCTTTGCCGCGACATCGCCCAGGCGATCGAAGAAAGCCTTACCTACCCGGGGGAAATCAAGGTCAATGTGCTCCGCGAGACCCGGCACATCGAAACCGCCCGCTGACTGGCCGGCGGTGGACGGGGCCGACTGGGTTCGGGGGGAATCGTGCCGACTGCGTCCGCTCCGCTTACTCCCGCGATCTTCGAGACCCGCCCACCATGGCTGTGGAATACCCGGAAGGTACCTGGCTGAGCCCCCATCCCGCCGGAAGGAACGGGGATTCTTCCACCGACCCATCCGGTGGTGCCGATGAAAGCCCCACCCCCACCGGGGAGTCCGGGACGGCGTATGACCTGGCCGACAACCTCACCGCCCGGCTGTGGCTGCGCCGGGGCGACCGGCTGTTCGTGGGGGTGTTGGCCGGCCTGGGTCTGCTGATGCTGACCCTGTATTGGTTACGGATCTCGGGTTGGGGGCGCACCCCGATCGATATCGAGCAACTCCCGCAGGCCGAATACCAGTACGAGATCGACATCAACCGGGCGAGCTGGGTCGAATGGTCTCAGCTGCAGGGAATTGGCGAAAAGCTGGCCCAGCGGATTGTGGAAGAGCGCGAGATCCGCCCCTTTGAATCGATCGATGACCTGCTGCGGGTGCGGGGACTGGGCCGACGGCGTCTCGACGAGCTCCGCCCCTTCCTGCGGGTCGAGTTGGCGCAGGCCCCCCAGCCGACGAAACCGCCATCCCGGCCTGAACCATCCGACGACGATCCTGAGGAAACACTCCCCGACTCCCCCGCGGTTCCTTGACGTTCTGGCCACACCCCCGATAATGGAAGTTGTGGCTCGCCGCGGAACATCCGTTCCCGCCGGGCTCCCCCTCCGGGGTCGACAGGCTGTCTCCAATTGCAATGGGGACTTGTGAACCAGGTCAGGTCTTAACCGAAGCAGCCTTAAGCAACCGTCTCCCATGTGCATGCGGAGACAGCCTGTCGCCCCTGGTGGCTCTGGAAATCAAGTGTCATCAGACGCCAGAATCGTCTGGTCCCAGGGTTGTCTGGTCCCAGGGTCGTCTGGTCCCAGGTTCTTGTGGTCCCAGGTTCTTGTGGTCCCAGGTTCTTGTGGTCCCAGGTTCTTGTGGTCCCAGGGTCGTCTAGTCTGGGATCGTCCAGTTCCAGGCCCCCAACGGGTTCCCCGGCTCGCTTGTGTCCGCCGGTCACTTTGGGTTGAACTTGCCAGGACTTTGCTTCGGGTTCGACCCCGGTTGTGCTGGGGTGCCGACCAAATTTCTTTCGCTCCCCCAGCCCCGTTCGGGAATTCAGCGCGGTTTTCGGTCTGACCGGGCCCCACTCGCCAGGTTGCCTCCTTGCGGTCTCCCGCCCGGTTTCGTTTGGAAACCGGGCGTTTTTTTTGGTCCCCCATCGCTGGGGATGCTCAGCATTCCATTCGGAAAATCGTCCAGCCACCAAGGCCTCCCGGGTTCAACTTCCTTCTGAACGAGCGACGTCTCATGGAATACACGGTCCTCGCCCGGCGATTTCGCCCTCAGGCCTTCGGGGAAGTCGTGGGGCAAGAGGCGATCGCCCAGGCGCTGCAGAACGCCATCGCCGCCGGCCGCGTGGCACACGCGTATCTCTTTACGGGAGCGCGCGGCGTGGGGAAGACCTCGACCGCCCGCATCCTCGCCAAGACCCTCAACTGCCCCCATACGCAGGGGGGAAACCCCTGCAACCAGTGTGATGTCTGTCGGGCGGTCTCGGAGGGAGGCGATGTCGACGTCATTGAAATCGACGGTGCCTCGAACCGCGGCATCGACGAGATCCGGACGTTACGTGCGAATGTCAATGTGCGCCCCATGCGGTGCCCTTACAAGATCTACATCATCGACGAAGTGCACATGCTCACCAAAGAGGCCTTCAACGCCCTGTTGAAGACCCTCGAAGAGCCCCCACCCAACGTCAAGTTCATCTTCGCCACCACCGATCCCCAGAAACTTCCCGAGACGATTCTCTCGCGCTGCCAGCGGTTCGATTTCGGCACCATTGAGACCCACCGCATTCGCGAACGGTTGTCGGAGATCGCCCGGGCCGAGGGAGTCGAGGTCGACCCGGCCGCCATCGACCTGGTCGCCCGGCGGGCCAACGGCTCGATGCGCGACAGCCAATCGCTGTTCGACCAGCTGCTGGCGTTCGGCGGACCCAAGGTAGGGACGGCCGACGTTCACCGGCTGCTGGGAACCGCTCCCGACAGCCGGTTGGTCGACATGGTCCGGGCCCTCACCACGCGCAACAAGGCCCTGGTCCTCACCCAGCTTGATGCCACCCTCACCCAAGGGACCCAGCTGGGAGAATTCATCGACCAGCTCATCGCGTGCACCCGGGACCTGATGGTGCTGACCGCCGGGGCCACCGAGGCTCCGCTGCTGGCGGTCGGGGAGGATGTCCGCCCGGAACTGATCGAACTGGGTCGGCAATGGGGATTGCAGTCGATCCTGGCCGCCCTGCAGATCCTGGCCGACGCCAAACAGCGAATGAAGTACATCAGCTACGGCCGGATCGCGGTGGAACTCGCCCTCGTCAGAATCGCCTCGCTGGCCGACCTGGAATTGCTGGCCGAGACGATGGCCCTGCTCAAATCGGGCAAGGTCCCCGCCGGTCCACTGGTTGTTGGAGCGGGAGGCGGAGCGACAGCCCCCCCCCTGCCGGTCCCGGTTCCCGGCACCGTCGGTGCCCCCCAGCCGGGGCTCGAAAAAAAAAATGACCCAGCCCCCCTCCCCGGGTTGAGTCCCCCTGCCGGGGGGCCGATTGGCACTCGTCTCGAAGAGTCGGAGGGAGAGCCGGCCCAGCCCGGCCCGCGGGCGGCGGCCCCATTGCGACCAACCCCGCCGCCACAGGCCCCAGAGGGTCCCGCAGGGGCGGAAAGGCTCGAGCAACCCCAGGAACAGTTGCCGCCCACCAGTCCCCACTTGGCGTCGGCGGCCCCGTCGGTTACGGATCCAGTCGATGAGACCCCCCCCGGTGCCGACGAGCCGGCGATTCCCTTCGAGCCTGGCCAGGAAGAGGCGATCTGGAAGGCCGTCTTGGGACGGCTGCCCGATTCGCCACGCCAGAAATTCTGGGCGGCTTCGCGCCCTGCAATTTCCGGGCCAAACCATCTAGTCGTACTTCTGCCCACGTGGTATTCTACTTTTAAGGAGAACCTCGACCGCTCACCCGAACCGCTGCGCGAGCTCGAGGGGGTGGTTGAGCGGGTGGTGGGGCTTCCCGTGCGGGTCACCGTCGGGTTCGACAGCCAGACCCAGAAGCCAGGGACGTCCACCGCCTCTCCCCCCCGTCCCGCTCGTGAAGTCGAGCGTCGTCCTTCCCAGACACCCACCGATCCGTATGTTCAGCGGGCGATGGCCACGTTTGGAGCCACGGTGATGCGGGTGGAGCGTCTGGAGGCGCCACCGCCGGTCGCGGAAGAAACCCCCGAGAGTTGACTGCGATGTTCAAGGAGATCGGCAAGATCGCCCAGGCGATGAAGCAGGCGGGCGAGTTGAAGGGCCGCATGCAGGAAGTGCAGCAAAAGCTGCAGACTGTAAGAGTCGAGGGCGAAGCGTGCGGCGGAGCGGTACGAATCGAGATGTCGGGGCTGCTGCAGGTGGTCGACTGCCAGATCTCTCCCGCCTTGGCGGCCACCGGAGATGCCGACGCCCTCGGACGGTACGTGCTGCTGGCGATGAACCAGGCGCTCGACAAAGCCCGGCAGGCGGGTGCCGACCTGATGGGGCAGGCGACCGATGGACTCGATCTGCCCGGGCTCTCGGGCCTGATGGGCGGGAAGTAACTCCATGGCCAGCTCTTACGGTCCCACGCTGACCCACCTCATCGAGCAACTGGAGATGCTGCCCGGGGTGGGGAAGAAGTCAGCCGAGCGGATGGCCTATTACCTCATGATGGCCCCCGCCGACCGGGCTCTGGCCCTGGCGCAGGCGATCAAGGATGTGAAGTCGAAGGTTCACCCCTGCCGCAACTGCTTCCACCTCACCGAAGACGAACTGTGCTCGATCTGTGCCGACCCCCGGCGTGATCCGACGGTCGTCTGCGTGGTCGAACAGACCAAAGACCTGCTGTCGCTGGAGGGGTCGGGAGCCTTCCACGGCGTGTATCACGTTCTCCAGGGGCGCATCGCCCCGTTGGAGGGGATGGGGCCCGAGAAGCTCACCCTCGACGCCCTGGTCGACCGGGTTCGCAAGCAGGGGGTTCGCGAGATTGTGATGGCCACCAATCCCACGCTCGAGGGGGATGGTACGGCCCTGTTCATTTCCAACCTGTTGGCGAACGAACCGGTGAAGATCACCCGGCTGGCTCGGGGCATTCCCACCGGCAGTGTGCTCGAGTTCGCCAACCGCGAGATGCTGGCCGACGCCCTCCGCGGCCGGCAATCTTTCTAAAGGGCGGAGGCCACGCGCATGCACCTCGGGTTCGGACAGCATCTCAAGATGAGCCAGCAGATGAAGCTGGCTCCGCGGATGATCCAGTCGATGGAGATCCTGCAGCTCCCCCTGATGGAGCTGAAGGAACGCATCGAACAGGAGCTGATCGAGAACCCCCTGCTGGAAGATCTGGGGGGCACTCCCGAATCGCCCGCCCCCGATGCCGACAGTCCCGAGGTCCGCGAGCCCTCCGACGAGGGGGGCGAACCTTTTGACCTCCCCTCCCCCGCCGAGAAACCGCTCGAGCAGAAGGAACTGGTCGTCGACAACGACCACAATAACCAGGACGACTTCGAACGACTGTCGGAGCTGGGGGACGACTGGCAGGATGACGAGTCGTTCTCTCCCCGGGTCTCGGCCAGCCGCTCCGACGAAGAGGGAGACCGGGCCCTCGACCAGATGGCCAACATTGTCGCCCGGCCCCCGTCGCTGCAGGAACACCTGCTGGAGCAACTGCACTTCTTCGACAGCCCCCCGCACGTGCGGGCCTTTGCCGAATATCTGGTGCAAAATCTCGATCCCAACGGCCGGCTGACCGGCCCGCTCGACGAGCTGCTGCGGGCCTACACGCTCGAATTCCCGACCACGCAGGTCACCCCGGCCATCGCCCAGCAGGCCCTCGATCTGGTGCAGCAGCTCGATCCGCGGGGCGTCGGAGCCTGCGATCTGAAGGAATGCTTCCTGCTGCAGATCGATCCCGATACACCCCACCGCGACCTGCTGATCACCCTGATCAAGTCGTACCTCGAAGACCTCGCCGAGAACCGCCTGCCGGTCATCGAACGCCGCACCGGGTACAACCTCGACACCATCAAGGCGGCCCGTGAAGAGCTGCTGAAGCTCAACCCCCGCCCCGGCCGCGATTTCGAACACTCCACCAACCAGAATGTCGTGCCCGACCTGTTCGTCGAGCCCGATGATCATGGCAAGTGGGTCGTCCACACGGAGGACGAATACACCCCCCGGCTGCGGATCAGCAAGCGCTACCGGCAGCTGCTGGCCAGCGGCAAGGCCGATCCCCAGACCCGCGAATACATCAAGAAGAAGATCGAGGCGGCCAAGTGGCTGATCGAATCGATCGAGCAGCGCTACTCGACGGTCCGCCGCGTGGCCCAGGCGATTGTCGACCGGCAGGTGCCGTTCCTGGTCAACGGCCCCGAGCACATCGTCCCCCTCAAGATGCAGCAGATTGCCGATGATGTGGGGGTCCACGTCACCACCGTCTCCCGCGCTGTCGACGACAAGTTCATCCAGACCCCCCGCGGCATCTTCCCGCTGAAACGATTCTTCGGCGGCGGGACGACCACCGCCGAGGGAGAGGAAGTCGCCTGGGACATCATCCGCATCAAGCTGCGGGAAATCGTCGACAAAGAAGACAAGAGCGACCCCCTCAGCGACGACGCCCTCATGGCCGAACTGGCCAAGCAGGGCTACAACCTCGCCCGCCGCACCATCACCAAGTACCGCAAGGCGCTCGACATCCCGTCGTCCCGCCAGCGGAAGGTGTATTGAGAAACGGCGTCTCGCGACACCGCTCCCCTCGCGGGGAACCGACGTCCCGTTGTGGCAGCCGCTCATGACTTCGTCACCTCTCCTTCCCGATCCCTGGACCGGGATGCGGCCTGGTCGGCGGGGGAGACAAACTTACGACCACAACTGCTCTCGCGGCAGCCCGGCGTGGCAATGCCTCCGAAGGTTGCCTTCCGCCCAGTTGCTACGTCACACTGCAGTCTGTGCCGAGCCTGTGTTTTTCCCCCGCGACCGCGCCCTTGGACCCCGCCCTCAGCCACACTGTTGACCGCCTCGTGGAACGGTTCGCCCAACGCCTGAGGCAGGACCAGATTCCTCGCATTGAGGAGTTTCTCGGCCAGATCCCGGACGAACAAGGGGCTCCCCTGCTCGAAGAATTGCTGCTGCTCGAGCTGGAACACCGTCAGGCGAATGGGCAGTCGGTCCGCCCTTCCGAGTACACCCCCCGGTTTCCCCACCAGGGCGAGCGGATCGCTCGGGTCTTCACCCTGGCCCGGGGATTGGCCGTCGAACTGACCGCGGCACCGGGTGGAGGGCCGCCCCGGGGCAACCTCCCCGAACCGGAAACTTCCCCAACCCCCTCGCTGTCGTTGCGGGACTTCGCCCGTCGGCTCCACGAGCTCGAGCTGGTCCCTCGGGAGGTTCTGCGCGAGCAACTGGCCGGATCGCCAGGTTCCCCGCGGGCGTTGGCCCGCGCGCTCATCGCCGCGAATCACCTGACCCGCTTTCAGGCCGAGATGGTGTTGCGGCGGGCGGGAGACCGCCTGCAGATCGGAAATTACCGGCTCGAAGAGCCCCTGGGGGCCGGCGGTATGGGCCAGGTGTTCCGCGGCCGTCACCGCCGGCTTCAACAACCGGTCGCCCTCAAGGTGCTTTCTCCCGAGCTTTGCTGGAACAAGACCGCCATTCGGCGGTTCGAACGGGAAGTGCGGCTGGCCTCACAGGTCAGCCACCCCAACCTGGTCAGAGCCCTCGATGCCGAGGAGCAACAGGGGCGGTGGTTTCTGGTCATGGAACTGGTCCCCGGCGAGGATCTTTCGAAACGCATCCGGAAAGATGGCGCGCTCCCGGTGGCCCAGGCGGTCGACTGCATCCAACAGGTCGCCCAGGGACTGCAGTCGGCGCATGCCCAGGGAATCCTCCATCGCGACATCAAGCCCGGCAATCTTCTGTTGTCCGATTCGGGGCAGGTCAAGGTCCTCGATCTGGGACTCGCCATTTCCCTCAGTCAAGACGACTCCCCCTCCGCGACCGACCGTACCACCACCCAGCTCACAGCAACGGGAATGGGTTTGGGAACCGTCGACTACATGTCCCCCGAACAAGCGTCTGATGCCCGGCTGGTCGATGAACGATCCGACCTGTACTCGCTGGGCTGCACCCTGTACTTCCTGCTCATCGGCCAGCCTCCTTATCGCGGGGCCAATCCGGTGGAAACGCTGATCGCCCACAAGACGGCCCCCATCCCCTCCCTGCGGAAACTGCGGTCCGATGTTCCCGCGGAACTCGACGAGATGTTTGCCCGCCTGGTCGCCAAGTCTCCCGATCAGCGGTACCGCTCGTGCGCCGACCTGTTGGCCGACCTGCGCCGGTTCCAGGCACTGGGGCTGGGCGAGGCCCTTCCCCCCTCGACGGCGAAGACCTCTGTCACTGACCGATCCCCCAGCGCCGTCCCCGAGATTGGAAGCGGAGACACTCCCTGGACCGGACTGTCGATGGAAGCGACACCCGTGCGGGTCCGCGGCAGGCGGGGAGTCAGCCGGCCGGCGTCTCCGTCGACCCGCTGGCTCTGGGGCGCGGCTGGATTGATGGGGGCCATTCTGGCCAGTCTGGCCTGGTGGTTTTTGAGTGGTCCGGTCCCCGCCACAATCGCCCTCGAAGTCTCTCCCGCCAATTCCCTCGTGGAATTGGTGAGTGAGCGTGGAGCCGTCGTCGCCCGCGGTGAGGCACAGAAAGGTAAAGTCGTCCTGCAGGCACCGCCGGGAACCTACCAGGTACGGCTTTCGCGGGATCCATTGGAAACGCGAGAATTCCCGATTCGTCTGACGGCGGGCCCGGGCCAGCGAGCCCGGTTTGCCCTCACCAATCAGGTCGCTTCCTCCTCGGGGGAACCCGCCTCCGAGCCCGAGGACCTCTCCCTCTGGTTTCACACCCGCGAATTCGACGCGTGGAATCGCCAAATACGCCGGGAATCCGAAGACCAGCAATACCGGCAGATCGACCAGAAACTGCGGGAACTCAATCCCGAGATGTACGGCACCCTGGAAGTCCACCGACACCCCAGCCACACGCAGTTGATGCTGAACTCGGACAATATCCGCGATCTGTCACCCCTGCGGGCCCTGAAAGACAACCCAACTCTGGCCCGGACCCAAGAGCTCTTCCTGCATAAAAATGGGCAGTCCGATGGCCTCCTGCGCGATCTCAGTCCGCTGCGCGGCCTGAAACTGCGTCTCCTGCGGCTCAGAGATTGTCGCCTGGTTCGCGATTTGGCCCCCTTGCGCGACATGCCCCTGGAGTCTCTCGACATCAGCAACACCCAGGTCGGAAATCTCGATCCCCTGGCCACCTGCCGGCATTTGAAAACGCTCTCTCTGGCCCAAACCCGCATCCTGTCACTCGAACCCCTGCGGGAACTGCAGCTCGAAACACTGCAGCTCGACGGCTCTCTCTTCAATGATCTCACGCCACTCAAGGACATGATCACCCTGCGGGTCCTCACCATGCCGGATTGCCGTGAGATTCGCAGCCTGCATCCACTGGCCCGGATTCCCCTGCAATACATCAATCTCTGCCGCTCCGGAGTGGATTCGCTCGACGATCTGAACGTCGAACGACTGGAACGCATCGATGCCATCCTGACTCCCATCACCAGTATCCGTCGGCTCAGGGAGGCCAGTCATCTGAATGCACTCGATCTGCGGGAAACAGCCGTACGGGACTTATCCCCTCTTTTCGACCTCCCGGTGCTGCAATCACTTAAGCTGTCGTACTCTTCCTCTGATCCCCAGGATCCTCTTCGAGTGCAGGTCCTTCAGTTGAAACACCTCATACCCCTGACAGACTGACAGAACGCCCTGTCTTAAGGGTCACCAGGATTGGCTGAATCGTTTGTTCGTGCTTTCCTGTCCCCAACCAGGGACAGCGCTCGCCCGAAGTTCAGCGCTGTGATTCGGAAGGCGACCAGACATGATGATTCGGACCTGCCCGGCAACACGCCCCTTCTAACATTTTGTCCATCTCCGCATGTCCCGCCTGCTGTCATCGCTGTTCTGCTTGTGGTCCCTCCTCAGCCTGCCGCTGGGCAGCGTCATCGCGGCCGATGACTTTCCCCTGTTTACGGTGCCGGGGCACGAGGCGGAATTGCAGTCGCTCAATGAGCTGCACCGCCTGCACCACCCCGGCTCGTTCATTACCTGCACCCTCTGGGATGCCTGGCTGCCGCAGTCCAGCCTGTGGGCCTCGGCCGAGCGCCGGACACAGTACCGCGACGCCCTCCTGGGAAAACGGATCGATGCCGAAGGTTATGTCTCGATGCAGCAGCACCGCGGCATGGCGCATAGCGAAGGCTGGCCCTTTCCCGCCTGGCAGCAGAGTACGGGCAGGGGCTTCCACTTCTCCATCGCCGACGAAGTCTGGGCCATCCAGTCGTTCGGGTTGAAGCCTCTCGCCAACACCGACGGCTGGGAGATTGCCGGGGCCGACGTGCGGGGCATCGACCCCGCCGTCGGCCTGCGTCTCAAGGCGACCGCCGACACCATCACTCTCGTCACCCCACCCTTCCGCTGCGGCACCATCGTGGCGCCGTTCGCCCGCCTCGAATGGGCCGCCCGGGGCACCCGCCCCCAGACCACCGCCACCATCGAGTGGCTGCTCGAAGGGGAACCAGCGTGGCCCGCCGACCGCGCGGTCCCTGTTCCACTCTCTGGCGACATGCAGTTCGCCAACATTCCCCTCTGGCGGCAGCCCGGTTATGCCGGACTGCTGACCCGCTACCGCCTGCGCATCGACCACGCCCTCGGCCTCGAACTCGATCTCAAGTCGCTGCTCACCGCCATCGACACCCGGCACCCCATCACCAATTCCAACTACCTCCAGGGCTGCCACGACTACTTCGCCTGGACCCACGATCTCGAGTTCCTGCGGCGGAACATCGGGCGGATGCGGCAGTCGCTCGAGTTCTCTCTGCGGGAATTCCGCGTGCGGGAAGAAATGCATGTCCACGTCACATGGGTCGGCCACGATGGCCGCAGTGGACTCACCAAGGGAAAGCAGGCACAAAACATCCCTCGCCCCGGCCTGGGGGTCGGAAACAACTACTGGGACCTGCTTCCCTTCGGCGGTCATGACGCACTGGCGACCATTGGCCTGTACAACGCACTACGCGCCCAACTGACAATCGAACAGGCGATCGCCCGGAATCCTGAATGGAACGTCCCGGCGGATGTGGCAGCTCCCGATCTGTCCGCGTTGTCCACCCTGATTGACCAGATCCGGGTCGATTTTCAAACCCGGTTCTGGAATCGCGAGACCGGCCGGTTTGTCGGCTGGATCGATGCGACCGGACAGGCGTACGACTACGGCTTCAGCTTTGTGAACCTCGAGGCAATTCACGCCGGCCTCGCGAGTGCCACGCAGGCCCGCGACATCTTCGCCTGGCTCGACGGACAACGCGATGTCGAGGGAGACACCTCCCGGGGTACCGACATCTACCACTGGCGTTTCGCCCCCCGCGCCACGACCCGCCGCAACATCGACACCTATGTCTGGGCGTGGACGTCGCCCGAGCATGTTCCCTGGGGCGACCAGGTGCAGGATGGCGGGGCAGTGCTGGGGTTCAGTTACCACGACCTCATGGCCCGACTCCGGACGAATGGCCCCGATGACGCCTGGCGCCGCCTGCGCGAGATCGCCGGCTGGTTCCGCGAAGTGCAGTCAGAAGGAGGCTACCGGGCCTACTACGCGAAGCCCGGCCGGGGGAAACTGCAGGGGGGCGGCACAGCCGGAGGACTGGGGCTCGATCAGGAATTCCTCGAAAGCGTGCTGGTGCCGCAGGTGCTGCTGCAAGGCTTCCTCGGGTTTCAACCCACCCCCGAGGGTTACACCGTCAATCCCCGCCTCCCCCGCGACTGGCCCTCGCTGACGATCACCGGCATCCGCCTGCACGACCAGATCCTCGACCTCACCGCCCATACCGACGGTCGGGTCGAAGTCCGCCGCCGCGATCGCCCCTGAACCGGTTCCGACAGCCTTGACCGAAAACGTCAGCAACGGTCGGCCAAACTTTCCCCTGGCTACTGCGGCTGGGCCGGGGGTTCCTTCTCGGTGTCGAACCTCTCGGAACCATACGCGGCCCGGGGAGCAGGGGCTTCATCTCCCACCTCACGCCGCAACCGCGCCAGTTCGGCCCGCAGTTCGCGCACTGTGTCGGCATACGCCGGGTCGCTGTAGAAACTGCGCGTCTCCTGCGGATCGATCTGACGGTCGAGCAGTTCCCACTCGTCGACATCGGGCGCATGGTAATGCACCAGCTTGTAGCGGTCGGTGATCACCCCATAATGCGGCCGCACATGATGCGGCTGGGGAAACTCGTAATAGCGGTAGTAAAGGCTGGTGCGCCAGTCGGTCGGGGTCTCCCCCCGGCACAACGGCACCAGACTGCGTCCCTGCAGGTCGGCTGGTTGGGGGAGGCCCGCCGCCTCAAGAAACGTCCCCGCGAAGTCGATCAACGACACAATCTGCGAATTCACACTGCCGGGACGCGCCACCCCCGGCCAACGGATCAACAACGGGGTCCGCAGAGACTCTTCGAAGATCCACCGCTTGTCATACCAGCCATGCTCCCCCAGGAAGAATCCCTGGTCGGAAGTGCAGACCACAATCGTGTTCTCGGCCAGCCCCTGTTCATCCAGCGCATCCAGCAGGCGGCCCACACTCTCGTCGACCCCCTTCACGCACCCCAGATAATCGTGCATGTAGCGGTTGTACCGCCATCGCACCAGCTCGCGGCCCGCGAGATTGGCGGCGCGGTACGCCTCGTTCCGGGGGCCGTAGTAGCGGTTCCATTCCGCGAGTTGCTCGGCGGTCAGGTTGCCTGGGGTCCGCAGTTTGACGTCCAGGTCGGAAAAGCTGGTGGCGATGCCCATGTCGTGATCGCGCACCGCCCGGGGACGGTTCGCCAGATCTTCAAACAAGGTCGGAGGCTCGGGATACTGACGGTCCTGATCCCAGCCCAGGTGCCTCAGCGCGGGAGACCACTCGCGATGCGGCGCTTTGTGCTGGCACATCAGCAGGAACGGCTTGTCGGGATCGCGTTGCCGCAGCCAGTCGAGCGAAAGCTCGGTCAGCACATCGGTCGTGTAACCCTGCGTCTGCACCGCCTGCCCATTGCGGCGCATCGGCGGGTTGTAGTAAATCCCCTGGCCGTTGAGGATCTGCCAATGATCGAACCCCGTTGGCTCACTCACCAGGTGCCACTTGCCAATGAGGGCCGTCTGGTAACCCTGCGCCTGCAGCAGCTTGGGAAACGTGGTCTGCGACCCATCGAACCGGCTGTTGCTGTTGTTGTAAAAGCCGTTCCGGTGCGAGTATTTGCCCGTCAGCACCGTGGCCCGGCTGGGACCGCAGATCGAATTGGTGACCAGGCAACGGTCAAACCGGATCCCCTCACGGGCGAGGCGGTCCATTTGCGGCGTCTGCAGCAACCGGCGCTCATCGCCATAACTGCTGATCGCCTGACAGGTGAGATCATCCGAGAAGATGAACAGGATGTTCGGCGGACGCGCGGCCGCCTCTCGATCCAGCCCCGCCCCCAGTCCCAGCCAGAGCCCCAATCCACACAGACACAGCAGACGCAACACGTGAAATTCTCCCGGTCAAAGCACGCTGATGACAGCCTGTGTGAGATCACGCCGGCCAACCCCGGGATCGTACCGCCCCTGGCAGACCACCGCCACGGACCTTACGACAGGCGACGGCGTATTGCTCCCCACCCTGGCGCGGTACCCGGGTGGCCGGGTGGAGGGGCCAAAAAACCACGTCACTCCGGTTTCCCCGAAACTCGCCCCGGCATACGATGGGGCAGTGTTCCATTTGGCTGGCCCCCCCCTGGCAGATCGCTTGCCGGTGTCTCCAGGCCGGGTGGACCCTGCGGCGAATCCCCTCCCCATTCCGGTAGCGGAAACGAGACCATCCCCAACGCCCCAAATCGACCGGCGGAGAATTGTGTCCACGAAATTGATCTGTCCTGCCTGCCAGGCCCGGCTCAAGCTGACGGGAGAGCAGGTCCCCGCGAACGTGACTTGTCCCCGTTGCCAACACGTCTTCTCGCCGCAGGTTCTCACCCCCGTGGCCGTCGCCCCGCCGCAGGCCCTGCCGAGTCCTGCCCCCGACACTTCGCCCCCCGTTAGAGACACCGGGTATCGGGTCGCTCCGTCCGACGAACGCACCGCCGACGACACCTATGGAGTGCTCCGTCCCCCCGAACCCGAACCGACACCACAGCAGCCCGAGACAAAACGGCTTCCCCCGGCCCCCATGCCGCAGGATCTGACCCCGGCTGAATCGTCCGAATTGATTCGTCAGTTGCTGGCCGGGTTCCAGGGACAGGTGGTCCAGCGCCGCCCCGGGTGGGGGTATCGGCTGGGGGCGCTGGGGGCCGCCCTGGGGTTGTGTGTGCTGCTGCTGATCTATGCGGCGACCGTGGCGGCCATTCCCCTGGGGGCGTGGTGGTATTTCACGCGAGTCTTGCCCCAAGCCGCGCATGTTCCGGGGCGGCTGATGGTCTGGGGGATGGTGCTGCATTGTGGAATCGGGGTGGCCTTGCTGGGGTTCCTCTACGCCCTGCTGCGACCCCTGTTTCGCTGGCACGCCAGGGGACAGGTCCCACTGCAACTCCCTTCCGCCGAGCACCCGGTGCTGCATGCGTTCGTCGCGGCCATCGCCCGGCAGGTCGGGGCCCCAATTCCCCACCAGATTCATCTCCAGCCGCAGGCGAATGCCTCCGCCATCCGGCATGGAGGAGAACTGCTGTTGTCTTTGGGAGGACCACTGTTCCTCGCGCTCGACCTGAAGTCGATGGCTGGTGTGATCGCCCATGAGTTGGGGCATTTCAGTCAGACGGGAGCCTCGTGGATCTCGTCTTTTGTTCGACGCATGACCAACTGGCTGCTGGAGGCGGTATCTCATACCAGCTCCGTCAGCGATTCGGTTGGAGACGTTGATCCCGACAGTGGCCGGGCGGCCATGGTGCTGGCCTTTGTCATTCGGGGAACGATGTGGCTGGGACGGATGTATCTGCTGGGGCTGGCGGCCGCGGCCCTCTCCATGAGCCGGTTCCTGACGCGCCGCCAGGAGTTCGATGCCGATCGATACCCGATTCAGCTCGCGGGCTCGGCTCAATTCGCGGTGACGATGCGCCGGTTGTTGGAACTGAATGTGGCCGAAGAGCGATTTCTCCGAATGCTGATGCGAGATCTGCCCCTCGACCTCACACCGGCGAAGTACAGCCGCGAAGTGGTGGCTCACGCCGCCGCTCTGGACGATCGCGCTCAGCGTCAGGTGGGGAGGCTGTTGGCCCCGCAGAGCGCCTCGTGGTGGGAAACCCACCCCAGCCCCGCCGATCGCATCGCCGCTGCCGCCCAGCTGCAGCACCCGGGCATCGTGCAGCTCGCCGGCCCCGCCAGCTGCCTGTTGAATCGCGGGGCGTTCGAACGGCTGCGTTTCGGCCGGTGAGACACGGCGTGGCGGTCTTTGGCTCGGGACCGGTCCCAGCGACAATCCGCTGGACTCAGTCGCAGGCCTCCCCCCTCAAACCGGCGCAGACTCCCAGGGGCTCGGGCGGTACCATCCCCGCTGTCATGGAAACGACCCTGCATCGCCAGCTCAAACAGTTCTACGCCCCGGACGGTACCCCCCAGGAAGTCACGCTGGGGGAGTTTCGGATCGATGCCGTGCGCAATGGCGAACTGATCGAAATCCAGGCTGCCTCATTGGGGGCGCTGCGCGACAAGACCCGCCGACTGCTGGCCACCCATCCCGTCCGCATCGTCAAGCCGCTGGCGCTCAACCGGCGGATTGTCACCGGCGAGCGCGGGACGAATGCCGAGGTCCGGGGGCGCCTCAGTCCGCGTCATGAAGGGTGGCTGCACCTGTTTGATGATCTGGTGCATTTTGTGACCGTCTTCCCCCACCCCCGGCTGACGCTCGACATCCTGCTGACCGAGCAGCTCGAAGTGCGGCAACCGCACGCCAATCGCCGGCGCTGGGGTCGGAACTACCGGGTCTGCGACCGGTCGCTGACCGCCGTCATCGAGTGCCGGTCGCTCTGCACCACCGCCGACCTCATCGCCCTGCTGCCGCCGGAACTCCCCGCCGAGTTCACCACCGCCGACCTGGCCCGTACCGCCTCCATTCCGCGCTGGCTAGCCCAGCGGGCGGCGTACTGCCTGCGGCAGACGAACGCCGCCGAGGTCGCGGGAAAACAGGGGAACGCCTGGGTGTATCGGTTGAAGGCCGCGAAAGAGCTCGCGCCCACCCCCACCCGCCGTCGCCAAACTAAACCCCGACCAACGGCGTCAGCCCCAACGCCCCCAAAATCCGCTCGCAGGCGGTCGACCGGTTGAGCACGTAGAAGTGAATTCCCGGGGCCCCGTGGTCGCGCAGGTCGAGCGATTGCTCGGCGGCGAAGTCGACACCAATTTCGAACTGGGCGTCTTTGTCGTCCTGCACCTCCGACAGCCGGCGCGACAGGTCGGCGGGCAATTCGGCTCCGCACAGCGACGTGATCCGCTGGATCTGCGCGAAGTTCAGGATAGGCATCACCCCGGGAACAATCGGCACCCGGATTCCCGCCTTCTCGCACCGGTCACGGAACCGGTAGAAAGCGTCATTCACATAGAAAAGCTGCGTGAAGACCGCGTCGGCCCCCTCGTCGACCTTCCGCTTCAGGTTCGTGATGTCGACCTCGAGCGACGGTGCCTGCGGATGCTTTTCCGGATAGCCGGCCACCCCGATACCAAACTGCGGAAACTCCCGGTGAATCAATTCGACCAGTTCGTTGGCATACCGCAGCCCCCCCTCCACCTGCTTCCAGT
>CAIOTJ010000235.1 GCA_903861195.1 uncultured Planctomycetaceae bacterium | reverse complement strand
TTCGCGGTGGCCTTCGTGGTGGGCGTTTACCGCCGCGACGCGGGGCACCTGGCCCCCTGGAAGCGGTGGCTGCTGTCGGCCTTACGGCTGGGGACGCTGGGGACCGTGCTGTTTCTGTTGAGCCAGGCGCTGCTGCTGATCGAGCGGACGGGTCTGCCCTATTTGTTGGTGCTGGTCGACGTGTCGAACAGCATGGGGACGGTCGACAGTTCGACCCAGACCACCGAGGTGGAGGAGGCCCGGCGATTGACCGAGGCGAATCAACTGGGGGCTCCCACGCGGCTGGCGCAGGCGCAGGGGCTGCTGCTGGACAATGGCGGGCAGATGTTGCGGCGGCTGGTGGCCAACCACAAGGTGAGGCTGTATACGGTGGCCGAGGGGGACGCCCTGCTGGGGCCCGAGTCGTCGCTGAATGATGCCGACATCGACGGGCTGTTGCCGCAGGTGCGGGGTTTGGTTCCGGCGGGGAATGAATCGCGGTTGGGAGACGGCGTGCGGAACACGTTGAACTCACTGCGGGGGTCGCCCCCCAGCGCGGTGGTGCTGCTGTCGGATGGTGTGTCGACCGATGGAGAATCTCTGCAGACCGCCGCGCAGTACGCCCGGCAGCGGTCGGTTCCCATCTACACGGTCGCTCTGGGAAGTGCCGACCCGCAGCTCGATCTGGAGCTCCACAATGTGCTGGTGGATGAGACGGCGTTTGTCGGCGAGCCGGCGTCGTTCGCCTTCACCCTCACGGCACGGGGCTTGGCCGGGAAGACCGCCCGGGTGCAACTGCGGAACGAATCGACCGGAGACATTCTGGCGTCGCGCGATGTGCAGATGGAAGAGGATGGACGTCCGCTGAAGCAGGAGATTGCCTTCACCCCGCGGCAGGTGGGAGATGTGCCGGTGATCATCGAGGCGGTGGAGATTCCGCAGGAATCGAACACGGCGAACAACCGCGAATCGCGGCGAATCAGCGTGCGCGACGAGAAGCTGCGGGTGCTCTTGGTGGACCAGCAGCCGCGGTGGGAGTTCCGGCAGTTGAAAGATCTGCTGGGGCGTGAGAAGACGGTCGAATTGAAGACCGTCCTGTTGGATTCCGACCCTGAATTCACGCGGGAAGACCGGACCGCCCTGGCGAACATTCCGGTCACTCGCGAGGAGCTGTTTGAATACGATGTCTGCGTGCTGGGAGACATCGCTTCCGGAACGCTGAGCGCCTCGGTGCTCGACAACCTGCGCGACTTTGTGTCGGAGCGGGGCCGGGGGCTGATGCTGATTGCGGGGCCGCACCACGCTCCCGAGAGTTTCCGCAACACGCCGCTGGAACCGCTGTTTCCGATCGAGCTGGAGGGGGTGCGGAAGCCATCGCCGCGCGATCCGTTGCCGCAGGAGTTTCACCCTGAGTTGACCCCGGAAGCCCGCAAAGGGAGCGCGCTGTTCCGGTTTGCCGATTCCGAGCGTGAAAGCCTGGAGATCTGGAACTTTCTGCCGGGGGTGTACTGGTCGGTTGAGGCGCGGCAATTGCGTCCCGGCGCGCTGGCGTGGGCGGTGCATCCCCAGAAGCTGGTGCAGGGGCGGCCCGTGCCGCTGATCGCCACGCAGCGGTTTGGCGGGGGGCGGGTGCTGTACCACGGCATCGACGAGACCTGGAGGTGGCGCTACCGGTTGGGTGACACCTATTTCGGCCGGTATTGGGTGCAGGCGTTGCGGTACCTGGCGCATTCGCGGACCTCGGCGAGCGAGGGAGCAGCCGAGTTGCTGGCGGATCGCAAGGCGTATCAGGCGGGGGATCCGGTGACGTTGCGGCTGCGGTTCCTCAACGAGCGGCTGATTCCCGCCGATCGGGCCGGGGTGCGGCTGGTGGTGGAGTCGGCGGGAGGGGGACGGCAGGACCTGGATCTGAAGGGGCTGCCGGAGTTGTCGGGGGTGTTCGAAGGGCAACTGGCGCATCCGCCGGCGGGGAAGTACCACGTCTTCGTGGGGAGCCCGAATTTTCCGCACGCCCCGCCGGCCCTTGATTTTGAAGTGCGGGCGAGTGAACGCGAGTCGCGCAGCCTGCGGGCCGAGGCGGGGGAATTGAACCGCGTGGCCACCCTGACTGGCGGCCGGTTCTACACGGTTTCGAACGCCAGCCGGCTCGCGAGCGACATTCCTCCCGGGTTGCCCGTGCCCCTCGAGCCCGAGAGTCCCTTCAAGATCTGGAACCACTGGGTGGTGCTGCTGACGTTTCTGACCACGCTGATTTCGGAATGGTTGCTGCGCAAACGCTGGAGACTGACATGATCGACCGCGCGTCCGATCCGGTGCTGTTGCGGTTGTCGGGAATTCGCCAGCGGGCCCGGCAGGTGCTGTGGTTTGGCGGGTTGGCGCGGGCCGCGCTGTTGCTGGTGGCGCTGGTGCTGACCGCCACGCTGCTGGACTGGTGGCTGCACTTTGACGATCCGGGGGTACGGTGCCTGTGGCTGCTGGGGATTGTGACAGCGGTCGGTTGGGGGCTGTGGCGGTGGTGGTTCACCCCTCTGCGGTCGCGGTTGACCGATCTCGACGTGGCGTTGCGGATTGAGCAGCGGCACCCGGAACTGCGCGATGTGCTGGCGAGTTCGGTGCAGTTTGTCGAGCAGGGGGGGGATCCGCGGGTCGGTTCGCCGCAATTGCAGAAGGTGGTCGCCGACCAGGCCGCCCGCCGGCTGCAGTCGCTCGATCTGGAGGATTTCATCGAGTCGACCCCGGCGATTCGCGCGGCGGTCGTGTGTGCGGGATTGCTGGCATTCGCCGCGTTGCTGGTGCTGCTCTCGCCCGACAGTGCCGCGCGGGCCCTGCACCGGCTGTGCCTGCCGTTTTCTGCGCCGGCCTGGCCGCGGGAGGTGGTCTGGACGCTGCTGGATGGCAATCTCGATCCGTTGCCGGAAGACCCGGCGGTCCCGCTGCAGGTGCCGCGGGGCGAGGCGTTTCGCTTCCACGCGGTGAACAGTCGGGGAGGGCTGCCGCAGCGGGTGTTGCTCGAGACCCGGCCGGTGCAGTCGGCCACGGCCCCCCAGGTCGAGCCGTTGCGTCCCGTGAACCTCCCCGACAACGACCGGGGACTGAAGGAAGTGGGTGTCGGGCAGATTGCCGCTCCCAAGAACGCCCTGGAATTTCGGGTGGTGGGCGGGGATGACTACACGATGGCGTGGCGGACGCTGCAGGTGGTCAATCCGCCGATTGTGGAACGGCTGCAGGTGCGGGTGACTGCGCCGGCGTACACACGGCGTGCAGTGGAGGAACTGCCGGCGGGGGTGGGGCATGTTTCGGCTCTGGTCGGTTCGCGGGTGGAGGTGCGGGCCCGGGGGAGCCGTCCGCTGGAGCGGGCCACCCTGCGGCTGCGGGACCGCGAGCGGCTGCCGCTGACGCTCGACGCCGATCTACAGACGGTGTCGGGGGAGTTCACGATCACCGAGCCGGGGGTGACGTCTTGGTGGTTTGAGCTGCGCGATCCCGAGGGAGTGACCAGTTCCGACCTGGTGCGGTACGAGGTCCGGGGAATCGCCGATCAGGAGCCCGAGACACTGATCGAAGTGCCCGCGTCGGATTTGCAGGTGGCTCCTCAGGCCAAGGTCGCGGTGCGCATCGTCTCGCGGGATGATCTGGGGCTGGCCGAAGTGCGGATCGTGCACGACGTCAACAATGGAGCGGAAACCACCGTGCCGCTGTTCGCCGGCGACGCGCGGCCCGATGAGCTGGTTTCGGAATATGCGTTCGACCTGGCTCCGTTCGAGCTGAAGCCGGGGGACCAGTTGCGGTTTCGCTCGGAGGCGCTGGATGACTATGTGCATCCGACCGATGGGACGCGGCACATTCGCCGCAGTGTGGTGCGGGTGTTGACGGTGGTGACGGCCCAGGAGAAGGCCCGCGAACTGGAACAGGAGCAATCGGAACTGCTGCACCGCCTGGATCAGCTCGCCCGGCAGCAGCGGCAGGCGCAGGATCAGACGCGGGCGCTGGAACTGCAGTTGGAGAAGACCGGCACCCTGCGGGGGGAGGATCTCGACGCGCTCAAGCGGACCGAGCTGTTGCAGCGGGAGGTCAACTCGCAGTTGTCGAACCCGGCGGTGGGGCTGTCGCGGCAGGCCCGCGAGACGCTGGAGGAACTGCGGAACAACCAGATTGAAGACCCGCAGGTCGAACGTCGTCTCGAGGCAATTGCCGAGCAGCTCGACCAGTTGGGCCAGGAGACTCTGCCTGAGATTGAGTCGGAATTGGGGGCGGCCCGCAAGTCGGCCGAACAGACCGACCAGCGGAACGCCGCGCAGGAAGTGGCCCAACAACTGGAGCAGGCCCGGGAGGACCAGGCCGACGTTTTGGAATCGCTCGACGAGATGCAGCGGGAATTGGCCGAGTGGCGGTCGGAGCGCGATCTGGGGCGCGAGTTGAATGAGCTGACGGGGAAGCAGCGGGACCTGCAGGAGAAGACGTCGGAACTGCAGTCGAAACTGCTGGAGCAAGAGGCGGCGGGAGAGAACAACCGGCAGACCGAGGCCGATCTGGCGCAGTTGGCCGAACAGCAGCGGGCCACGGCCCAGGATCTGCAAAACCTGGAAGAAAAACTGCAACAGCAGGTGAAGAACCAGGCGGAGGCCGAGCCGACCCCCGCCGCCGACGCCCTGCGCGACACATTGGAAGAGGCACAGCAGGCCGAGCTGGCGGGCAAGATGGAAGAGGCCGCCTCGAACATCGAGCAGAAGCACCTGGGCGAAGCCTCGCGGACCCAGCAGGATGTGCTGAAGAAAATGCAGGAACTCTCGGCCACGCTCGAGCAACGCCGCAGCCGCGATGATGAAACCCTGGTGAAAAAGCTGGAGCAGGCGGCGAGTGAGATGGAGAGCCTGGCCCAGCGGCAGCAGCAGTTGCAGGACCAACTGCAGCAGGCGGGGGGGATGCCCGAGGGGGCCCAGAAGGAAGAGACTCTCGAGAAGCTGCGGCAAGAGCAGCAGCAGTTGCGAGAAGAGACGGCCCGACTCGCCCGGCTGCTGCAGCGGTCTGGGGCGCAGCGGGCGTCGGAATCGGTCGACCGGGCCCGGCAGCGGATGGAAGATGCCGAGGAATCTCTCGAGCAGTCACCCCCGGAACAGGCACAGGACGAAATGCAGGAGTCGCTCGACGACCTGCAGCAGGCCGAGGAAGAGTTGAAGGAGGAGATCACCGAGGCCCGTGAGAGGCTGGCCGAGGAATTGGTCGAAAAGAGCCTGGGGGATTTGCAGTTGATGATTGGGCGGCAGCAGGCGGCGATTGACGAGTCGCAACGGCTTGACGCCGCCCATACCGCCTCGGGGAAATGGAGCCGTTCGCAGAACCAGTCGCTGAAGCAACTGGGGGACTTGCAGCGGGGGCTGGGGTTGGAGACCGAGAGTCTGGCCGAGAAGCTGGCCCCGGCGAAGGTGTATGCCCTGTCTTTGCGCGGGGCGGCGCGGCAGATGCAGAAGGCGGCCGAGAGAATCGCCCGCAAGGAGGTCGATGCCCCCACCCAGGCGCTGCAGATTGCCGCCCGGCAGCGGTTTGTCGACATGGTCGAGGCCATCAATGCCCGGCAGCAGGCGAAGCAGGGTCAGCCACAACAGCAGCAGCAGCCGGGAGAAGAGGGAGAGGAGTCTGGCGGGCAGCCGCAGGGAGAGATGGTTCCCACGATTGCGCAGTTCCGGATTCTGGTGAATCTGCAGCGTGAGATGCAGGCCCGCACGGCTGAAATGGACGCGCAGCGGACGCAGCCTGGCCGCGAGTGGACCGATTCGGATGCTGCCGAATTGCGGGGCCTGCAGGTCGACCAGGAAGAACTGGCCGACCTGGCGCGCGAGCTTTCGGAGATGCTGGCCGAACAGGATGAGCCGGACGAAAGTGATGCCGAGGGGGATGAGGGGGGCGACGAGATGGACGCGGACGATCCCGACATGATCATTGGCGAGCCGAAGAAAAAACGGCCGGCGAAAGAAACCGAAGAAGAGCCCGGATTCCTGCCGGACGACAAGCCGAACCCGCCAGGCGAGAAGCCGGCCACCCCCGAGGATCTGCCCGATGTTGACTGATCCCACTTTTGCTCCGCGTTCGGCCGTCTCCCGCTGGTTGTGGAGTGGGGTCGTGGCGTGGTTGGGCCTGTGCCTGACCGCCGCCGGTTTCGACCCCAGCGGGTCTGGTGTGATCGGACCGGGCGCCGCAGTGGCGGCGCAGGAAACTCCCCCCCCCGAGACACCGCTGCCCGAGACACCCGCCTCATCAGAACCTTCCGACAAAACGGTTCCGGAAGCGGCTGAGCCGGCGGAGACTCCCACGTCTTCCGAAGACGAGGCCCCGGTTTCCGAGGCGGACGCTGGTTCGCCGGCCGCCGGGAAGCCGGCATCTCCCCCTGCGGTGCGTGAGACGGATGACGAATTGACCGAGGACGATCTGGCCGAGCAGATCGATCCCAACCGCCGCCCTCCCCTCGCCGAGGCTCGGGACCGACTGGAGCAGGCGATTGAGAAGATGCGCACGGCCAAAGACCGGTTGACGCAATCGGACACGGGCGACGACACCCGGAAGCTGCAGAACCAGGCAGCCGATGAATTGCAGAAGATTCTCGATCTGCTGCAGCAGCCCCCTCCGCCGTCGCAGTCGCAGAGTCAGAACCAGAACCAGAACCAGCAGCAGCAAAACCAGCAACAGCAGCAGAACCAGCAACGCAATCAGCAGCAGCGGCAGAGCCGGTCGCAGCAACAGCGGCAGCGGCAGCAACAGCAGCGACAGTCGGGAAGCCGGCGGCAACGGCAGCAGAACCGCAATCGCCAACTCGCGCAGCAGCAGCCCCAGCCTGCCCAGCAGCAGCCGGGCGAGCGGAGTGAGAATCCGCAAGATGCCCAGGACAAACTCGACCCGGCCCAGCAGAAAGCGGCCGAAGAAGCGCGGCGCCGCGCGGTCGCGAACGATGTCTGGGGACATCTGCCTCCCAATGTG
>CAIOTJ010000234.1 GCA_903861195.1 uncultured Planctomycetaceae bacterium | reverse complement strand
GGAGGTGAGTTCGACCTCGGCGGGGACCACGTCGAGCGTGGTCAGTCCAGCGAGGGGATCGCGCGCTGCCGTGGGAGCGGCGGGGTCCGGTGGCTGAGCCAGCAGCCGGTTCACTCCGACCCCCCCCACCGCCAGCAGCAGTACGCCGCACAGCAGTTGCAGCAGACCTTTCACCAAGCCAAGTTTCACAGGAAGGCGTTTCACAGCAGTCGCACCGGGGTGGAGACTTGGGTTGCGGGACGATCGGAACCGGGGTGGCGGTGGTGGGAATACCGCGCGGCGAGAGACGCGTTACATCAGTTCCGGAATGGCCTCTCCCTTGCGGGCGAGGTAGATCGGGCGGTTGGTGGGGGTGTAGAGCGGATCGTGGCGGTTGATGCCGAGTTTCTCGTAGATCGTCGCGGCGTAGTCTTCGATCGTGTAGGCGTTCGAACTGGTGATGAAGCCCCCTTCACGATCGGTCGAGCCGACGATTTGGCCTCCCGGGACCCCCGCCCCGGCGAACGCCATGGTGAAGGCGTGCGTCCAGTGGTCGCGCCCCTTGCGGTCGTTGATGCGGGGAGTGCGGCCGAACTCGGTCGCGAAGACCACCAGCGTCTCGGCCAGCAGGCCGCGATCGTGCATGTCTTCGATCAACGCGGCGAATGCCTGGTCCGTACTGCCCATCATGGGCCAGGTGCCGATTCCCCAGCGGCCCGCCCCCGCGCCGCCATTGGCAATCGCGGTCGAACCGGTCGAGTAGATGAAGTCGTGGTGGTCCCAGTTCATGTTGCTGCCGCCGGGGAATTCGGGAGCCGGCGGCTCGCGGCACTCGACCGTCACGAACCGCACCCCCGCCTCGATCAGCTTGCGGCCCAGCAGGTAGCACTGGCCGCGATGCCCCAGGCCGTATTTCTCGCGCAGCGCCAACGGTTCCGCCTGCAGGTCGAACGCCTGGCGGGTGGCGGGATTGGTCAGCATGTCGACCGCCTGTTCCCGCAGCGACGCGAGGGCATTGGCATCGCGGGCGGCCCGCGACGCGGGGACCCCCACGTCGAGCGTACTCAGCAGGTCGGTGCGGTCGCGGAACCGACGCTCGTCGATTCCCAAGAGTCCCAGGTTGGGAACTTTCCAGTCGGGTTTGTGGGGCTGCCCTCCGGTCTTGAACACCAAATGGGCCGGGGGGAGAAACCCCAGCCGGGTGTTGTCGTGCTGCTCTCCCGTCCCGGGGACCATGATATAGCTGGGGAGGTGCCGGGCGGAGGTGCCCAGGCGATACGAGACGACCGATCCGATATCGGGCATTTCGTCGGGGCCGCCCGGCGCTTCTCCCGAGAGCACGTGCTGGGTTCCCTTGGGATGCGAGTTGCTGATGCCCGGGGTGGGCTGGGTCATGCAGCGCACCAGCGTGAGCTTGTCGAGGTGGCGCGAGGTCCTGGCCAGCAGCTCGGTGACATGCACTCCGGGCACGTTGGTGTCGATTTGTGGAAAGGGGCTGGCGTGTTCCTCCGGCATCTCGGGCTTGGGGTCGAACGTGTCCATCTGCGACACCCCCCCCTGCTCGAAGATCACCAACACCTGCTTGGCGCGGGCCTGGCGGGGGACGGCCACCGCCCGGGGCAGGACCCCCAGTGAGCTGAGCCCCACGGCCCCCAAACGCAGCACGTTGCGACGACGAAGCGGGAAGTTGGGGTGCATCATGGAATCGCTGGGCGAGGGATGGTGGGGCGGGAGTGCAAGGACGAGGCGCAAGCGGATCTGACCAGCTGACATCAAACGGTGCTGAGATCTTCGCCGCGAGGGCAGGGGAGGGCAATCGGACTCCAGTTCCGGGACGCCAGAGTGCAAACCGGCCGGATCGCGCTTTGGCCCCAGGTTCACTCGCGGATTAACCCTTCCCCCAGGTTTTGCACGAGCCGCGCGAGGGAGGTCCAGGCGGCGAGTTCCCCGGGATCGCCCACCGCGAGGGGCTGGTACTGGCCAGGGGAGAGGAAGGCCCGGGCGGCCGCCTCGTCGGCGAAGTCCCGGCGGGACTCGGCGAGATAGGCGAGTGCTTCGGCCTGCTCGGTGGGGGTGGGTGGGCGGTCGAGCCAGTGCCGCCACAAGATCCGCACGCGCTCGGCATCGGTCTCGGGGGCGGAGTTCGGCACTGCTTCGCGCAGCACGCGCACCGCGAGGGCCCGGGCCGTCTCGAGGAAGGTGGGATCGTTCAGCAGCACCAGGGCCGCCTGTGGGGTGTTGCTGACATTCCGGCGGGCCGTGCATTCCTCCCGGGTGGGGGCATCGAACGCCACCAGCATGGGATGCAGGTACTGCCGTTGCCAGTGCATGTAAACTGCGCGGCGGTACTGCTGGGAATTGGTGTCGGGTTGGTAGTCGCGCCTGGGAAAGTTCAACTGCACGTAATAACCGGCCGGTTGCCAGGGACGTGCCGGGCGGCCGCGCATCTGCGCAACCAGCAGCCCGCTGGCGGCGAGGGCCTGGTCGCGGATTGCCTCGGCCGACAGCCGCCATGGGTTCTGGTGGGTGAAGAGCCGGTTTTCGGGATCGCGGGCCCGCTGGTCTTCGCTGGGCCGTGATGTTTGCCGGTAGGCCCGCGAGGTGACGATGCAGCGCAGCAGGTGCTTCACATTCCAGCCCGAGGCGACGAACTCGGCACTCAGCCAATCGAGCAGTTCGGGATGGCTGGGCCAGTCTCCCTGCACCCCGGCATCGTCCAGCGAGCGGGAGAGTCCCTCGCCAAACAGCAGGGCCCAGATGCGATTGACAAACACGCGGGCCGTCTGGCCCGCCGCGTCTTGGCAGAGCCAGTCCGCCAGATCAAGCCGGGTTCGCGTGCCAGGGGGGAGATCCCCCGCCAGGTAAGCGGGGGGGCGGGCTGCGACCACCGGGCCGGTTTCATCCTGCCAGTCCCCCCGGTTCAGGACGCGAATCACCCGCGGCTCGCGGCGACGGGTAATCATCGTTCGTCGGGCGCGCTGGCGAAGGGGGGCCAGTTCGGCCTGCAGCCTTTCGATCTGCCCGGCGGCGGAGGGGGCCGTCCCGTTGGCTTTCCACCGGGCCAAGTCCTGGTTCAGCGCCTCGACCCGCGGCAGATCGGTCTCTTCCCACACCTC
>CAIOTJ010000233.1 GCA_903861195.1 uncultured Planctomycetaceae bacterium | reverse complement strand
TATGTGCGGCTGAGCCTGTCTCCGCTGTTCAGTGCCGTGACCCGGGTGGATACCTTCCAGTCGGCCAGCGGCGGTGCCGGCTTCGGCGGCCAGGGGGGCGGCGGCGGCCAGGGTGGCCTCGGCGGCGGTGGCGGCGGTGGGCTCGTCGGCGGAGGTTTCGGCGGCCAGGGGGGCGGCGGCTTCGGCGGCGGGTTTGGCGGCATCGGCGGCTTCGGCGGGCAGGGTGGCGGCCAGGGGGGCGGACAAGGTGGTCTCGGCGGCGGCCAGGGTGGCCTGGGCGGCGGCCAGGGGGGCCAGGGGGGTCAGGGCGGGGGTGGTCTCAACGTCACCCTCCAGCAGCCCAGCTTCCAGTTCACCCAGATCCAGACCACGGTCAGTGTGCCCGACGGCGGCACGGTGCTCCTGGGCGGCGTGAAGCGGCTCAAGGAAGGCCGCACCATGGCCGGGGTACCGATCCTCAACAAGATCCCCTACCTCAGCCGGTTGTTCAAAAACACCGGTGTGGGTCGCGATGCGGAAAGCGTGATGCTGATGGTCACCCCCCGCATCATCATCCAGGAGGAAGAGGAAGAACTGCTGGGTGTGGAACAGTAACAACCCTCCGGGGATTCGTTGCTGACCCCCCGACAAATCGATGTTCCGCGACCGCCGGTGACCTGTTAGGTTACCGGCGGTTCGGCTTTTGGAATGGTCCGTGACTCGCCCTTTGGCAGGATGCCTCTCATGACCTTCGCGGGTTCGCGCACGTCACCCCCCCTTGTCTCGGTCTGCATTCCCCACTGGCAGGTGGGGGACATGATGCGGATCTGCCTGAGGTCGCTGCGGCGGCACTCGTGCGGAGTCGACCTGGAGATCCTGGTGGTCGACAACGGTTCGCGGGACGAGAGCCTCGACTGGCTGCGATCGCTCCCCTGGATTCGCCTTATCGAACGTCCCGAAGAGTCTCCGGCCAACTGGCCGATGAACGTCTTCACCGCGTGGGACGCGGGGGCCCGGGTCGCCCGGGGCAGATACTTCGTGACGATGCACTCCGATGTGTTCATCCAGCGGGATGGCTGGCTGGCCCCTTTCCTGCGCGAACTGGCCCGCCATCCCCAGGCCGCCGGCACCGGCGCCTGGAAGCTCGAACTCGAGCATCCCCTCTACCTCTGGCAGAAACGGGTGGTTGGGGAGGCGGTCTCGGGGCTCAAGCGGCTGCTGGGCCGACCGGGTCGTCACGACACCCACCAGGGGCGCTACCCCCGCGACTACTGTGCGATGTATTCGCGCGAGGTGCTGCTCCGGCACAATCTCACGTTTTGCCCAGAGCCGGGTGAAATCACCGGGGGCCATGCCATCGCCCGGCAACTGTGGCAGGCGGGCTACGAAACGCCGTTGTTCCCGGTGTGGGAAATGGCCGAACATCTCGTGCATGTGACGCACGCCTCAGCCGCGGTCGCCGCCAAGCCCGGCCTGAAACACTCGCGGGCCCAGCAGCGGGCCGAGGCCCGGGCCCGGCGAATGCTGAGCTCGCCGTGGGTCCAGTCGCTCCGGCAGGACGCCGCCCTCGACGCCGCCTGAGTGCCGGCGGCGCGAATCATTGCGGCAGCCCGCAGCCCGCGGCGTCCCCTCGGCAGACCCAGACCCGGGCCTGCCGAGGGGACGCCGCTCGATCTGCGACCGGACGTGGTAGAATGGTCCACGGGAGTCGAATCGGACGAGGGGCCAGCGAGTACGCGGTGCCAGCACTTCAGGCGGGAATGGCGAGATGACCAGAGGGGCGGTGGCACTGGGGGGAAACCGCGGACCTGTCGCCCAGACGTTCTGCCACGCCCTGGACATTCTGCGGCAGAGGGGAGTGTCGCTCGTGGCCCAGGCGGGGTTGTACGACACAACTCCGGTGGGGGCCCCCGATGACGGGCAGAGATATCTGAATTCGGCCTGCCTGGTGGAGACCCGCCTCTCGCCCCGGGAGCTGCTGGACGAACTGCAGCGGGTCGAACAGGAATTGGGCCGGGTGCGGGGAGTCGACTGGGGCCCCCGCCCGCTCGACCTCGATCTGATCTGGTATGGAGAAGTGGTTTGCGAGACCCCCCGTTTGACACTGCCCCATCCCGCATGTTGGTACCGCCGTTTCGTCCTCGAGCCCCTGGGCGAGATTTGTGCCGACTGGCGTCATCCCGACAAGGGTCTGACCGTCGTGGAACTGCGCGACCGCTGGCGGTGCCGTCCGGTGACGATCGCCCTGGCCGGGGGGACCGCCGCCTGGCGGGAACGGCTGCTTCGCGAGCCTTCCGCGTTCGCGTCGGCCGTGCGGCTGGTCGACTGGGAGCATCGCGATCGGGGGGCCGGCGAAGAGCCCGGGCTCATCGCCTGGAGGGGTACCCCGGGGGGGAGGGCCGAGACCACACGTCCCCGCGCCGAGTCGGCCGATCCGGGTTTCCGTCAGTTGCCCGCCGACCGTCGGCTGGATGTAAGCCGCGAGGCGGCCGACTCCGATGCCTGGCTGACATTTCTCGCCCAGTCGGTGGGGGATGAACCCCGGCGGGTCGGCACCCTTGAGCTGGAAGACTGACGCGGCCGAAGGCCCGAGCCGGGCGCCCGGGCAATTGTTTCGACCGGGCGATTGTTTCGACCGGGCTGTTGTTTCGACCGGGCTGCTCGTCGGCGTCAGATTGCACTGTGGGCGGGAAAAGAAATGGGCCGGTCGCGGGGAGTGACCCGCGACCGGCCCAACAAACAGCGAGAGAACGCAAGACTCAGGAGTGGTGACCGAACGGGAGAGTTCCCCGGTCACTTGCCGCCGTCATCCGATTTGGCCGGGGGGCGTTTGCGGGAGGCGCGGGGGTCGGCGATGGTTTTCGGCTTGTATTCGTGGTCGCGTTTGCGCAAGACCTTGGCCGACTCGATCTCATCCGCAATGCGCAGTGCGAGGGCGACATCGAGCCCCTTGACCACGCGGCCGAACACCGTATGTCCCTTTTGGAGCTCGGGATCGGGGTTGAGATGGGGGGTGGGGAGGTGGGTGATGAAAAACTGCGAACCACCGGTGTCTTTGCCGGCGTGAGCCATGCTGAGAGAACCCTGGAAATGACGCCGGACGTTCTTGCCATAGCATTCGCAGGGAATGCTGTAACCGGGCCCTCCCTGACCATCGTTCTGGGGATCGTCATCGCGGGTGTTGGGATCGCCCCCCTGGGCCATGAAGTTGGGAATGACACGGTGAAACTTGAGGTGGTCGTACTGCTTCTTCTCGACCAGGCTGATGAAGTTGGCGACGGTATTGGGGGCTTCGTTCTCGAACAGCTCGAAGACGACGTCTCCCTTGGTGGTCTTGAAGAGCACCTGGGGCAGATCGTTGGCCTGTTTTTCCTTGGCGCGCAGGGCCTGCTCTTCCTTCCAGAAGGCCGGGTAGTCGGTACAGGCCTCGAGGAACGGGCCGCCGATGACGGGGAAGACATTGAGGTCGGCGTCGCGGGCCTCTTCCAGCGACTTGCGGGCCGCCTCAAAGTCGTGGGTGGCGAATTGAGACACTCCCAAAAAGGTCAGCAGCGGGGCGCTTTTCTTCCCCGACTCAAAGATCTTGCCGACTTTCTCAAGCACCTGGCGATACCGGTTCTCCTGGAAATCCTCGGTGATGACAATCTCGGCCGCGTCGACATCGAGGGGATTCCTGGCGTAGATGGCCGGCGCGAGGGACAGCAACCCCGGCTGGACCTGTTCAACGAACTCGCGTTGCATCGCCTGGAACTGACGGGCGAGTTTCTGGCGGGCTTCATCGTCCTGGGCCTTGTTGGCCGCCTCAAACTGCTCCTTCAGGGAGTCGAGCTTTTTGAGAAACTCGGCTTTGCGGGCGACGAGGGAGGGCCAGTCTTTCTCGGAAAACCGCGCTGCGGCGGGAGCCTTGGCCTTGGGGGCCGGCTTGGTCTTGGCATCCTGGGCCAAGACGGCAGGAGGGGTGGAAAGCGGGCCCAGCACCAGTGCGGCCAACAGCCCCCAGAGCGACTTCCGAATCGCAGACATCAACAGGCACTCCTTTGAAGACAATGAACGTATGCCTGCGAAGTTTATGGGTTTGACATGCGGCCGGGTAGATCAATTGGGGATCGCCGGCGCAGCGGAATGCAGGGGCTTCGCGAGGTCGCCGGGAGAGTGCCTGGCCCGGTCGGATTGCGGCCGGAGGACCGCCGATCAGGCCGACCGGGAAGGGGGAGGCAACATGGGATCCGGCGCGATGTGGCCCCCGGTCCGCAGCACGCTTTCGGCCATCTTCACTACCTCCGGGGGGAGCTGCGCCTCATGCAGCTGCGCGACGGCTTCATCGAGGTCATATTCCACCCGGCGGAACTGCACCTGGCCATTCTCGATGAGGGCATACGAGGCGCGGGGATCTCCGTCGCGGGGTTGACCAACACTGCCCGGATTGATGATCTGCAATTTGGGGAGCGTGATGTGCATGGGGGTGTGGGTATGCCCGACACACAGGAAATCCGTCGCGATATGAGCGGTCCGCAGTTGCCAGGCCTGGGGATCGTCGCGGAGATATTCGTCAAACGGAGAGCGGGGTGTGGCATGCACCAGCGTGAATCGCAGGCCATCGAGTTCGACCGTGGTCTGGATGGGTAGCCGCGCGAGAAATCTCAACTGCCGCGAGTTCAACCGCTCCCACTGCAGGGGCCGGGTGCTGGCCATGAGCTGGCGGAAACCCCAACCGGGCCGCGGAGCGACGCGTTGGGCCACATTGTGGTCGTGATTTCCCCGGACGGCAGCGTACGCGTGGTTCCGGATCCAATCGACGCAGGGGGCGGGATCGACGCCGTAATCGACCAGATCGCCGGCGAAGAGGCACGCGTCAAACGGCTCTTGAATGGCTCGCAGAGCCGGCCAATTCGCATGGATGTCGGCCAGGAGCAGAATTCGCAAGAGGAACAGCCTGAAAGAACCAGGAAGAGGATCGCAGAACTGTACAAACGAGAGGCGGTCGGCTTGACCCTCATCGATGACATGATATCTAATATGTTTTGGGAAGCGACTCCACGAACCCGCCGGAGGTTGACCGCCATGTCGGAACAGGCGTTGGAAGACCAATCGTTGCGGGAACGACTGGGGCATGCCGAGCAGCTTTTGCGTGAATTGACCGAGCATCTGTCGCAGTCGTATCTCCCCACGCTGAAGCGGGCCCAGGACTTGTTGGAGGCGAACAGCGGAGAGGACTCGGCCGAGGTGGCCGACTCGACCATTCGCAGTGTGATGGCGGCGGTGGTCAAGAGCGACGACTTCACCCAGCGGTTGATCAATTCCCTGGATCCCTATCTCCGCTCGATCCAACACGAAGTCCGGAGAATCCGCGATGGTGAGTAGACTGGCGAGGCGGGGAAGTCCGGTTCGCAGGTCCATTCCCTGGGGAGACGTCCGGAGGCGTTTTGGGGGAGGGAGCCCATGACCGAAGACCACTCGAACCCGGGGAGCACCCAGGTTCCACGACTCCCCCCGGACGAGGCGGGAACAGTGGTCAACCCCGAAGGACGCCCGGGTGGGGGTGGCACCTGGTCCGCCTCCGCAGGGTCGGGGAATCTGTCATCCGCCCCCCTTTCCGGGGCGGGATCGGCTGTGCCCGGATCCCACCCGCCCGGATCCCACCTGCCCGGATCCCACCTGACTGGTTCCGTCCTGCCCGTGGCAAGCCAGTCGGCGGTCACTCAGGTGGGGGTGCCGGGTCTCGGCGGCCCCCCCGCCAGCCTGCCCTCGTCCGGCCTGCCCGCCTCGAGTCTGGTCGAACGGTTGTTTACCGCGACCGGCGTTGGGGTTGGGGAACCGATGGCGGAAGGGGTTCCGCCGCGGTTGGGGCATTATGTGCTGGAGGAGCGGATTCGCGGCGGCGGTATGGGGGCGGTCTTTCGGGCCCAGGACACCCGGTTGTTGCGAACGGTGGCACTGAAGGTGTTGTCTCCGGCGCTCTCGCGTGATCCCACGATGACCGAGCGGTTTCGTCGGGAGGCGCAACTGGCGGCGCAACTCGACCACCCGCACCTGGCCCGGGTGTTTGATGTGGGGGATGATCTGGGCCTGCAGTTCATCGCGATGGAGTTCATTCCCGGATTGAACCTGCGGGAGTTGATCCAGCGGGATGGCCCGCTCCCCGTGGTGACGGTGGTCAACTGCGCGTCGCAGATTGCCCGCGCCCTGCTGCACATGGCGGCCCGCGGAATCGTGCACCGGGATCTGAAACCTTCCAACGTCATGTGGACCCCCGAAGGGGTGGCCAAGCTGGTTGACATGGGGCTGGCCCGGTGGCAGACGGGTGATGAGGCGCAGGGAGATCTGACCTCGGCTGGCACCACCCTGGGAACGTTCGACTACATCGCTCCCGAGCAGGCGCGCGACCCGCGCCAGGCGGATGCCCGCAGTGACATCTACTCGCTCGGCTGCACGCTCTACCACATGCTGACGGGGGAACCCCCCTATCCGGAGGGAACCGTTTTGCAGAAGCTGCTCTCTCACCAGGGAGAAGCCGCCCCCGATCCCAGCCAGAAGAATCCCGAGGTTCCCCCCCTGTTGGCGACGGTGGTGCGGCGGATGATGGCCAAGGACCCGCGCAGCCGACAGCAAACCCCGGCTGTGCTGGTACGGGAATTGACCCAGGTGGCGCAATCCCTGGGGTTGCAGCCAGCGGGCCCGGAAGGAACCTTTTGGGCGGCCCCTCCCCCGGGCCCCTCGGTGTGGCGCCGCAACGCGGCCCCCCTTGCCACCGCGGCCTTGTTGCTGTTGATGCTGGGTTGGCTGGAGTTTGGCCGCGGAACGCCGGGCGCGACCAGCTCGGTCCGGCCTCTCGAACCGGCGGCGTTGGAACCGAGACGGGTGGATCCGGTCGAAGCCGGGGCCCGCCTGCAACCGGCCGCCACTCCCGAAGAATCGCCTGTGGAAGCGGCTGTCCCGAAGGCGGCCCCAGTCGTGGCGGGACTGAAATCGGGAGCGCGCGAGCTGGCGGGGATCTTGCCCCTCACCGGCGAGGCGAACGCGCCCCCCCCCAGAACGGGGAGTGCGGCCGAATTGCTCGAGAGCAGCCGTCTGGAAACGCAGGATCTGACGGGGCGCGCGGCCGATCCGCGGGAGGAAGTCTCGGAGGGATCCAACCGGGGTGGCCCCGAGCGGACCACCCGGATCAGCCCGGGCCCCGACGCCCCCCCCACCGAGGCTGAGGGTTCCCTCGAAGATGAGGGATTCGTTTTGATTGGCCGCGAGGGAACCGGCGACCGCCGGTTCGCCACCCTCGAAGGGGCCCTGGCGGCGGTCCGCAGTGATGGAGCGGTGATTGAACTGCGGTTCAACGGACGCCGCCGGGAAGCGGGGCTCAAGATTTCGCGGCGGGTGATGATCCGCGCCGACCGGCGGTACGCGCCGATTGTGGAATTGGCACCGCAACCCGTCCCCGATGCCGATTCAGTCCGGGGGGTGACGGTGGGCTCGGGAGGGCTCGAGCTGGTCGGCTGTTCGTTCGTGTTGCTGGTGGGAGATTCGACCCGCGCCGAGAGCTGGTCGTTGTTCGCCCTGGACCGTCCCGACCTGCTGCGGCTGCAGGACTGCGTGGTGACCATTGTGAATCCCCAGGGGCGGCCGGCGGCGGCCATTGAATGGACCGATCCCGACGGGTCGATGATGCCCGACATGCCGATTCCAGGAACCACTCCCGGGGTCCCCCTGAACCTGGAACTGTCGGAAAGCCTGTTGCGCGGTGAGGGAGATCTGTTCCTGATCCGCAGACCGGAACCGTTGCGGATGTCGATCCGGCAAAGTGTGATTGCCCTGCGGGGGGCTCTGGTGCACGAACGGCTGACCACCAACGCCCCCTCGGATCAACCCCCGCAGGAATTGCGTCTGGACCACGTGACCGTGGTGCTGGGAGACTCGCTGGCCCGAGTCGATTGTGCCGTGGAGGTGCGGCGGCCGCCCCAATTGCAGGTCTCGGCTGCCAACTGCATTTTCGCGTCGATCGGAGACGCCCCTCTGATCAGCATGTCGGCCAATCTGCCCCTGCAGGACTTCCGGGGACAGTTTTTGTGGGTTGGGCGCTATAACTTCTACGACAGGTTTGCCACGTTCTGGAACGTGGTTTCGCGGGAGGGTATGGGACGGACCGAGTCGTGGGATTTCTTTGCCTGGAGAAGGCACTGGACCGAATCGGCCGAGTCGAACGCCCGGGTGGATGCGGTGGAGTTTGTCGAACGGGACTGGCAGGATCTCTCCTTTCATCAGTTGGGGAAGGATCAGTTCGTGCTGGAACGACGAAGTGCCTCCAACCAGGCTCCCGGCGGAGCGGGAGATTCGAGTGACGCGGGGGCGAACCTGCTGTTGATTCCACGGGTGTCCGCGGAAGAATCCAGCGAGTCGGCTGTTCGGGAGCGCAACCGCCTCTGACGCCGGCCGAGACGGTTTGTGACGGGGAGTTGCTTGATGAGCGCCGATCGAAATTCACTCCTGGGTTCTCCCCTCGTGCTGACGGGAATGCTGGCACTGGTCCTGGCGGGAGCCTGGCGCACCCGGGAGTGGTTTCGAGACACGCATCCCGATCAGGTGCTGCGGTCAGAATCGGCGGAATGGCACGAGGCCTATGACCGCTGGGTCGACCTGGGGTCAGATGCCTGGCCCGGGGTGCTGGACGCGCTGCAGGGAGATTCGGGACCCGCGCGGCGGATGGCGCTGCTGGCGGTCGCCTCCCTGCGAGATGCTCCCTCCGAGGTGCGCGACGAGGTTCGTCAATTGCTTTCTGCTCCCGACCCGGCCGATCGCCGGGAAGCCCTGGTCGCCTGGACGGGTGCCGATCGTGACCCCCTGCACGCCCTCGACGAACTGGCGACCGCCTGCGGGGACGAAAATTCCATCGTGCGCGGCACCGCGCTCGAATTGATGCTGTGTATCGGGGCCGACTCGATTCCCCGGCTCGAACCACTGGCCGCCGACCGTCGACACCCGGCCCAGGCGGCCTGCCTGCAAGCGCTGCTGTCCCTGGAGGCCTCCAGCCCCTCGGTGGTCGAACTGGCCCGAAGTCTGTGGCAGGACGAACAGCTCGACTCCGACGTCCGCCGCTATGCCCTGGCACTGCTGGTCTGTGCCAGCCAGGCGACTCTGGAGGAACTGGAACAAGGGGTGGCAACCAGGCAACCGCCAATCCAGTCGATCGCGCTGTGGGGCATTCGTGAGATGGGTCCTGCGGCGCGGCGTCTGGCGGAAACACTGCTGGCTCTGAACCTGCCCTTGAAACTCTCGATTCCCAGGGAACAGACGATGGACGGCCAGATTGTCCGCTTCCCGGCCCAGGCCTATGTCTCGATGCCTCTGACCCTGGACCAGATCGACCCCGCCCAATCGGTCCCCCAGATCGCCTTCGACGAAGACGCCGGCGAAGAGCAGATGACCGACTTCACCCTCTTTTCAGTCTTGGCCTCGATCGCCTCCCCGGGTGAACTGGATCTGACATCCCTGGAAGAACGACTGTCCACCCTGCCCGCGCTGGACCAACTGCGGGGGGCAGAGCATCTGCGGCAACTGGGCTGGTCCGAAGAACGGTTTGGAGACTCTCTGGAAACGCTGTTCCTGGAAGGGGGTACGGCCCTCCGGAATCCGGTTGCGCTGCGGCTGCGAACGGCGGCTCCGCAGCGGGCCGAGCGTCTGGCCGCCAGGCTGCGGCAGCAGTTGGCCGAGGATCCTTCCGAGAAAGAGCGCCGGGTGCTGCTCGACCAAATCGCCAAGCTCACCACGTCGAGCGAGACCGCCAGCGGCAGCTCGGGCGAAACCACCTCTCCGGCGGCTTCCGCACCGGACCCCGAATTCATCTCTCATCTGCTGGAGCTGGCCGAAGGACCGGACGACGCGCTGGCCACCTCGGCACTGCAAACGCTGGCATCGCTTGGTCGGGATGCGTTCGACAGTTTGCCGCAGCTGGTGAGCCTCGCGACCGCCCCACTCTTGGTGGATTTGCCGGCCAACCTCAATGGCCAGCCATCCACCGCTCCCGGCAACGCAGTGCTCATGGCGCCCCGGCCCAACGAATCGAGCCTGCCAGTTCCCCGGTCCGATCCGCTGATCGGCGCTGGTGTTCCCCGGCGTCAAACCGCGCTGGCGACGGTGGTGGCGATCAACCAGCTTCAACCCCGGCCCATCGCGGAGGTGAGTGCATTGCTGCGCCGAACCGGGGAACTCTCCCCGATGCGGGCCCTGGCGTTCGAAGTCGAGGCGGCCGCCAGCCAGACCCCGCAGGATCGATTGGCCCTGGCCCGCGAAGTCTTCGACTGGGGGGATGAAATGCTGCAACGGCGGGTGGTGCACTGGCTGGGAGCCCGGCTTTCCCAGGACCCCGAGAGCGTCCCTCTGCTTCTCAGTTGGTTGAAGAAATCGCTGTCTGAGCCCCTGGTGGTGACTCCGCAGATGGTCGGCCTGAATTCGCAGGAATCCCGCCATACGGACGAAGAAGTCAACCTGCGGCTGTTGCTGCTGTCTTACCTGCAGTCGCAACCGGGTTTTCCCGGCGTGACCGAAATCGCGCGGGAATGCCGGGATCACCTGAGATTTCTTCCCACCGCCGAGCAGCGCCACGGCTGGCGGAAGGTTCCACTGCGGGAGCTGCTGCGGCAACGTCGCGATCAATTGCAGGCTCTCGACCAGATACTGGCCCCGGGCCGGACATCCTCGTGAGGGGGGCTGGCAACCGGTCACCCGGCCGCGGCCGGAGCGGGACTGAGGAACGCCGTGCCCTGTTTTCTGACTCCCCGTCCTCACCCTCAGCGCCACGCTGTGGCGGGAGATTCTCGATGAAGTGTGCGCTTCGCTGGAACGCGACCGACCGCCAGCCATTCTGGTGCGGCCTACTGACGCTGCTGTGCTGTTCGAACGCGTTTGCGGCGGACCAGCCGGGCGCGAGTCGGGTGACCTTTCATGGCTATGACGACTGCCTGCGACTGGAGAACACAACCATCCGCGTGACCCTCTGCCCCCGGGCGGGAGGCCGCGTGCTGGAATACAGTTGGAAGGGAGTCAACGCCCTCTACCTGCCTCCGGGAGACGAAGGCTGGGAATACCAGACGGAGAAAGACTGGGGAACAATGAATGCGGGGCGGTTCGACATCGGGCCCGAACAGACCATTGCTCCCCACCCGGTGTTGTGGGCGGGCCGGTGGCAGGGAGAGGTGATTGGCCCCCGGTCGGCCCGCCTGACCAGCCAGCCCGATGCCGCGACGGGCGTGCAATTGATCCGGGAGTTTCAGCTCGATGAACAGACTTCCCGCCTGAAATGCCGTCAGATCATCAAGAACGTGGGAACGCGCCCCCGCGAGTATTGCCATTGGAGCCGGACCTTCGCGGTGGGCGGGGGCATTTGCGTGATTCCGCTGACCGAGCCCTCGCGGTTTCCGGAAGGCTACGTGATGTACGAGCCCGACTCGCTGATCAATTTCCGTCCCCGCGATCCCCGGATCCGCCGGGTGGAGGGGCATCTCATCATTACCGGGGCGCCTCGTCACCCCAAGTTGGGAATGGACACGGCGGGGGGCTGGATGGCCTATCAGACGCTCAACAATCTGCTGTTCGTCAAGCAGTACGCGGTCGATCCCGAGCGCCCCTACAACGAAGTGGCCGGGTTGACGATGTCGGTGTGGTATCCCGATGGTCCCATGTGCGAACTCGAACCGATTGGCCCGCGGGAACGGATTGAACCGGGGAAGTCGGCCGGTTTCACCGAAACGTGGTACCTGGCCGAGCGTGCCGCACCCCCAAAGGCCGATCTCATCGACGTCCGGGACGTGGCCCGGCAGGTGCGCGGGATGTTGGTGCCGGAGTCGGACTGAGCGGGGTTGTGGCGTCATTGCCGCCACGGCTTGCCCCCCCCGGTTGAGCGGTCCATAATCGCCCGTCTGGGGGGTGATCCATTCCTGTCTTGAAACGAGTGTGCTTCCGATGATTCGCGCCCGCGCTGCGATGCTGCTGTGGGGACTGGTTTTGACAACCGTCCTGGAATTCTCGGGCAGGTCGTCTCGAGTCGATGCCCAGCAGGGAGGCGAACCGGGGTTTCGCACACTCTTCAACGGACGTGACCTGACCGGCTGGCACAAGAATCCCGAGAAGATCGGGCATGGAACCGGCGGCAAGTGGGACGTGGTGAACGGTGCCATCGAGGGGGAACAGGATCCTCCGGGAAGCGGCAACGGCGGGATCATCCTCAGCGATGAGGTGTTCGCGAATTTCGAGGTGGTGTTTGAGACCAAGCCCGATTGGGGACCCGACTCGGGCTTCTTCATGCGCAGTACGGCGAAGGGGAACTGCTACCAGATGATGATTGACTACCACGAAGACGGAAACGTGGGGGAGATCTATCGCGAGGGACTGGATGGGGCCTCGAACCGCACGTTCGACCTGTGGGGCCAATACAGCGATCCCGAGAAGAAGCAACTGACCGGCATCGAAGCCCGCCCCCGTCCGGCCCGGGGGACCGAGAAACCGGGAGAATCGCGGTTTCCCCTGGTCGACTGGAGCCGGATCTGGAAACTGGGCGACTGGAACACCGTCCGCTGCCGCGTGAAGGGCAATCCCCCCACCATCACCACCTGGATCAATGGTGCCCTGATTACGGAGTACACCAGCGACAAGACGTTCGAAGGGGTGCTGGGAGACAAGGGACACATCGCGTTCCAGGTCCACGGCGGTGTGGGAGCCTGGCCCCAGGGGGCCAAAGTGCGGTTCCGCAACGTGCGGATCAAGGAATTGCCCTGAAGCGGCGGTGGTCGGGCCGGGCCGGGCCTGCCAAACCATGAGTTCCCTCTGAAGAAGCGGATGTGCTGCATGCCGTGTCGAAGATGGTGGCTGCTGACTGTTGTGTTGGGACTGGTGCTGCCTGCCCGGCTGACTGCCGCTGAGGGAGGGGGCTCTCCCGACGCGGAGCGAAGCATCGAAGAGTTGACCGAGCAGGCCCGGAAGTCGATCGTCGTGGTCTCTTTTTCGGGCCGCGATGGGCGCAACCAGGGTTTGGGAACCGGGTTTGTCATCGACGGGGAGGGGTTGATCGCCACCAACCTGCATGTGATTGGGGAAGGCCGGCCCATCAGTGTGCAGACCAGTGATGGGCGCCGTCTCGAGGTGCAGAGCGTCGAGGCCTTCGACCGCCATGTCGATCTCGCGCTCATCCGGGTTGCCGCCCGCGATCTGCCGCCGCTCCCCCTGGGGGATTCGACCGCCATTCGCCAGGGGCAGTCGGTGATTGCCCTGGGAAATCCGCAGGGGCTGAAATACAGCGTGGTCGCGGGAGTCCTGTCGGGGACCCAGGAAATCGACCGGCGCAGCATGCTGCAGTTGGCGATCCCCATCGAACCCGGCAACAGCGGCGGCCCCGTGCTGGACCGGCAGGGGCGGGTGCTGGGAGTGGTGACCATGAAGTCGGCAGTCACCGACAACCTGGGATTCGCCATGCCGGTGAATGAACTCAAGCGACTGCGGGACAGTCCCAACCCCACGGTCATGTCCCGCTGGCTGACGATTGGGGCGTTGGATCCCCAGGAATGGACCGCGCTGATGGGCGGCCGCTGGAAACAGCGGGCTGGCCGAGTTCTCGCCGAGGGGATGGGCAACGGATTTGGCGGCCGGACCATCTGCCTCTCGACCGCCCCCGCTCCGGAAGCCCCGTTTGACCTCTCGGTTTCCGTGAAGCTGGACAATGAAGAGGGGGCGGCCGGGTTGGCGTTCTGTGCGGACGGTGGCGACCGGCATTACGGCTTCTACCCCACCGGAGGCCGGCTGCGGCTGACCTGCTTCCTGGGTCCCGATGTCAATTCCTGGCCGGTGCTGGCCGAGGTGAAGTCGGAACACTATCGCCCGGGCGAGTGGAATGAACTGCGGGTCCACTTCGAAACCGGGCGTCTGGAATGTTTCGTCAATGGCCAGCGCGTCATCGAATCGACCGACATCCGGCTCACCTCGGGCCGGGTGGGTCTGGCCAAATTCCGTTCGACAGTCGCCGAGTTCCGGAATTTCCGCGTCGGTGCGGCCGACGGGCAGACACCGGCTCAAGCGGAAGATCTGGTCCGGGAACTCGAACAGCAACTGGCGAGCCAGAGGCGCCACTCGCAGGCGGGCCGATTGGCGACGCGGGGCCTGCCAGAGCGGCCGCAGTGGCCTCTCGATTCGATGCGGGATCGCGCCCGGGAACTGGAACGCCAGGCCCGGGACCTGCGGCTCGCCGCCACAGCCCTGCATGAACGCCGCACCCTGCAGGAACTGGAGCAGATCTTCGCCCAGGGCGATGACCAGGCGGACCTGTTCCGGGCCTGCCTGCTGGTGGCCCGGCTGGACAACGAGGAAGTGGATGTCGACGCCTACCTCCGCGAGCTCGACCGGATGAGCCGCGACATCACCGAAGACCTCCCCGCCGACGCCACCCCGGCACAAAAACTGCAGGCGCTGAACAAGTACCTGTTTGCCGAATGCGGCTTCCACGGCACCCGGGGGGACCACTACTACCACCGGTCGAACAGTTACGTCAACGAGGTGCTCGACGACCGCGAGGGGCTGCCAATCACCCTGTCGATCATCTACATCGAATTGGCCCGCAAACTGGGAGTGTCGGTGGTTGGGGTGGGGCTCCCCGCGCACTTCGTCGTTCGGCATCAGCCCCCGGAGGGCCCCTCTCAACTGATCGATGTCTACGAACGGGCTGTGGAACTGACTCATGATGAGGCGGATGCCCTGGTCCGCGCGAATGTGGGACGTCCCATCCAGGCGTCGGACCTCGAGAGCATGACGCGCCGGGGAATGGTGTTGCGCGTGCTGCGGAATCTGCGCGGGTTGGCCGAGCAGCAGCGCGACAACGACGCGCACGCCCGTTACCTCGATGCCATCGTCCGGCTCGATCCCGACAACCCGGAGGAACGGGTCCGCCGGGCGATTGTGATGTTTTCGCTGGAACGTCGGGACGAAGCCCTGGGCGACGTCAACTGGCTGCTCGAGAAGAAGCCCGACGGGATCAATCTCAACCAGGTCGAAGATCTGCGGCAGGCCATCCTGCGCGGCGATCGCTGAAGCCCACCATGCACCACACCTGCCGGCACCATCGCGGAAAATCGCTGACCATTCGACACTTGGCCTGGGGCTGGCTCTGGCTTGGCAGTCTGTGGCTCGGCAGTCTGTGGCTCGGCAGTCTGTGGGGCCTGAGCGGGACCGCCCTGGGCCAGGTTGACGAGACCTGGTTCGAGAACCGTATTCGTCCGATTCTCGCCGGGACCTGTTTCCGCTGTCATGGCGACCAGAAAACCGGCGGAGACTTGCGGCTTGATTCCCGCGAGTCGCTGCTGCGGGGGGGGCGTTCGGGGCCGGCCATTGATCTGACCAACCCCGACGACAGCCTGCTGCTGCGGGCCGTGCGTCGGGAAGCCGATGTCGCGGCCATGCCGCCCGATGCGAAGCAAGCGTTGCGACCAGACCAGAGGGCCGACCTCCGCCAGTGGCTGCAGGCGGGCGCACCCTGGCCAGCCCAATCGGCGAAATTCGCAACCTCCGGGCATTGGGCCTACGAGCCGCTGCGAGCGGCGCCCCTGCCCGCCGTGCGAGACCGCTTGTGGCCCCGAAACAGTCTGGACCAATTTCTGCTGCACAGTCAGGAACGGCAGGGGCATCGGCCGGGCCCGCCGGCCGACCGACGCGCTCTCATTCGCCGGGCCACGTTCGATCTGACGGGTCTGCCCCCCACTCCCGCGGAAGTGGAGGCCTTCCTCGACGATGGGGCTCCTGACGCATGGGATCGTGTGGTGGATCGTCTGTTGGCCTCGCCGCAGTATGGCGAACGGTGGGGGCGATTGTGGCTCGACGTGGTGCGATATGCCGACACCGCGGGCGAAACCGCCGACTATCCCATCCCCACCGCCTGGCGCTACCGCAACCAGGTGATTCGCGCCCTGAACGAAGACCTCCCCTACGACCAGCTCGCGCGGGAACAGATCGCCGGCGACCTGCTTGCGCATCGCGAACCGGGCCCGCGTTATGCCGAACAGTTGATCTCGACCGGCTATCTCGCCTTGTCGCGCCGGTTTGGATTCGACTCCGAGAACTACCACCACCTGACCATCCACGACACGATCGACAACCTCGGCCAGACCTTCCTGGGACTGAGCCTCGGTTGTGCCCGCTGCCATGATCACAAGTTCGACGCGGTGTCGACGCGGGACTACTACGCTCTCTACGGCATCTTCGACAGCACGCGCTATCCCTTCCCCGGATCGGAACAAAAACCTCGGGTGCGGACTCTGGCGGCCCTCGTGCCCCCGCGGGAAGCCCAGACGCGCTGGCGAGAGTTCGAGCAACGGGTGTCGCAACTGTCGCAGTCACTGGTCCGGCAGGGAAAGCCGGTGCCCAATGCGACCCTGCGCTGGCTGGGGGACCTGGATGGCGACTTCGAGCTGCAGGCGCCCGCGGCCGGGGGAAGCTACGGCGTGTTGGTACCCCCCTGGATGTCTCAGGGACCGGTCTCGGTCACCACAGCCGCCCAAAGCCCCTATCGCCAGGTCTACGCCTCGGCCCGGGTGGGGGCGAGTGTGCCCGCGGCCGCCGCACCCTACGAGGTGACGCAGACGGTTCCCGAGTGGTTGACGGGGGGAGACCAGTCACCGGTGTTTGTGAATCTCGATTTCCGGCTGGCGACCGCGATTCCCGGCCAGACCGGACGGCATCGTTTCGCGGTCACGGATGCGGCCGGGCAACCGGCTTTCGATCTGAGTGTGGGTGCCGACGGAGCCTGGCTGCGAACCGGACCAGCCGAGGTGTTGGTCGCCGCCATTCCCGCCGACCAGTGGTTGAGCCTCCAGTGCCGACTCGATCCGGCAACGCGAGAACTCTCGCTGCAGGTGGGTCACCCGGGCCACATCCAGTCCTCGGGACCCCTGCCCCTGCTCCCCGACTGGAGTGGTCGCGTCGCACAGGTGGTGATTGCCGGCACCGGCGACACGCCCCGTCCCGGTTTCGAGTTCGACAATCTGGCCCTGCGTGCCGATCCTCTGCCTCCGGTCTCGACCGAAATTCCCCCGCCGCCGGGTGTTGAGCCGCCGGAAGACCCCACTTCGCTCATCGCCGAGTTACGGACGCTGGCGGGCATCGATGGTGACCTCGAGCAGCAGCCCCCCGGCGGGGCTCCGGCGAGTCCGTGGAATCCTGGTCCCAACAGTGTGGTCCGGCTGTCTGCGGAAGGACAGAGCCCGTTTGCGAATCTCCATCCGCCGGGGAAGCAGGGGTTCGTCCTTCCCAATCGGGGCGAGTACGACGGGTTTGGGGTCACCCTTCCGCCGACGGCTCCGAGTGATGAGGGACGGCTGCATCTGGCATTTGACTTCCGGCTGGGGACCCAGGCGGCCGGCGGCGACGGTGCCTGGCGGTTTTACCTCGGCCAGGGTGCGGGAACGTCGGCGGCGCTCGAGCTGTTCTTCAACGGGCGTCAGTTCTTTCGCCGCAGCGGTGCCGAGACGGGCCTTGTGGGGGCACTGCGGGGCGAGACGTGGTACCAGGTGCGGGTGATGCTCGACGTCAATCAAAAAACCTACCGGGGCGAGCTGTGCCGGCAGGACGAGACCATCCCGTTTGAAGGTCTGTTGGCCACTGGCTGGGATGGGAAGATCACTTACTCGTTCATTGACAGCTATGGGCATCTGCCGGGGATTCGCCCCGCGCTCGCGGTCGACAATTTCGTGCTCCAGGCCGGGCCGCTGCGTTCCTTTGACGCACCGGCCACCGAGCCGGATGCCTCCGCCGCGTCAACCCGCCGCGAGCGCATCGCCCTGCTGAAGAGCCGTCTGACCGATCTGGAACGCCGCGCGCAGCAGGATCAGCAGGAATTGACGCGACTGCTGAATCACGGGCCGTTCCCCCTGGCATATGCGATGTCGGACGGGTCGCCGCACTCGGTGCGGATTCAGAAACGGGGCGAACCGACCACACCGGGTGAGGAGGTCCCCCGCGGATTCCTGACCGTCTGGGGAGCATCGCCGCTGCCCCGCGGCGTCGCCGGCAGCGGGCGTCTGGAACTGGCCGAATGGATCACCCACACCCCGCTGTTTGCCCGGGTCATCGTCAACCGGGTCTGGCAGAATCATTTCGGCCAGGGGCTGGTGCAGACTCCCAATGACTTTGGTGTCCGGGGGCAACCCCCGAGCCATCCGGAGCTGCTCGATCACCTGGCGCTGTTCCTGATCGAGCAGCAGTGGTCGCTGAAGTCGCTGCATCGGCTCATCCTGCACAGCGCCGCGTGGCAGCAGGGGGTGATCGATGCCGACGGGACGCACAACGTGGCGGACAAGCCGACCGGCCCCGTCGGTTTTGCCCGTCGGCGACTGTCGGCCGAGGAGCTGCGGGATGCCATTCTGGCCGTGACGGGAGAGTTGGATCCCGAGGTGGCGGAGGCGCATCCGTTCCCCGATCCCACGACGTTTGGCTTCTCGCAGCATGGTCCGTTCGCCGCGGTTTATGAGCACAACCGCCGCAGCGTTTACCTGATGACGCAGCGCCTCAAACGGCATCCGTTCCTGGCTCTCTTCGATGGGGCCGACCCCAACGCGTCGACCGCCGAACGGACGGTCACCACGGTTCCCACCCAGGCGCTCTATTTCCTGAATGACTCCTTCCTGCATGCCGCCAGCGAACGCTGGGCACAGCGTCTGATCCGCCGCAGCCCACAGCCCGAGCGGCAGCTGGAACTGGCCTGGTCCGCCGCCCTGGGGCGCCCCCCTTCCCCGGCCGAACTGCAGGAGAGCCTGGACTTCCTCGCGGAATACCGGCGTGAACTCCAGCCATTGCCGGAGCCCGAGTTGAACCACAAATCGCTGGGAGCCTGCCTGCGGCTGCTCTTGGGAAGCAATGAGTTTCTCTACCTCGACTGATCCACTTCACCCGACAAATGCCGGTCCTGCCCGGTCGCCAAGGTCTGCGATGACTTGCCCCACCACCTGCCTCTCCCGTCGGTCGGCACTGCGCTCGATGACGCTCGGCTCGACGCTGCTGAACGGCATCGTGTCGCAATTGTCGGCCGAGGAAAATGGCCCGGCGCCTCTCGATCCACTCGCTCCCCGCGCTCCCCATTTCGAACCCCGCGCCAAGCGGGTGATCTTTCTCTTCATGAGTGGCGGAGTTTCCCATGTTGAGAGCTTCGACCCCAAGCCCCGCTTGAAAGCCGACGCGGGCAAGACCGTGACCGTTCCGGAGTTCCAGGGACGCCGGGGGGAATTTTCGATGTTCCTGAGACCTCCCCAGTGGGAGTTCCGTCCCCGGGGCGAGTCGGGGTTGGAAGTCAGCGAACTGTTTCCGCACATCGGGGGGCGGGCCGATGACCTGTGCGTGATTCGTTCGCTGCGGTCGGACCACACGAATCATTACGAGGCGACTCTCGGAATCCATACCGGTTCGTTCACATTTGCCCGCCCCAGTCTCGGCTCGTGGCTGAGTTACGGTCTGGGGACCTTGAACCGCAATCTCCCTTCGTTTGTGGTGATCGCCCCCTTTACCCCCTATGCCGGCGGACAGGTCTGGGCGAGCGATTTCCTGCCGGGATCACACCAGGGAACGTTGGTTCTGCCCGGCCCCGAACCGGTGGCGAACATCCGCCGCCGCGTCGCCACCCGAGACCTGCAGCAGCGGGAATTGGCCCTTCAGGAACGGCTCAACCGGCGACACCTCGAAACCCGGGGGCAGGCCGGCCCTTTGGCGGCCCGCATGCGTTCGTTCGAGACCGCCTTCGGGATGCAGTCGGAACTTCCCGACGTGTTTGATCTGTCGGGAGAGACCGAGGCCACCTTGCGGTTGTATGGGCTGGAGCCTGGCAGCACGCGCGGGTTCGCCTGGCAGTGCCTGGTGGCGCGCCGCCTGGCCGAGCGCGGCGTCCGGTTTGTCGAACTGATCGACGTCGGTTCCTCCAACAACTGGGACGCCCATGGCGACATGCAGACCCACGCACCCCTGGCGAAGAATGTCGATCAGCCGATTGCCGGCCTGCTGACCGACCTGAAGCAGCGGGGAATGCTGGAAGACACGCTGGTGGTCTGGACCACGGAATTCGGCCGGACCCCCTTCAATGCGGACGCCGGCGCCCGCGGCCGCGAGCACCATCACTGGGTGTTCTCGTCCTGGCTGGCCGGGGCGGGGGTGCGCAGTGGCCACGTCCATGGCGCGTCGGACGAATATGGCATCCATGCGGCATCCGATGCCGTCCACGTGCACGACTTCCATGCCACGATCCTGCACCTGATGGGGCTCGATCACGAGCGACTGACGTTCCGTCACAGCGGGCGGGACTACCGGCTGACCGATGTGCACGGACAGGTGGTCGAGGAGATTCTCACCTGAGACCACTCGACAACGAACCTCCCCGCACAGTCTGTGTCCGACTGGTATGCGTCGGCTCCGTAGCGGTCGCAGCCCCGCTTGGGTTGCGGAGCCAATTCCAGGGAACAGTCTTCCTGCGGTGCCTACGCTGCGGGAAGGGGAATCCAGTGTCCAGCCCGCTGCCGGGAGGGTGGAGTGCGGCCCCCGACCACCCTGTCGGCCGGGAGCCAGACTGCAGGCGACAGGCCGACTTTCCCATGAAGAGAAACCCATGCCCCCGATCAACGGTCAAAGGCTGCTGGTGAACCTGGGCGCTTCGCAGGTTCGCAAACGGCTCAAGGGACACGGCTGGGGAGTTCGCCAGATCCAATCGGTCGGCAAGCAGCAGTCGGTGGTCATCCACACCGCCACGGGGACCCACCTGCAACGCCTGGTGGAACTGCTGGCCCCGTATGCCCAGGTTCCCCATGAGGAATTCGAGGAAGAACCGGACGCTCGGGGGTTGCCCCCCGATGACACCCCCGCGGCGGATCCTGGCGTGTAAGCCGGTGTGACTATTTCGGGGAAGCGACCGCGGTTACGGCCGCCGCGGTTCCCTTGGGGGCCGGAACCCCGCGCATGCGGAGGAAACCCGAAATCGCGATGATGACCAACGCCAGCAGGAAGTTGACGGTCAGCCATTTGCGGGCGTTTTGCCTTATGCCGGCCGTCCCTGCCGAGCGTCCCACCAAAGCCGAGGCGATGAAGAAGATCCCCAGGGCCAACAGAATCTTGGTCCCGATGAGTCCGTGGTACAACCCATCCCCCTTGTGTGTTCCCTCCAGAATGACCTTGAAGTAGTTGAAGAGGCCGGAGAGCAGCATCACCCCAATGCCGCCGTGCACAAACTTTTTCCAATGGCCCACAACGGCGCCCCGCAGCTTGTCATGCTCGGCGTCGGAGAGCGTGGAACTGGCGGCGGGCATGAGGACGTAACGCAGGAAAAAGCCCCCGCCCACGAGCACAACGGCGGTCGTCACATGCAAGACACGGGAGGCCACAAACAGCGAAAAAAGTTGGGAAAGGTCCATCGGATTTGCCAGGGGAACGGGACGGGGGCCAGACTCCCCAGATTCTAGGCAGTCCCTGCGGGGTTTCGACAGGCGGTACTGGCGACCATGGGACTGGTTGGGTACAGTCTCGCAAGACAGAACGGTTTGACACGTTTGCTGAAGGCGGCCGGAATGAGTGTTTACCTGGGTGTGGACATTGGCACCAGCGGAACCAAGACCATTGCCATGAGGCGCGATGGCAAAATTCTGGCCTCCGCCACAGCCGAGTATCCCCTGCTGGCCCCTCGTCCCGGTTGGTCCGAACAGGATCCGGAGCACTGGTGGCAGGCAACCGTCAAGACCATCAAGTCGGTCGTCAAGCAGGCCCAGCTGAAGCCGTCCGACATCTCGGGAATTGGCCTCTCGGGACAAATGCACGGCAGCGTGTTCCTGGATGCGGAAGACCAGGTGATTCGCCCGGCCCTGCTTTGGAACGACCAGCGGACCGCAGCCGAATGTGTCGAGATTGAAAAACGGGCTGGCGGCCGCCGCAAGCTGATCGACATGGTGGCCAACCCCGCCTTGACGGGATTCACCGCGCCCAAGATTCTCTGGCTGAGAAACCATGAGCCCAAAAACTACGATCGGGTCCGGCATGTGCTGCTTCCCAAGGACTATGTTCGGCTGCGTTTGACGGGCGAATACGCCACCGAGGTGAGCGACGCCTCGGGAACCCTGCTGCTCGACGTGTGCAACCGGGTCTGGTCCAAAAAACTGCTGTCCAAGCTCGAAATCGACTCCGCCTGGTTGCCGAAGGTCTACGAGTCGGAAGAGGTCAGTGGGCGGCTCACCATGGGTGCCGCCCGCGCGCTGGGGCTCTCGGCGGGAGTTCCGGTGGTCGGCGGCGGGGGCGATCAGGCGGCCAGCGCGGTGGGGAATGGCATTGTCCGACAGGGAGTCGTTTCGGCCACCATGGGAACCAGTGGTGTGATCTTCGCCCACAGCGACGAGGTGCAGTACGATCCGCAGGGGCGGCTGCACACGTTCTGCCATGCGGTGCGGGGCAAATGGCACATGATGGGCGTGGTGTTGTCGGCGGGGGGCAGCCTGCAGTGGTATCGGAATCAACTCTGTCAGGCCGAGATCGCCCGGGCGAAGAAGAACAAGATCGATCCCTACGAGCTGATCACCGAAGAAGCCCGCCAGGCGCCGGTGGGCAGCGAAGGACTCGTCTTTCTCCCTTATCTCACCGGTGAACGGACCCCCCATGCCGACGCGAACGCCCGCGGCGCCTGGATCGGCCTCTCGCTGCGGCATGGCCGTGCGCATCTGGCGCGGTCGGTCATCGAGGGGGCCACTTTCGCCATGCGCGATTCGCTGGAAATCATCCGGGGGCTGAAAGTCCCCGTGAAGGAAGTGCGTCTGTCGGGAGGGGGGGCCCGCAGCCCGTTCTGGAGACAGGTTCAGGCCGACGTGTATGGTCTGCCCACCGCCATCACCAATTCGCATGAAGGGCCCGCGTATGGAGTGGCCCTGCTGGCGGCGGTGGGGACCGGGGCGTACCGCACGGTGGCCGAAGCCTGCGACGCCACCATCAAGGTGATCGACCAGAACACCCCGCAGGCGCGGGCGAAACGGACGTATGACGAGCTGCATCCCGTGTACCAGCAGCTCTATCGCTCGTTGAAAACCGACTTCGCCACGCTGGCCGGATTTGTGACCGCCCATTCCTGACCTCCCCGACCTGGCAGTTTCCACTGGCGGAGGGTCTGCCCAGAGGAGGCGGGCCGGGAACACCCTTTCCGGCCCGCCTTCCCCCGCCGTTTTTCTGCCACCATTCTTCCCCTGCAGGACCGAACTGTTCGCCTGCCATCTCCGGATTCCCCATGCCCGCGCTGTATCTCTCGGAAGCCGACGTCCGCGAACTGCTCGACATGGAAATCGCCCTCGCCGCTGTTGAAGGGGCGTTCCAGCACTTGGCGACGGGACGGGCGCAGAACGTCCCCCGCGCCCGGGTACGGGGAGAGCGGATCATGCTGCACAGCATGTCGGCCTCGGCCGATTATCTCGGCCTGGTCGGCTGGAAGTGCTACACCACCACGCCGCACGGCATGCGCTTCCTGGTCGGGCTGTACTCGTCCTCAACCGGCGAGTTGCTGGCCCTGATCGAAGCCGATTACCTCGGCCAGTTGCGGACGGGAGCCGCCTCGGGAGTGGCCACCTCCATTCTGGCCCGACCCGACAGCCGGGTGGTGGGGCTGTTTGGTGCCGGGGGGCAGGCCCGCACCCAACTGCAGGCGATCTGCCAGGTGCGGCGGATCGAACACGTGGAGGTTTACTCGCGGCGACCCGATCGCGCCCAGCTCTTCGCCGAAGAGATGGGAGAGCTGTGCCGGACCCGCATTGTTTCGCAGCGTTCGCCCCAGGCGGTCGCCGCCGACAAGGACATCATCATCTGCGCGACCACCTCCCAGACACCGCTGTTCGACGGCGGCGTGTTGACCCCGGGAACACACTTGAATGTCATTGGCTCGAACCACCTGACGAAGGCGGAAGTCGACGTCACCACGCTGCAGCGGTCCGACACCATCGTCTGCGACAGCCTGGCGCAATGCCGCCTCGAAGCGGGCGATTTTGTCGAGGCGCTGACGGCGGGAGCCATCGATTGGCAAAACATGCACGAGCTGGCCGACGTGCTCGCCGGACGTGCTCCATCCCGCGCGACGTCCGAGCAAATCACGCTGTTCAAGTCGGTCGGACTGGCGATCGAAGATGTGGCCCTGGGTGGTCGGCTGTTGGAGCTGGCCCGCGAGCGGCAACTCGGACAGCCGCTGCCGTTGTAGGCCCGCTCCCGACCGGCTGACTTGCCAGGAGTGTGACCGCGCGGCTGATCGGCAGGATGTCGTGAGGCGCAGGCTGGCACCACCAGCCTGCGCCCCCCCGGTCTTCAGACCGCGTGGCCCGGTGTGGTGCCGTGATCTCCGTCGGCATGCCCCACCGGCAGGCCGCGCGAGAACCAGGGATAGATCGCGGGCAGAACCAGCAGGGTGAGCAAGGTCGAGGTCACCAGGCCGCCGATCACCACCGTGGCCAGCGGACGCTGCATTTCGGCTCCATCGCTTGTTGACAGGGCCATCGGCAGAAACCCGAGGGCGGCGACCATGGCGGTCATCAGCACGGGCCGCAGGCGTCCTTCCGCCGCCTCGTGGGTCGCCTGTTCGGCGGGCATTCCGGAACGCCGGAGGTGTTCCGCCGCACTCACCCAGACCAACCCATTCAACACGGCCACCCCAAACAGGGCGATGAAACCAACGCCCGCCGAAATGCTGAAGGGCATGCCCCGCAGTGCCAGCGCGAAGACTCCCCCCGAGGCCGCCATGGGAACCGCCAGAAAAATCAACAGGGCGAGCTGGGCCGAGTGAAAGGTCGAATGCAGCAGCAGAAAGATGATCATCAACACCACCGGCGTGATGATGGCCAGGCGCAGCGCGGCCGACTGCAGATTTTCAAAATCGCCCCCAAACCGCAGTTCATAACCCGCGGGAAGGGAAACCTGTTCGGCGATTTTCCGCTGGGCTTCCCCGACGAAGCTGGCCACGTCCCGACCGCGGACATTGGCTGAGATGAAGGTCCGCCGGCGGATCTGCTCGTGATCAACAGCGGGTGGGGTCTCTTCGAGAATGAGGTCGGCCAGTTCTCCCAGAGGGACGGGATCTCCCCGGGAGGCGGCCACCGGCAGTTGCTGCAAGCGGCTGATGTCCCGCCGCCACTCTTCGGGAATCCTCACGATGATCGGAAACCGGGCCCGTCCTTCGAAGATCACCCCGGTCTCGCGCCCCCCCAGTGCCGAGACGACATCCATGACCTTGGTCGCGTCGATCCCATACCGGGCCAGCGCGTCGCGCCGGGGCTCGATGCGCAGGGTCGACAGATTCGCCTGATAGTCGGCCTTCACGTCCACCGCCCCGGGAATGGTCTTCAGCACCCGCTCGATCGCCTTGGCCTTCGTCCCCAAGACCGCCAGGTCATCGCCATACAACTGCACCGCCACATCAGCCTTGACCCCGGCCACGAGTTCGTCGACCCGCATTTCGATCGGCTGGGTGAAGCCAAACGCCACCCCCGGCACACTCTCATTCAACTTCGCCGACATCTGGGCGATCAAGTCATCCCGGGAGATATGTTCGGGCCATTCCGCGTGCGGCTTCAGCAGCACCCAGACATCGGTCTGGTGCACTCCCATCACGTCATTCGCAATCTCGGGCCGGCCGGTCTTGCAAAAGACGGTCTGAACCTGGGGAAACGCCCCCACCACCTGCTCGATGCGGGTCGACATGTCAATCGAACCTTCGAGCGACGCCGTGGGAAGACGCACCGCTTCAATCAGCAGATCTCCCTCCTCCAGGCGGGGCATGAATTCCGCCCCCAGGTAGCGTCCCACGGGCAGACTCACGAGGAAGATTCCCAGAGCCACGGCGATTGTCAGCGCCGGATGGGCGATCGTCCGTTTGACCAGCGGTTCGTAGAACCGGCGAATGAACCGCACCAGCCAGACGTCTTTCTCATCGATCTCGCGCGGCAGCGCCAGAGAAGCCATCGCGGGCATGAAGGTCATCGACAACACCAAAGACCCCAGCAGCGCGAACAGCACCGTCAGGGCCATCGGACGGAACATCTTCCCCTCCATCCCCTGCAGCGCGAGGATGGGGACATACACCACGGCGATGATCAATTCCCCAAACATCGTCGGCTTGCGGACCTCGATCGCCGCATCCCGGATGATCTGCAACCGGTTCTTGCGGCCGCGATCGTGGGCAATGTGCCGGATGCAGTTTTCGACCATGATGACCGAGCTGTCGACAATCAACCCGAAGTCGATCGCCCCCAGGCTCATCAGGCTGGCGGTGATTCCCGTCAGGTGCATGAGGTTGGCGGCGAACAGCATCGACAGCGGAATGGCCAAAGCGGTGATCAAACCGGCCCTCAGGCTGCCGAGCATCACCAGCAACACAATGATCACCAGCGCTCCCCCCTCGAACAGGTTCTTCATGACTGTGTTGAGAGTGCGGCCAATCAACGCCGAGCGATCGTAGGTGACGTCGATCCAGACGCCGTCCGGAAGCGCGGACTGCATCTGCTCGATCCGTTCCTTGACGGCGGTCACGACGACGCGGGAATTCTCGCCGATCAGCATCATCACCAGCCCCGTGACCGCCTCACCCCGACCATCGCGGGTGACCGCTCCCTGCCGGGTCATGGGAGCCATCTCGACCGTGGCGACATCCCGCACCAGGATGGGAGTGCCATCCGGTTCGCGCCGCACCACAATCTCGAGAATTCCCTCGATGTCGGTCAGCAACGCCTGTCCCCGGATGAACCGCTGCTCGTCGTAATGGACGACATAGCCGCCGCCGGCAATCAGGTTGTTGTCCTCAAGTTGCTCAAACAGGTCGGCCAGGGTGATGCCATAGCTGGTCAGACGGTCGGGATCGGGGCGCACTTCAAACGTCTTGAAATACCCTCCGTGGGTGTTGATCTCGGTAACGCCGCGCACCTCGCGCAGCTTGGGGGCGACTTCCCAATCGAGAATGGTCCGCAGCTGCATCGGGGTGTACCGCTCGTCGCCGCGCACCTCGAATTGCAGGATTTCTCCCAGAGCGGTCGTCAGGGGGCCGAGGCGAGGGGTTCCATAGCCGGGGGGAATCTGGGCACTCGCCACCGGCAGCCGTTCGGTCACCAATTGCCGGGCGCGATACAGATCGGTGTTTTCCTGAAAGACGATCGTCACCACCGAGATGCCAAACTTCGAAACACTGCGCAATTCTTCGATTTTGGGGAGGCCGCTCATGGTGGCCTCGACCGGATAGGTGATGTACCTCTCGACCTCCACTGGCGACAACGGCCCCGCTTCGGTGACGACCTGCACCTGGGTGTTGGTCATGTCCGGAACCGCATCAATCGGCAGGTTGAACGCCGCCGCCAATCCCAGGAGTGAAACGACGGCTGTGATCGCGAGGACCAGAAACCGATTGTGCAGGGAGAATTCAATCAGGCGAGTCAACATGGGCTTATTCCTCCCGTTCCAGCAGCAATTCCGATTTCAGCAGGAATGCGCCCTGGGTCACCACCCGGTCGCCCGCCTTCAATCCAGAACGAATCTCCACCCAACCGTCCGCTTCACGTCCCGTCTTCACATCCACCCGGCGGAAACGCCCTGCCCCCTCGTCGACGAAGACGAACTTCCGCCGCTCGTGTTCCATGACCCCCCGTTCCGGTACCGCCAGCAGTTCGGTCTCTTCCTCGAGGGGAATCGCCACCCGCACGAACAGACCGGGACGCAGGCGTCCCTCACCATTCTCGAGGCTCGCCACCAAAGGAACAGCATTCGAAACAGGCGAGACTTCACGTCCCACGTAGTACACCCTGGCGGTGAATTTCTCTCCTGGCAACGCCGGGGACTCGACCGTCAACGGAGTGTCGGGATGGATTCCCAGCGCCTTCCAGTCGGTTTCACGCAGGTCGGCCGAGACCCACAGCCGGCTGGTGTCGGCAAGTACGAACTGTCGGTCGCCCTGCTTCAGTCGCTCCGAGACGCCGTAGACACTCTCTTCAATGGTTCCCGCGAAAGGGGCGCGCATCTCCACCTGCGAGAGGTCGGGGGCTTCTCCCTGGGTGCTCTCGTTCGGATCGGGATACCCCAGCAGCGAATTCAGATGATGCCGTGCGAGATCGTGGCGTCTCTGGCAATCTTCAAAGTCGGCCCGGGCCCGCTCCTGCTCGCGCTGTGTATCGAAGGCGGACTGCTCGCAAACCGCCTTGAGGTTCTCTTCGGCTCCCTCCCGATCACTGGTCCGCTCGGTGACGGCTCGGGAAGAAACCGCCCCCGTCTCCGCGGCCGAAGCCACCTTGCTCTCCAACGTCTGGCTCAGCAGGAACTTGCTGTACGCCCCCAGCAGCGTTCCCCGCGATTCCCCCAACATCCGTTCCCGGAACCGCTCTTCGAGTTTTTTCATGGACTGCCGTCCTTCGATGCCCTGGATCAAGACATCGACGCTGTCGGCAACCTGCGAGCGAAACTCGAGCGTTTTGCTGGCCAGATCAAGTTCCGCCCGCCGTTGCAGGACATCGGCGCGGGCGGAACCAACCTCCGGACTGCTCAGCCAGGCCAACACCTGCCCCTCTTCCACGCGATCCCCGGGCTTGACCAGCATTCGGGTCAGGATCCCATCCGTGGCCGACTTCAATTCCACGTGGCGCAGATCGTCGTATTGCAGCCGCCCCGGAACCACGCTGGTCCGTCGGAGACCCCGCAACGCCACCGGTTCAATCTGCAGATTGGCTGCCGCCAGCTTGGTGCCGGACAGCTCCACATGGCCACCCCCCGGCTCGCTCTGCAAGACTGGTTCAGCGGGTTGGCTGACATCGATGGGGGCGGCTGGCGTTTTTGACCAGCGCTGCCCCAGCCATGTCCCCACCCCCAGACAGATCACAGCCGGTATCCACCACAGGCGGGAAACCGAGATTGTCGAAGTCATGCCAAAATCTCCCGCGAAGTTCCAAGCGGACCTGGTGCCAAAGCTCCCCAGTCCCACCGCTCCAGCCATCCGGCTGCGGTGGACAACTCGTCACAGCAATCGCCGAAACCTCAACGCGGTATCGACGAAGCAAGAGCACTTAGCCGCGACTCAACAGAGCCACGTCTGCATTTGGCAAAGCCGGATGTGGGGACTGCCATACCAAGAACACGAATGAGCGGCACCATATTTCCCCTCGGGAGCATTCGTCGGGGGAACAATCCGGCTCACGATCGACAATAACCCAGACCGGGCATCACTCACCGAGCTGGCCCACGCCATCAACTCACTTAAACCCAAATCCTGGGTGCCCAGGGCAGGACATTCACCGGGGGATGGAGAGCTCTCCGGGGCGTCTCCCGGCGTCTCCCCCAGACCCTTCCGCACTGTCTGTGGAGAGAACCAATGCATGTGCCAATCGAGAAAGTCGGCCCACAACTCGCCCCCATGGCACCGCTCGACATGCTGCCCCAGCGGAAGCTCATGGGGGGCCGCAGGATGGCGGCCATGCGCATGCAGCACAGGCACCGGCAGTTGGGCAGTCACCCACAGCAGCGCCAAAACCAGTCCCCCATGAGACCACTGCCGCGCAATCTTGAGGAATGCAGCAGACACGTGGATCAGGCTCCAGCGGGGACAACTCGGGCTTTCAACCAACCTCTCAACAGGCAGTATACCGGGTTTTGTGATCGGAGACAGTTCGATTCCGGAATTCCGCCCCCCCTCTCCCACGCCCCTCCTGCGCGCTCCGACCGAATCCTTCTGAACCGATCGATGGTCGACGGACTCGCGTCCAACGGCCACCGCGTTCCGTTCTCCCCCACTCTCACCCCACTCACGCTCCAGACAACAGCAAGACAAGAACTGGTGTCTCCTGTTCGCTCTCTCCCGGCTCAGTATGATCTTTTGCTCTCTCTTGCTGGTCCGCCTGTTTGGCTCCCCCCCCGCTCACCCCGGTTCTCATGAACGCACCCCTGACGGAAGGCAGTCGCCGTGTGATGGAACTGGCCGCTGCGTTGGCCCACGCCGCACACGCTCCGGAAATTCAGGCGGAGCATCTGCTCTGGGCGATCTGGCTCGATGAGTCCCGGGGAGCGGCGATCCTGGCCGACCGGGGATTCTCGCCGGATCGACTCGCCCGGCACTTTCCCCTGGCGGCCGGCTGGCAGGAAACCGGTTCGTCCGAGACCTCCCCCGCGGGGAGACCGGCTTCCCTCGCACACTCTGCCACTCTGGTGGAGGTGCTGGTCGCCGCCCGCGACCACGTCGGCAATCTGGGGCGACATCTGGAGATTGGAACCGAGCATCTGCTGCTGGCTCTGACGCAGGTCTCCTCCACAGTCACCCCACTTCTGGCGGAACTCACTCTGGGGACCGAGACGGTCCTGCAGCAGGTGACCGAACAGACGGGAGATTCCACGGAACCGCTCGATCCTGGTGTGCGTCTGGAACCTGCTCCCGCTCCGCAGACCGATCAGTCCGACCTCTACCGCATTCTCGACGCCGCCGCCAATCGGGTGCGGGAAGGTCTGCGTGTGATCGAAGACTATGTGCGGTTTGCCCTGAATGACCGCCACCTCACGGAACGACTCAAAGAATGCCGCCATCAATTTGCCCAGACCGAGCAACTGCTGGCCCCCGCGCTGCGTCTGGCGGCCCGCGACACCCGGGGTGACATTGGAACGTCGCTGCACACCCAGCGCGAGCTGCGGAGACAGTCGCTGACCGACGTGGTACGGGCCGATTTCAAGCGGGTGCAGGAGGCGTGTCGCACTCTGGAGGAGTACGGCAAGAGAGTCTCGGCCGAGTTCTCGCGCGCGGCGGGACAGACCCGCTACGCCTGCTACACGCTCGAACACTCCGTCCTGCAGACCGCGAACGCCCTCGATCGCCTCGCCAACCGCCAGGTCTACCTCTTGCTGTCGGAAGCGCTTTGTCCCCATGGGTCCGGACCGGTGTTGCGGGCCGCCCTGGCGGCGGGCGTCGACATCGTGCAGGTCCGGGAAAAGTCGATGACCGATCGCCAACTGCTCGCCCACGCCCGCCGCGTTCGCGACTGGACGGCCGACTCGAACTGCCTGTTGATCATCAATGACCGTCCCGACATCGCCGCCCTCGTGGGAGCCGATGGAGTCCACGTGGGGCAAGACGAACTGCCCGTGGCCGAGGCCCGGCGCATTGTCGGTCCCGACAAACTCGTGGGGGTCTCGACCCACTCCCTCGACCAGGCCCGCGCCGCCGTGCTGGACGGAGCCGACTACATCGGCATCGGTCCGGTCTTTCCCACCAGCACGAAGCAGTTCTCACGGCAGGAACTGGCCGGTCTCGAGTACGTCGCGCAGGCCACCTCCGAAATCGCTTTGCCCGGTTTCTGCATTGGGGGCATTGGCCCCGGCAATCTCCACCGCGTCCTGGCGGCGGGGGGCCGACGCATCGCCGTGTCGGGGGCCATTTGCAGCGCCGACGATCCCGCCGCGGTCACGGCTGAACTGGTCCGGCAACTCGCCGCGGCCCACGCCCCGCCAAGCTGAATCTCGCACGCCGCCCCGCAGCCCACCGTCGCCGGGCCGTCAGCCCATCTTGCGCTCGACCACCTGGGCCGCCAGCATCCACTCCCGAATGGAATGCTGATCTTCCTGGGACGGGAGTCCGACCCCTTTCTGGTAGCCGAACAAATCCCGGATCGAGCTCGATCCAAACCGGTCATCCAGAATCTCGAGGTGGTCCACCGAGACGAGGGCGGGATGCTCGACCCCACACGCGCGGCTCAGGGCCAGCAGTTCTTTTCGCAGCGTGACGATGTAGTTCGCCGCCCGGACCGACTTCAGCGTCGGGTCGAGTCCCGCGACCAGCCAGCGGTTCTGGGTCGCAATGCCGGTCGGGCAGTGATTGGTGTGACATTTCTGCGCCTGGATGCAGCCAATCGACAGCAGCGATTCCCGGGCGATATTCACCATGTCGCAGCCGAGGGCGAAGGCGAACAGAGCCGACTCGGGCAAGCCCAGCTTCCCGGAGCCGACAAACACCACCCGTTTGTCGACCCCATACTCGGCCAAAATCTTCTGCACGCGCGCAAACCCCACCTTGAAGGGGAGCGAGACATGGTCGCCGAAGACCAGAGGTCCGGCTCCCGTTCCCCCCTCACCTCCGTCGATGGTGATGAAGTCGACTCCCCGGCTGCCGTTCTGCATCAGCCGGGCCAGATCATGCCAGAAGCCCGATTCCCCCACGGCCGACTTGATTCCGACCGGAAGACCGGTGAGGTCGGCGAGTCGCTCGGCGAAATCCAGCAACCCATCGGTGTCGCGGAAGGCGGTGTGGCTGGCCGGACTGATGCAGTCCTGATCGAGTGGAATTCCCCGAATTTTGGCGATCTCGGGGGTGATCTTGGCCTTGGGAAGAATCCCCCCGGCACCGGGTTTCGCTCCCTGGCTCAACTTGATCTCCAGCGCCCGGACCTGCGGATTGGCCGCGAGGGTCGCCAGCAGTTTCTGCTCACTGAACCGCCCATCCAGTTCACGACACCCGAAATAGCCCGTGCCAATCTGCCATACCAACTCTCCCCCCTGGCGGTGGTAGGGGGAGATCCCCCCCTCTCCCGTACTCTGCAGACAACCGGCGATCTGACAACCGCGGTTCAGAGCCTCCACCGCGGGCCCACTCAATGACCCATAACTCATCCCCGAGACATTGATGATGGACGGGGGCCGGAACGCCTTCTTCCGTTGGCGATATCCGCCGAGTGTCTTCGCACAGGGAGAGCGATACTCGGGATCATAACCCGGTTCTCCGGGATGCGGTGACGCCAGCGGAAAGGTGCTGTGCTTGATGATCAGGTAGTTGGGAGACAACTCCATGTCGTTGTCGGACCCGAACCCGAAGTAGTTGTTTTCTTTCTTCGACGAGGCATAGATCCACGACCGTTGGTCACGGCTGAAGGGACGTTCTTCGTTGTTCGAAGTGACGATGTATTGGCGGAGTTCCGGCCCCACCATTTCGAGCAGATACCGGAAGTGCCCGAGGATGGGAAAGTTATGCAGAATGGCATGCTTCCTTTGCAGGATGTCGTAGATCGCCAGCAGGATCACACCAGCCAGAAATCCGAAGAACACCAACCAGGGAAGAGTCATGATCCATTCCGCTCCAGGGGAGATCCTCCCGGGGCATTCCCGGGCAGGGTTCGACTCGAAGTGCAACACCTCAAGACTATCCGGTATCGCCGCTTGTCTCTGCAAGCAGAGGCATCGACTGCTGTCGACAACCGTCTGCCGGTCGCGTAGGGATACCAGAGTGCCGCCGCGCGCGGACTCGGGTGAGGGCGAGTCGCGGCGGCGTGGTCTGCAAGAGCTTATTTCGCCGGCGGGGTTTTGTACTCTGCCGACTGCCGACGACTGCGGATGACCTCCAGCGCCCGCGCGATGCTTTCGCGGGCCCCTTCCGCCACTCCCCCGGCATCGAGAATGCGTTGGAGCGGCCCGACCAGACTGGCCTCGTTCCAGTCGGCCAGATCGGCGGCAACCCGGTCGGCGAGGTCGGGCCGCTGCTCGAGGATCCGTTCATACACAGCCACCACGGCCGAACGGGGAATGACCCCCTCGGCGGTCCCCTGCACACTGAGGGCGAGCAGGGCCGCCCGTCGCTCGCTCTCCCGCAGCGAGACCTCGAGAATCTCACTTCGCAGGAAACGGGACAGTCCCGGGACCCCCTCCTGTTCCAGTTGGGCCACCAGCAGGGCGGCCCGCGCAGGTTCCTCCCGCCGGCGGGCAGCCTCGCTCCGGGCCTCGGCCAGCCAGGTCTCGGCGGTGGGCCCCCCGGCAACCCCCAGCAGCAGAGCCACCAGTGCCTTGCGCTCGGGAAACCGGTCGGGGTCCAACGTCTGCAGCAGCCGACCGGCATCCAGGTCGGCCCGGCAGGCACGCATGACCGCGTAGGGGGTCCGCGACAATTCCCGCACCATGGTCTCACGAACCAGTGGCTCGTCATCCGCGAGCGTTCCCAGAAAAAACCGGGTGCGTTCGGTCCAGTCGGCGACCGACAACTCCGCCGTCCGCTGCATCCTGCCGATGGCCAGCAACCAGTCCTGGTGTCCCGCCGCAACCGTCCCCAGGAACTTCCAGCGTTGGGTCAGGGTCTCGCGCCCCAGCACGACCTGTCTGTCCAGCGGGAGCCGTCCCTGGGGGAGTTCCGCCACCGGCAGAACAATTTCCCCCTCGGGTGGACCAGCTCCCTTGAAGCACGACTGGAGGGTAAACCGCCGGCGATCGGAGGTGGGCAGCGCACAGACGGCGAGATCGCAGTTGACCACCTGCTGCACGAACGACAGCTCGGGCCCGGTTGTTCCCACGCAGGCCGGACAGGCTGCCACGGGAGAGAGACACTCCCTCTGCGTGGTCAGGAGCCCCCACACAACGGCCCAGGGGAACAACCGGCTCCAACGTCGCATTACTGCCCCTTCCGGTAGATCGACTTTCCTTCCTTGATGGTCTCCACCACGGCGATGTCGGCGATTTCCGCCGGATCGACCTTGAGCGGATTCTTTTCGAGGATCACCAGGTCGGCCAGCTTGCCCGCCTCCAAAGTTCCTTTCGCGGCCTCTTCCTTGATCTGATAGGCGGCCATCGAGGTCACCGCCTGGAGGGCATGATAGGGCGAGACCCGTTCGTCAGGACCGACCACCCGGCCGCTGGCCGCCACGCGGGTCACGGCCAACCCCACCAGCGGCATGATGGCCGGGGAGGGAGAGACGGGGGCATCATGCGAGTAGGTGAACTTCATCCCATTGTCGAGAAAGGTCTTCGACGCGAGGGCATGGGCCGCCCGCTCGGGACCCCACAGATGCACGACTGCGTCACCACCAGACTTGATCGACGAGGTCAGGAAGCTGGGGATCGCCCCGTACTTCTTCATCTTCTGGATCTGGTCGGGGCGCAGATAGGTCCCATGGATGAACACGGGACGATGATCCCGCATGCCGAATTTTTTCACCGCACGCTCAATCGCCGTCAGGGCCTGATCGGCGGCGGCATCTCCATTCATGTGCATGTTCAACTGCAGGTTGGATGTCCAGAAACGGTCGAACGCATCATCCAGCACTTCGTTCGGAATCTGTTGGAAACCCTTGTATTCGCCCGATTTCCCGGGAGGGAGATTGGTGTAGGGCTGCGTAAACCACGCCGTGTCGACGCTGCCGTCCAGCCAGAATTTGATGCCTCCCAAACGCACGCGGTTGATGTACCGCTTGTTGAGATCGGGCCGGTCCGCCAGCAGCTTCCGGGAGGTTCCACCGGGCTGCGGATTGAACTCGGCCGCCACCGAGTAGGCGGCGTTGATGGTGTCATCGGTCACCGAATCTTTGGCGCAGACATACAGGTCGATCTTCAGCAGATTCTTGTCGATGGCATTTTTCACGATCTCGAGATCGTCGTTCCCCAGCCCCAGGCCAGCCTCCTGGGCGGTGGTCTGCCCGTAGCTGGCCCAGACGGCGGCGGCTCCAGTGATGACCCGGTCGGCCAATTCTCCAGTGAAGGGGGGCCGACGACTGCGCACGGCGTTGAGCGCGGTCTCTTCCATCGGGCCAGCCAGCTCGGTGCCACCCGGCTTGCGGGAGAACGATCCCCCCTCGGGATCCTTGGTGGCCGCTGTGATCCCCGCCGCCTTGTAGACAGCTCCATTCCCGGAACCCAGGTGGCCCGAACTGTCGACGATCATCACCGGCCGGTCCTGCGAGACCTCGTTCAACTCGTCGAGCGTCGGATGGCGTTTCTCGGCCAGATCGCGGGCCAGGTAACCGAATCCCACAATCCAGGCCCCTGCCGGCATCTGCTTGGCCTGTTCCTTCATTCGGCTGACGACCTCGGCCACCGACTTGGCCCCCCGCAGATCGCCATCAATCAGGTTCTTGCCGAAATACACCATGTGCCCATGGGTGTCGATGAATCCCGGAACCAGGGTCTGGCCCCCCAGATCGACAATCTTCGGGTTCGGCCCGGCGTGCGGCTTGCCGTCCGCGCTCTTCCCGGCATGCAGGATCTTGCCCCGATGGACCACCAGTTCCTCGACCAGTTCCGGAGTCGGTCCCCGCATGGTGAGGATGTCCCCCCCCCGATAGACCGTGGGAACCTCCTGGGCGTGCAGCAGCGAACAAGCCGCACCACACCACAACCACGCAGCCAACACCACCGATGCAGAAGTTCGTCTCATGGAATCAACAGACAAGGGGAACCGAAATGAGCGATGAAACGGTGACCGGCCGTGCCCCTCCCCAATCACGCCCAGAATGGGTGACGTGGGACGGAGTCTCGAACAGCGGCACCACAGGCGCAGACCAGAGTCTCTCCGCAGGCGCAACTCAATGCCGTGAATTGGCTCACCCAGGCAGGAAAACCAATTGCCTGCCACGCCGCTCTCCACAGCCGGACCAGCCAGAAGTTCGGGAGGCAGCCATCCTGCCCGGTCCTGTGCGGTCCCTGTTTCTCCCGATGCGAATCGCTTCGGAAGACCTGTTCTTTACTTTTTTGACGTGGCACTCCGCAAGCCTGCCTCGATCATCAGGCGGTCGGTCTCCCGGTAGGCCTCGGCCACCCAAGCCTCGATCTGGTCGGGCTGGGGAGAGTACTCGAGCTCGATCGAAACCGCTCCGTCGATTCCCAGGGCTTTGATCTCACGCAGATAGGGGGCGAAGTCGACCACCCCGCGGCCTGGGGGCAGATCTCCATGCCGTTTGCCGTCGCAGTCCGAAATGTGCACATGAATCGCCCGTCCCTTCAGACGACGCAACTCTTCGGGGGCCACTTTTGACAGGCAGAGGTGCGAGACGTCGATGTTCGCCTGCAAGGCGGGATGGTTCACGTCGTCCAGGAAGCGCGCCATCGTGTCGACGTTGTTGACCAGAGACAGCGGGAACGGCTCCAGCTCGAGCGCGATCTGCACATTCAATCGGGCGGCATAATCCGCCAGAATCCGGCAATTGCGGACCGCCGTCTGCCACTGTTCCGCTGGTGGAATGACCTCCTGGTTCCAGATGTATTCCCCCAGCACCAGCAGCACGTTGCGGGCCTCGTATTCGTAAGCCAGGTCCAGATAGGCCTTCACCCGCTCCACGCTGAACCGCTGCACGCTGGGGTTGAAATCGACCAGGCCCACCGCGACACAGGCCAGAGAAACAATCGGCAGTCCGTGCCGGTCGCACTCCCGTTTGATCAGCCGACGTTCTTTCACGTCGATGTCGAGCGGATCGGCGAAAATGTCGATCGAGTCGAACCCCAGCTCGCGGGTCTTCGCAATGCCCCACGCGGTCTCACGCCCCGCCTGGGCCCACGCCGAATTGATCAATCCCAGCTGCATGCCATCTCTTCTGCAAAAAGGGGCTTCCGGGCCGACGTCCCGGCCCTGTTCCGCGGATCGCTCAGACCCGCACGTTGTCGTTTCGCAGACGGGGAGTGAAGCGGATCTCGACGTCATCCAGCGCGAGCCAGGCCCGCGATCCCGCCGGCAACTCCAGCACTCCCGGGGAGGTCTTCTCGAGGATCAGCACCAGTCCCACCCCCATCTCAATCTCGTTCGCACTGTCGTCCTGGCTGCGCAGCCGGGCCGACAACCGCACCTCGCGGTACACGCCCAACTCGTCATCAAATTCCAGGTCCACGGGCACCTGGGCGAACTCCCGCATCCCCTGCCGCAGGTCCTTGGTCAGTTCCCGGTAGCCAAACAACACGGCCTGGGCGCTGAAATGCAGGGCCAGCAGTTCGCGAAAATCGGCCGCGAGACCGCCGGCGGCGACCCGCAGCACAACCTCATACAACCCCTGCCGGGGATTGCGCAGCTCCTGGGTCAGCAGCAGGCGGCTCCCCTGCGGAATCCGTCCCCCCGTCCCGGCCGCATCAAACCCGAACCCCAGGCCGGCCGCCCCCACCCCCGTGCACACCAGCGCTGTTCCCGTCAGCCGGGTCACCCTCAAATCCACCCCCTCGGGCCCCTCGCCCCGCCGGGGAAACGCCCGCCAGCCCCGCTCGCGACCAGCCGGCCCCACGGGGAGGAAAGGCACATCGTCTTCGAAACCGGTGTTGAACATCGGCTCTTGCGTGAAGGCGGGAACCAAGGCGAGGTTCCCCGTCGCAGCGACCCGTTCGGGGGTCGCCGGGGCCGAGCCCAAGAGCGCCGCGATCGGCGTCCCCAGGGTGGCCGCATGCGGCCGCTGCACCGTGTCGGCAAACGTGGCTTCGTGGCCAATTCCCAACAGATGCAGAAGGGTGGCCGTCAGCTCCTGCGGCTCAATCCGCCCGTCTTTGGGGTATCCCCCCTGGCGATCACTGGAGCCGAACACCTGCCCCCCGGCGATCCCCGCCCCCGCCAGGGCGAAACTGAAGACATGTCCCCAGTGGTCCCGTCCTCCCTGCCCGTTGATCTTGGGAGTCCGGCCGAATTCGCCAATCGCCAGCACCAGCGTCTCGGCGAGCAGTCCCCGCTCGTCCAGATCATCGAGCAGTGTCGAAAAGGTGACATCGAAGAGCGGGCAGAGCACATCCTGCAGCCGGTCGGCATTCTGGGCGTGCGTGTCCCACATCGGGTTGTTGACCGCCTCGTCGCCCGGTTCCCGGCACCAGTTGACATGCACGAGGCGGGCTCCCGCCTCGATCAACCGGCGCCCCAGCAACAGCGACTGCCCCCACTGAGTCGAACCATAGGCCCGGCGGATCGCGTCGGGCTCACGTTCGAGGTCGAAGGCCTGCCGAGCCCGCCCGGAAGCCAGCACGTCGAAAGCCTGTTGGGTCTGGCGGTCAAAGTCGCGGGCACGGCCGCCCCGATCGAGCAGCTCGAAATGCGTCTCCACCTGCGACAACAGGCTCTGGCGGGCCGCCAGGCGCAAGGGGGGGACTTCCCCCGGGGCCGACAGGCCCTGGACCTGGAACCCCTTGGTCGAGGGATCGCAGACCAGCCGCTCGGGCTCCCAACGGTGCCCGAGGAATCCCGCCGTCTGACCAGCCGGTGTGACGTTGTCGTTCAACCGCATCCAGTCGGGAAGCCAGACGGCGCTGTAGGCGGGCAGTTCCTCACTCGGCTTGAGCTGCTTGACGACCGATCCCAGCCAGGGCCAGTCGGTCGGGCTGATCTCGCGCGACTGCCGTCCGCGGTACGGATAACCGGTCAACACCCAATAGGCACTGGCATCGTGCAGGTCGTTGTGGGTGCACAGCGAACGAACAATCGCCAGCTTGTCGGCCCGCGTGGCGAGCCGCGGCAACAGTTCGCCAATCTGGATTCCCGGAATATTGGTCTGGATCGGACCAAACGCCCCCCGAATCTCCGCCGGGGCGTCGGGTTTGGGATCCCACGTCTCATGCTGCGGCGGGCCTCCCTGCAGCCAGACCACCAACACATTTTTCGCCCGGCCAAACATCGCCGGCCGTTCGATCGTGGACTGGCCGAACGTGGGCCCGGCCAGACCGCGCCCCGCCAGCAAGTGCGGCAGGGTGATCCCCCCCAGGCCAATGCCCCCGACCCGCAGCCATTCGCGACGGCTTACTCCCTGACACATTCGCCCCGGTTCAGAGAAGAGAGAGAACATGGCAGCACTCGCGTCTCGAACGGAACAGGACAGCGGCCGAAAAACAGCAGCCAATCACCTCGGGATGCTAAGCCATCCCCCGTGACCGGGCAACCGGCCCAGAGCTGTGTTCAGGAAGGCCCCCCAAATTCGCAGCGGCCAATTGCCCAACCCGGGCAGAAAGCGCACAATCGCTAACCACGGTCCCATCCTCTGAAAGCACGTCCCATGACCTCCCCCCCGGCTCTCGAGATCCCTCCCCACCCGTGGACTCTGCAGGGATGGGTCGCGCACACCCAGATCCTGCTCGATTCCTATCGGCATTGGGTGGGACAGGAGCTGCTCCCGCGACAGGGATCTGCCGAAGAACAGGCCCAGGCGCTGTTTGAAGCCCCGTTTGTTGTGGTCTCACACGGGATCGAGGGCGACCCGATCCTCAACTATGGCAACCGGACCGCGCTGCACCTGTGGCACATCACGATCGATCAACTGCGACAAACTCCGTCGCGCCTCACCGCGGAACCCATGCATCGTGAAGAACGCGCCCGGCTGCTGGAAAGGACCAGCCAGCAGGGGTATGTCGATGATTACCAGGGCGTTCGGATCGCCACGACCGGGCAGCGCTTCCTGATCTGCCAGGCCACCGTCTGGAACCTGCGGACCTCCCAGGGGGAACGCGTCGGACAAGCCGCCACGTTCTCGCAGTGGGAATGGCTCGCCAGCCCGTCCGCCTCGGAACAATCCTGAGCGGCGAGGCGCGCGGCGGCAGCGACTGGTTCGAAACAGCCGGGCGATGCCGAAGTCACGGTCTGAGGCGCCGTGACGTCGAGGCGGAACCGGGTGAACCGGAGCGTCGCGGATTGTTGCGGGGCGCGGGGCCGATCAGAGCAGCTCGGGGAGCGCCTTGTACTTGTTCTGGTCGATCAGGAATTGCGGCCGCCCCTGCAAATCGCGCAGGGTCAGGTGATCGACGTTGATCCCCAGGTTGTGATACAGCGTGGCGAACACTTCCTGGAAATGCACCGGTCGATCGGTCGCGAATTCGCCCAGACGGTTGGTCGCTCCAATGACCTGACCCGCCCGAATGCCACCCCCCGCCAGCAGCGCACATGAGACCTGCGGCCAGTGATCGCGCCCGGCATCTTTGTTGACCTTGGGGGTCCGGCCGAACTCGCCCCAGCAGACCACGCTGATGTCGTCGAGCATGCCCCGTTCTTCCAGATCCTGCACCAGGGCCACCAATCCCTGATCGAGCAGCGGCATGTCTTCCCGCCCCTGCTGGAAGTTGGCCCCGTGCCAGTCCCACCGGCTGAACGCCAGTGTCACGCAGCGGGCCCCGGCCGAGATCAGCCGGCGAGCCACCAGGAAATTGTCGATCAACCGGGGGCCGCCATCATCCCGCAACTGGTTGACCCCGCGACCATAACGGTCACGCAACTTCTGGTCTTCCAGGTCGAGATTCAAGGCCTCGGCCAGCTTGCTGGAGGTGAGGACCCCAAACGCCTGCTGGGTGAAGGCGTCGGTCCCGGCGAGCTGCCCCGACGAGTCGCAGTCTTTGCGGAACCGGTCGAGAGCCGTCAGCACCGCCCGCCGGTCTCCCAGCCGGTCGAGGGTGATCCCGTTCAGGACCAGATCATCCTTCCCTTCGGCATTCGGAGTGAACGGAGCGTGGGCAATTCCCAGGAAGCCGGGCACGCCATTGTCGGCCCAGGGCATGTGCCCCATGCGGGGAGACAACCCGACGAACGGGGGCATCGCCGGATCGACCGGTCCGTACACCTTCGACAGCACCGAACCCATCGAGGGGAAGCCTCCCCCCGGCTGCCGGTCGCGCTTGTTCCAGCCCGTGAGACACTGGTAGGCGTAGTGGTCACCCCCGGCTCCCACCATCGAACGAATCGGGACGAACTTCTGCATGTTCGCCGCAATCTGCGGGAACATTTCGCAGATGTCGATCCCGGGCACACTCGTGGGAATGGCCGAGAATTCCCCCCGGATCTCGGAGGGAGCGTCCATCTTCACATCCCACATGTCCTGGTGAGGAGGCCCACCCGGCAGGAAGATCATGATGACCCCCTTGTGGCCCCCCTGCTTGCCGGTCGCCTGCTCGGCCTTCAGCACTTCGGGCAGGGCCATGCCCCCCATTGCCAGCCCGCCGATTTTCAGGAACGATCGCCGGGAGACTCCATCGCAGAAGCCGGACGCAGCAGCGCGGGGACGGGGACCAAGAATGGTGAGCATGGCGGGACCCGACGGGGGCTGGGGGGGAGGGAACACAATGGTCGACGCTGATTCAATTATCGCATCGTCACCCCCCGGTCTGTCAATTCCTTCCGGCCGGTAATCTTACAATCCGTACAGGTCATGCCTTCACGCCCCCGGCCAGCGCCCCCACCGGACGGTCCCGGTGGTCTGAAAAAGTTCCGAACCGGTTATCTGACATTTATCTGACATTTATTCGACATCACCCAATGATCGCTGGTACACTCCGCGGTATGTTTCAGCCTGTGTTTGAAATCTCTCTGCCGTTGCATCGAGCCCTGGTCGAACTCGAGTTGCTCCGGAACGAACTCGAACGGCAGCCCGTCGATGTGGGAGTTCTGGCCGGACTTCGCCAGACGGCCCGCCTTCGCACAAGTCATTTCTCAACCCAGATTGAGGGGAACGAACTGACAGAGCGGGAGGTCACGCAGGCGGTCGCCGGGCAGCGCTTTCCCGGGCGGGAGCGCGATGTGACAGAGGTCCGCAACTACTACGCAGCCCTGACATGGGTCGAGGAACTCGCTGCCAGCTCTCAATCCCTGACGACGCGTGTCATCCGGACTTTGCATGGTCTGGCGTGGCGGGGACGCCGGGTCGCCTCACGCTACCGGGATGGACAGAACGTGATCCGGGATGGCCGAACCGGCCGCATCGTCTATCTGCCCCCCGAAGCCAGCGACGTCGCTACTTTGATGACCGAGCTCGCCGCCTGGACGAACGAGGAAATCGGGCGGCGCCATTGGCCGATCCCCGTCGTGGCAGCTCTTGCCCACTACCAACTGGTCACCATCCACCCCTGGTACGACGGAAATGGACGGACCGCACGCCTGCTGACCACCCTGATCCTGCATCGGGGAGGCTATGGACTCCAGGGCCTGTACTCCCTGGAGGAGTACTACGCGGAGCGATTGCACGACTACTACTCCGCTCTGCAGGTTGGCCCATCGCATAACTACTACGAAGGTCGGTCAGCCGCGCCGGTGACCGGATTTCTCGAATACTTCTGCCGGGGAATGGTCGAGGCCCTGCGACGGGTCCAGGGGCAATGCCGGGCAGCCCAAGAGCGGGGAACTCCCGATCTGGATCCTCATCTGCGCCGTCTGCATCCCCGCCAGAGACGCGTCCTCAGCCTCTTTCGCGACCATGCGGCCGTCTCGACCCTGCAGATCGCCCTCGTGCTGGGACTGACCGTCCGCACCACCGGCCCCCTGTGTCGACGCTGGGTGGCGGAGGGATTCCTGGAGCTGGCCAACCCCGCCCGCAAATCCCGGCTCTACCGACTGAGTCCGACAGCAGAAGCCTGGTTGGCGGACCTGCCCCCTCTCTGAGCCGTACGGCCGGGGAAACGGCAGCCCTCGTTCCCGCCCCTCTGCTCCTCGATTGCCGGAACGTCGGGGAACCGCGACACTGCAGCCGCCTCGCACCGGGAACCCGCTCGTCTTTCTTTTCCAGGACCGTCTCGTGGCCACCTCCCCGGATCCCCCACCCGCGTCACTGGACCAGGACCGCGAGCTGCTGCACCGGCTGGGTTATTCCCAGGAACTGAAACGGCGGATGAGCGGGTTTTCCAACTACGCCATCTCGCTGTCGATCATCTGCATTCTGGCCGGGGGAATTA
>CAIOTJ010000232.1 GCA_903861195.1 uncultured Planctomycetaceae bacterium | reverse complement strand
TCCTTTCCCGAAACGACAGCATCGCGGAATCAGTCTACCCCGCTGCCTCACGGTCCCGCCATTCCTGTCCCGCGGCTCCCTTGGCGGCGGCAAGACCGGCGGGGCGAAAGAACCGCAATCGCTCGGGCCGTTCCCCCCCCCTCCACGGGCTGCCACGCAGACCGACCCCCGTCTGATCCCGAGTGGCGGAAAATTGCTTTTTGAACGATCCACAACCTACGATCGACGGCATGACCTCCCGCAAGACTTCGTCCGAATCCCCTCGACCACCGGCTCCCGCCCCCCAACTGGGGCCCGCCCTGCTCGCTCCGCGCTTCTTTTTTTCCGCAAATTCCCCAGGTGCTCCTCCCACCGAGAGCTCCGCCGGAATCCCCAGCGTGCACCTCCGGTCGGTCCGCAAACATCCCAGTCTGTTTCGCAAACTGGTCGGTGACGTCGACCGCACGGCCCGGGCGGGCGATCTCGTCCGCCTCGTCTCGCCCCAGGGGGAGACCCTCGGCTATGGCTACTACAACCCGATGGCCGAGATCGCCGTCCGGGTCTGGTCGTGGGGACCGCAGCCCCCCGGCCCCGAGAGTGTCGAGCAGCGCCTCGACCGGGCCCTCGCCCTGCGCCGCGATCTGTTGCGGCTTGATGCCCAGACCACTGCCCAGCGGTTGATTCACGCCGAGTCCGATGGCTTCCCCGGTCTGGTTGTCGACCGCTACGACGACGTCCTCTCGGCCGAGACCTTCAGCCTCGCGATGTACCAGCGGGTCGACGACGTGCTCGATCGGCTCGAAGCCCGGCTGGGGACCAAACACCGCGTCGTCCAGGCTCCCGCCAAGACGCATGGCCAGGAAGGCTTCACCGCCCCGGCCCGGCTTTCCGACGGCTGCCCCACCAGTGTGATCGTCGAGGAATTCGGCACCAAATTCCGTGTCGATTTCGAGGCGGGACACAAGACCGGGTTCTTCTGCGACCAGCGCGACAACCGCCGACAGTTGGCCCACTACACCAAAGGCCGCACCGTCCTCGACCTCTGCTGCTACACGGGTGGGTTCGCCCTGCAGGCGGCCGTGCTGGGCGAGGCGGCCAGCGTCACCGCGGTCGATCTCGATGAAGGCGCCCTCGCCACCGCCCGCGCCAATGCCAAGCTCAACCGGGCGAACATCCGGTTCGTGCAGGACGACGCCTTCCAGCACATGCGCAATCTGATCAGCGAGGGGAAGACCTACGAGGTGGTGATCCTCGATCCTCCCAAGCTCATCCGCAATCGGGCCGAACTGGAAACCGGCGAACGGAAGCACCTCGATCTCAATCGCCTGGCGCTGCAGATCGTCGCTCCCGGGGGGCTGCTGCTGACCTGCACCTGCTCGGGATTGCTGGGGGAACCGGAGTTTTTGCGGCTGCTGCAGACCGCCGCCCGGCAGGCGGGCACCGGCCGCACCATCCAGATCCTGCAGCGCACCGGAGCGGCCGCCGATCACCCCGTGCTGGGGGATGTCCCCGAAACCGAATACCTGCACGCCGCCTGGCTGCGTGTTCTGGAGTAACCCCCATGCCCATCCCCCCGCTCGACCAGATCCGGGTCATTGTGGCGACCGATTGCGGCAGCACCACCACCAAGGCCATTCTCATCCAGCTGGTCGACGGGGAATACCGGCAGACGCACCGGGGGGAAGCCCCCACCACGGTCGAAGAACCGCTGGCCGACGTGACGATTGGTGTGGTGAACGCCCTCACCGAGCTGCAGGAATTGGCGGGCCGGCGACTGATCGACGACCACGGCGAGATCATCCGCCCGGCACGGGAGAACGTCGGCTGCGACATCTACATCTCGACCTCGAGTGCCGGGGGGGGATTGCAGATGCTGGTCGCCGGTGTGGTCCGCGAGATGACCGCTGCGAGCGCAAAGCGGGCCGCCCTGGGAGCGGGGGCGATCGTGCTCGAAACGCTGGCGGCGAACGATCGCCGTCCCGCCCATGAGCAGATCCAGCAGATCCGCGAACTGCGTCCCGACATGATCCTGCTGGCCGGGGGGACCGACGGGGGCAACATCCGCCAGGTGGTGCAGATCGCTGAGCGCATCGCCCCCGCCAAACCCCAGCCGCGGTTTGGGGGGGAATACCGCATGCCGGTGATCTTCGCCGGCAACCGCGACGCCGCTCCGCTGATCCGCGAGACCTTCCACGACGACGTCGATCTGACCATCGTCGACAACCTGCGGCCGGTGCTCGAGCACGAGAATCTCACCCCGGCCCGCGATGCCATTCACGACCTGTTCCTCGAACATGTGATGGCGCATGCCCCGGGGTACGGCCGGCTGATGAGTTGGGCCGACGCCCCGATCATGCCCACCCCGGGGGCGGTTGGGAACATCCTGCAGTCGATCGCGAAAAAAGAGGGCATCAACGTCGTGGGGGTCGATATTGGCGGGGCCACCACCGATGTCTTCAGCGTGTTTGACGGCGTGTTCAACCGCACCGTCAGCGCGAATCTGGGGATGAGCTACTCGATTTCGAATGTCTGTGCCGAGGCGACCCTTCCGAGAATCCTGCGGTGGGTGCACGTCGACATGGACGAGCGCGAGCTGCGGAACCGGGTCAAGAACAAGATGATCCGCCCGACCACCATCCCCCAGACGCTCGAGGCGCTGGTGTTTGAGCAGGCGGTGGCCCGCGAAGCCTTGCGGCTCGCGTATGCGCAGCACAAAGAATTCGCCACCACGCTGCAGGGGGTGCAGCAGCAGCGGGGGATCGGCGATATGTTCCGCCAGACGTCCGGCCCGCAGACCATCGTCGACGACCTGCGGCTCGATCTGCTGGTCGCTTCGGGCGGAGTCCTGTCGCACGCGCCGCGGATGGAACAGACGGCGGCCATGCTGATCGACGCCTTCGAACCAGCCGGGATCACTCTGTTGGCGAAAGACAGCATCTTCATGATGCCCCATCTGGGGGTCTTGGCCGAGGTGCATCCCGAGGCGGCCTTGGCGGTGTTTGAACGCGACTGTCTCATCCGGCTGGGAACCTGCGTCGCGCCGGTCGGTCGCGGCGAGCGCGGGCAGCCCTGCCTCGACTACGCGATTTCCCAGGGGGGACAGGCCATCAACGGCACTCTCACGTGCGGCGAAATGCTGCGTTTGCCGCTGCCACCGGGGACCACCGCCCCCGCCCGTTTCACCCCCCGCCGTGGGTTCAATCTGGGGGCCGGCCCCGGTCAACCGGTGGAGCGATCCGTGCAGGGGGGGACGGTGGGACTGATTCTCGACGCCCGCGGCCGCCCCCTCGAACTTCCCACCGACCGCGCCGACTGCCGGCGCACCGTCACCGACTGGGTCGACCGGCTCGCGCTTTACGCCGACGCCGACTGAAGACGGTTGGATGCCGCTTCCCTTACGGACCCCGCCGTCCCGCCCGGGGATCGGGGTAGAGCCGTATTTTTTGGCCGTTGATCTCGAAGCCCAGCCGCACCTGCGACAGGGCCGTCCGCAGCAGCTCTTCCAGGGTCGCCTCCTTCACATCCAGGCTGATCCGCTGCTCGAGCCGAATGCCCGCCTGCTGCAACGCGGCGGCGTCGTACTCGAACTGGTAGGCGGGCTGCCGCGATTCGAGCGTCTTCAGCAACGAGCCCACCGGCTTGTCCTGCATCCGCAGTGTGTACCGCACCTCTTTGGCCCCAGCCGCAGGCTCCTTCCCCTTCTTCGTCGGCAGGCGGGTGCCCCGCAATTGGTCACGCAAGGCCTCGATCGCCTCGTGCTCTTCCTGTAAACCGGCGAACACCACCGCCTCCCCCGTCAACTTTGCCGGCCGTCCCGGCAGCTCCTGCTCGACCCGCTCCAGCCAGGCCCGGGGCTTGAGCCCCTTGGGGGCGGGATGCGACTGTTCGAGCCGGGGATCGCCCGGGATCGGCTCGATCTCCACTCCGGCTCCTCCCTTGCGCCAGGAAAAGGTCAGGTCGAACTGGATCAGAATCAGCGACAGCGCCTCGGCCAGGGTTGTCTGGGGCAGGTGACCGGCCGCCCACAGATCGTGGGGCACCCGCTCGATCCCCCGCAGTTCGAATGCGTGCCGTTGGGCCAAACGTTCCAGCAGCTCACGGGGCGTGGCGAGGTCGTTCCACGAGAAATCAGTCGGCTTGACGAATCCTCGCTTCCCCGTCCCCTCCCGGATGGCTTCGTTGAGTTCACGGGTTCGCAGGGCAACCAGAGTCCGCAGCGGGATCGCGGGTTCGGCAGGTCCCAGGTAGATGGTGTTCCCCACCACTCGGGTCACTCCCCCCCGTGCCTGGGCCAGTTGGGCGAGCAGTTGCTCCAGGGGCAGATCGTCGGCGCTGAAGTCGAGCGCCGCCGAGGGATCGAGCCGGCGGTCGACCAGCAGAGCCACCCGGCGGTTCTCTTCCAGCCTGCGGGAGACGGTCCGCAGGTCCACCTGCGCCCAGGTCACTGACAGGGGTTCCTTGAGGATTTGCTGAAAGGCCTTGCCTGTCACCCAACCAGGCTCCTCCGCGCGGGCGTTTCCCAACAGCACCAGGAACAGGCTCAACCCACAAGTCCATTGGCACCACGAAGACGGCGTTGAAACCCGCTGTCGCGCGATGGTTCCCCCGCCCGCCTTCAATGAGGTACGGGGCGCCTCGACGCGGGCCCCGCCAGCAGTCAGGCGGGCCATTGCCAGGGAGCCCGGTAGGGGGAGGTCAGCAACCGCTCGGCCGAGGGGTCGTTGCGTGGTCGGCCCGTCTGCAGGTCGACATTCACACTGCGTCCCAATCGATACGCCAGGCAACCGAGGTGGCACAGCACGCTCGAAGTCACGCAGTCCTCGAGGCTCACCACGGGCGTGCCGCGTGTCCGGACGCTCTCGACAAACGCCCCCAGGTGCAGCGCCAGCAGGTCGCCGGTGGGCTGCCCCACGCCCGCGACACCTCCCTGCACCTTCCACCCCCCGCGATCGACCAGCAAGGTGCCTCGCTCTCCTTCGAAAGCCACCGCCGCGCTGCGTCCTTCGGGAGCATGGGGCGACCAGAGCCGGTGTTCCCAGGTGATGGTCTGTTGCGGGTACTGGTACTGCACCTGCAGCGTGTCGGGAGTTTGCTGGTCGTCGTTGAAGTGGAACTTGCCCCCCGACGCCGAGACCTGCAGCGGCAACCCCACCCCCAGCCCCCAGCGGGCCAGGTCGAGCATCTGCACGCCCCAGTTCCCCAGTTCACCCGAACCGTAGTCCCAGAACCAGCGCCAGTTGGCGTGCAGCCGGTTCGCCTGGAACGGCCGGGCCGGGGCCGGTCCCAGCCACAGGTCATAATCGAGCCCTGCGGGAACGGCACCCTCGGTTCCGCGGCCAATCCCCTTCCGCTGATGTACCGTCCAGGCCCGAGCCTGATGCACGCGTCCCAGGTGTCCCTGTCGCAGGAATTCGATCGCCTGCGCGAAATGCGGGCCGCTGCGCTGCACCAACGCCCCCTGCACAATCCGGCCCGTCTCGCGGGCCAACCGCAGCAACTGGTCTCCCTCTTCGAGAGAGTGCGTCACCGGGGTTTCGAGATAGACATCTTTGCCCGCGCGCAGGGCGTGTGCCGCCAGCAGGGCGTGCCAATGATCGGGGGTGGCAATTGCCACGGCCTGCAGAGTGGGGTCGGCCAGCAACTGACGGAAATCGACGTGGGTCCGGGGCAGCACCCCCGCCTGCAGCCCAGCCACTTCCTGAGCCAACCCCGGCAATTGCGTCGAGTCGACATCACACAGCGCCGCCACTTGCACTCCGGGCAGTCGGGCGAGCGCGCGGGCAATCTGCCCCCCTTGCTGGCGCACCCCAATCACCCCCACGGTCACCGGTCCCGGGAGGGGACTGGCGACCGCCTCTTCACCCCAGGGCACCACTCCGGCCGCCACCCCCGCCGCCATGCTGGCTGCCTGGCGCGCACTGCTCCCCAGGAACTGGCGACGATTCAACGACGACGCAGACGACTCAGCCATGCCGCACGCAGACCCTGGAGATCAGGTTTTGGACCGGAGCAACGTTCACCAACGAGTATCCCACAGAGCCAGGGGGAAACCAAGCGGCCACTGCCAGCCGCGGCCGCCAGCGGCCCATCGTGAAGCGGTGGGGGGAATCTCGCGGCGGTCGAAGGTTCCCCACGGATCTCAGTGGGAAACCGAACCCCGCGGGGAACTGGGGCACGAACGTCGACCAGTTCGTGCTTTCGGGGTGGCCGAATCCACCCGCGAAAGTCAGCAGGCGGTCCAAATCATTCCCTGGTGCTTTGTCACCTCAACAACCGTGGATTGTGGACCGTGGTTCGTGGGGGCGTTGGCGGGAGTTTGTCGTTGAGCTCACGAGGGAAACGAAACTCGGCCTGGCTTGGCAGAACACGGCCAGGTCCGGAACAAGTCTGAAAGACTTGCATATCCTAGCCCGGGGTTGCCACGGTACGTGGCTACCCCGGGTTACGGGCCCCAGTCAGGATTCAATCCTGTAGGGATTGCATATGCCGCGGGCGGGGTGCTTACGCGAGGCGAAGGATTTCGTACGGCCCGAAGCGTGGACCGTGGGGCATGGTGCGGCCACGCAGGGAATCGTTTTCACGAGCCGGGTCGAAGCCAGATCCCCATATGCATTCCCTTCAGGAATGAAGCGATCTTGGGGGCACGGACCCGGGGTAGCCAGAGCTCCGCTGGGCAACCCCGGGCTAGGGTATGCATTCCCTTCAGGAATGGTTCGGCCGGGTGGTTGGAGTGCGCAAGAGGGTCGTGGATCGTGGGGCCGTTTGGGGAATTCGTTGTCGAGCCCCCATCGGAAGCGATCTCCGTGCCGGCATCACACACCTCCGGATGTGTCGCCAATGACTTCATCTCCATCGATCGATCACAATCCCTGTTTGTTGCGGTGGCAGAGCAGTAGCAGCGGTCGTGGGAGATGTGACCGGGGTACCGACCTTCCGGGACTGCCAGGCGACTATGGCCAGCCAGGCGCACCCCGCGAGAATGCCCACGCGGTTGGGCCAGCCGATGGGGGTTTCGGGACAGAAGACGCCCTTGGATGGGGCGCTGAGCGTGGCGATCGACACAAACGAGAACAGGAACCCCAATACGAGCAGGGTGGAGGCGATGCCCGCGGCCAGCCGGGCCCCGCGCCACGCCCGGTCGCGCAGCAGTCGCGCGCTGAAGATCAGGGTGCCGGTGAATCCCAGCAGTCCCAGCCCGCCGCCGATGTTGTGCAGCGTCCCGCTGAGTGTTTGGGCCTCGGGGGGAATGTTGATGGGATCGGTGATGCACAGGCCGGCCAAAACGGTCCCGGCGGTTCCCGCCAGGAACAGTGCCGAGCCAATTTTGCCCGCCGTGGTCCGCAGCCAGGGACGAATGGCGGCGAAGGTGCCGAGGTTGGCGAGGGCCAACGCCAGAAACGCCCCCTGCATCAGCCACCCCCAGCGACCAAAGGCGTACTCACTCAGGAAATGCCACGAGGGGTCGAGGTCTGCCTGCAAGCCATGCAGAGCGCACAGCAGAGCCACAAAAACTGCATTCGCCACCAGCGCCACCCGTGCCGCCGACATGTTGTGCCTGCTCCCGATTCACTTCCTGAAACTGGCCAGGGGCTGAAACTTGCCAGGAGCTGAAACTGGCCAAGGGGGCTACCCGCCGAATGGGGGCCGCGCCTCGTCCCCCGTTGATCGGCCCCCTGGGGCTGACCCCGCCCCCCGGGTTTGGCCCTGTTCGTTCCGCTCCCCCGGAACCACCCTTTCGCCGGCAAGAAGAGTGACACCCGCCGCAGTGTCAATTGGAGGAGCGGTCGTCTGGCTCAGGCCGGAAGACAGCCCAATTCCTGTGGGCTGATGTGGACTTCTGGGCCCATCTCCCGATGAAATGGTATTCAAATGCTGCGTGCACAAAAGATGTTTTTGGTGGCTATCTGTTGTGAGAATCATCCCGGTGGATGGGCGTCGCGGAGCTGTGGTGTTCCCCAGCCGCAGACGTAAAGCATGAATTTCTCGGATCCCCGGGCATCCCGAACCGCAGTGTCCCTGGGAATCGGATGTTCCGAAATCTCCTGCGACCGATCGATTGGCTCCTGAACTTCAGGCGGATTGTCGCCAGAGTTCGGTCGTTTCAGGCGCCATCACAACTTCGACTCGCGCAGCGTGGGTGACCAGACTGAACAGGTTTCTCGTTGCGGTACTTGCACACAATTCGTCTACGATTTAAATTAACACGTGTTCGAATTGTCAGACTCATCGAGGAGCAGAGCATGTCACGATACACCCGTCAGCTTCGGAAGCAGGCCCGAGCGCAGAAACAGGGGCCGCAGACCACGGGTTCTTCCGCCACCGCCGTGTTGGAACCCACCGGGCGTCGACCGCCGGAAGGCGGGGGGAGAACGGAGGCTGGTCCCCCCGTTCCGGCTCTGTGTAGAGAATTGGCCGGGACGGCCGGGGGTAGAGAATTGGCCGGGGCGGTCGGGGGCAGAGAATTGGCCGGGACGGCCGGGGGCATCCACTCGCCGGTTGTGCGGGCGATTGCTCCGGCGACACCCCCGCGCGAGACTCCGGTGCTCCCCCCCGAACGGCGGAGTCTGCCCGAGCGGGATGTGGCCCCCGGGCATTCCCCCGGGCATCCCCCCAGCAACTCTCCCGGCCAGGCGCAGGGTCAGTCTCCCGGCGACTTGCCCCGCCAGCGGCGCCAGCCCGACAACGACCGCTGGCTGTGGCGCGACAAGATTCTGGTGGGGGATCTGGTGGTGTTGGTTGGCGAGGAAGGGGCCGGCAAGACCCGCTTGCTGGCCGACTGGATCGCCCGTGTCACCGCGGGCCAGCCTTTTCCCGGGACCTCCGATCCCAGCCAGGCCTTGCCCCCGTCGGATGTGCTGGTCTTCAACAGTGTCGATGATTTCGCCCACGATGTGTTGGCCGAGGTGGCGGTGAATGGGGGCGATCCCGCGCGGGTCTGGCAGGCGACCACTCCGCTGCTCGACTGGGGACACAGTCACGGCGAATTCCCCGCCGAAAACCTGCCCCGGCCCGGGTTGGACGCGGGCGAGACCCCTGTGACCCGCGTCCGGCTGCACACCCAGGAGATCCTCGCGAAACTGCGTCAATTTCTGCTGCGCCGCCCCAGCATTCGGCTGGTGGTGATCGACCAGCTCAAGCAGCATCTGCGGACCGACAGTGAGCGGGTCTTCGAAGAGATCATCTATGACCTGCAGGCGCTCGCCCGCGAGTTGGAGGTTCCCTTTGTTCTCACGCAGCGTCCCGATGCGTTCCGGAATGCCACGGGGATCAAGCAGTATTTCAAGAGCGATTCGCTCACCAGCGTGGCCCGCAGCATCTGGCGGGTGGCTCAGCCGGAAGAGCTGGCCCATGGCCACCGCGTCTTGCAGTGCCTGAAACTCAATCATGGGTACGGCGACCAGGGGAAAGAGCCCTGGCGGCTCTGGCAGGAACCGGGCCAGCCAATGCGCTGGCAACCCGGAACGGGCGAAGAGTTTCCCCTGGGCAAGCTCGACGCCCGGCAGCGCCTGGTGTTCCACGCCAAGACCTTCATCTCGCTGTATCTGCAGATGTTCGGCGGGCTGGCCGATTTCGAGACGCTGCGGTTCTGGGGACGCCAGGAGGGGATCTCGCGCTCGAAGCTGTTTGAGGCGGCCACCGTCTACAACCTCGGGTTTCACTTCGAGCCCTGTGCCGAGAGTGAATCGGGCCTGCGGCAGGTGATCGGTTCGTGGGAACAGATCCGACAACGCCAGGCGCAGCCGCTGGCGGAACGGTCCGCGCTCATTCAGCCGCCGCGGCCCAAGTGGCGGAAGAAACCGACCCCCATCGCGGTCGTGGACCAGGCCGGAGAGGCCGGCAGCGGGCCCGCGGCCCAGGATATCCCGGCACCGGCTCCGCGCCCCACCCCGACGCAGACCAGCCCAGCCCAGACCACTCCAGCCCAGACCACTCCAGCCCAGACCACCCCGACCAGCCGCTCGGCGGAACTGTTGGAATCGCTGCGGGCCCGGGTGGCCCGGGGAGAAGCCCGCCTCCGGGAATTCGACCTGGAGGGCTTCCGCTTTATTAAACCAAATCTCACGTTGTGCCACATGCTGCTGAATCTGGAGGAAGAGCTGGGGTCGGAAGAGGCGGTGCTCGACCATCTCCGGCAGGGGTTAAGAGCCGTCGATCCCGATCTGGCCGACGATCTGGAGAGCTTTTTGGGCGAATACCGCCAGTTGTTCCGGATCGCCCGTCAGGTGGAGGCCCAGGGGGAACTCGCCACGGCGGCCTGAGGGGTGGCCGGCGTGTGGTGGAGGCAGACCGCTCGCTGATGGTGCGCGCAGTGCGGGGCGACAGCTCACCGGACAGTTGGGCTGTGCCGGGCAGGTTGGGCTGTGCCGGGTTCCCCCGGGCGGTCCGGCCGTACCCCGGCTCGCTGCGGGAAGTGTGGTTCTCAGCGGCGTCCCGATCGCGTGGCCGGGGGGTGTGGCGTGGGGAATTCGTGCGCACTCCTGGGTGGGTTGGAATGCAAGTCGGCGCAAGGGCTGCGGGGGTTTTCAACACTGGTTGTGATTCCCCAGTGGGCTGGGTACGCTCGCTGCAAGAGCCTCTTTGGTCTTCCGCCACTGTAGGGCCGAACGTTTGCCTGCGCTGTCTCGCTCCTGGAATGCGGTCATGAATTCACGTTGGCGGCTGATGGGTCTGGGAGTGTGGCTGGTACTGGGGTGTTCGGGCTCGAAGCCCGCCCCCGAGCCCAAACCCGAACGGACAGGAATCTTCGGAAAAACGACCCAGGACATTGGTCTGTTCGATCCGCAGGCCGCGCAGCGGGTGAGCGATCAGCAGATTCGGGCGAGTGATCCGGTGACGGCACCGCTGACGGCGTATGGCCCGCTGGTCGAGAAAGTCTCCATCCTCGCGGTCGAACAGGCGATCAATCTGTTCCAGGCGACCGAGGGACGCTACCCCAAGGATCACGCCGAGTTCATGGAGAAGATCATTCGCGCGAACAACATGCGGCTGCCGGTGCTGCCGAACAAGGGAGAGTACCGCTACGACGAGCCGTCGCATTCCCTCGTGGTGGTCTATCCGCCCGCCGCAGAGGAGACGGGGAGCCCAGCGAAAGCCCCTTGAACACGCGGCGCATCCGGGGGGGGCGGGAGGGGGGGGTGGGAGGCGGGGCCGCGCGCGGCCTGCGGTCACCAGGGGCAGTCGCCCGAACCAGTTCCGGACCCAGTCACTGGGAAGAGTCTTCGTCACTGGGAAGAGTCTTCGTCACTGGGAAGAGTCTTCAGCCCCTCACGCAGCCAGTTCACGCGGCCAGTTCACGCCGACGGTGCCAGAGGTATCCGCAGGCCATCGTAGGCCAGTTCCACACCGGCCGGCAGGCGGGCGTTGGTCGTCTGGTAATCGAGCAGGTGCGAGAGATGGGTCAGATAGGTCTGTCTGGGCCGGACCCGCTCGACCACCTCCAGCGCCTGCCCGATGCTGAAGTGCGTGGGGTGCGGTTTGTCTCGCAGCGCCCCAATCACCAGTGTGTCGAGCCCCTCCAGCAGGGGCCAGCTCTCCACGGGAATCTCGCTGACATCGGTGCAAAAGGCCCAGTTGCCGATCCGGAACCCGAAAATCGGCAACCGCCCATGCAGCAGCCGGATCGGATGAATGGTCAGGCCCATCAACTCGAAGGGAGACTCGTCGATCGTGCGCAGTTCAAACCGGGGCGTGGCCCCCGCATGCAGCCAGGCGGGGGGCTCCGTAAAGGCGTAATCGAACGCCTGCCGCAGCCGCGATTGGACCCGCGTTTCGCAGTACAGCGGGATGGGCCGGTCGAGGTAGTAGCCAAACAGCCGGAGGTCATCGAGGCCAAACGTGTGGTCGGCATGTTCGTGAGTGAACAGCGCCGCCTCGACGAGGGGAATCTTTTCGCGGATCAGTTGCAGCCGCAGTTCGGGCGGAGTGTCGATCAGAAAGTTCCCCTGACCGCTTTGCACAAGCACCCCGGTTCGCGAGCGATGATTGCGGGGGTCTTCGGAGAGACAGACCGGACAGCGGCAGCCCACCATCGGCACCCCCGTGCTGGTACCGGTGCCGAGCAGAATGACCTGGGAGCTGGGAGCCGCGGCGGAATCCGTCATACCAGACAACTTAGGGTGTGAGTCTCTGGCGGAAAAGCGAACGCCCGGGGATTCGTCGGTCGGAAGGGGGGGGGGCGACCGGGGACCGGCCTTCCCGCGTGAGAGCTGGCGGGGGGCTTCCCCACGGGATTCGCGCGAAATGCCACTCCCCTCCCAGCCGGCAGCCGGAAATTGAGAGGCCCTCACTTTTCGGCTGGGTCTCGGCGTTTGTACACTGGAAGGCTCTATGGTGGTGTCGTGTCCCCGTTGGCGCGACGGTTCGATTCCATTTCGATGAGACGCAACACATGTTTCGTTGGTTGTTGGTTCTGTCTTTGATGTGGGGGTGGAGCCTGTCTCGGGCCGAATTCGTTCTGGCAGCCGACCCGGCCCCCATCCGCATCCTGTTCCTGGGAGACAATGGTCATCACCGCCCGGCCGAGCGGGCGGCGCAGTTGGTGCCGGTGATGGCCAAACGCGGAATCGACATCCGTTACACCGACGAGATGGGGAGCCTGAATCCCGAGACGCTGGCCAAGTTTGACGGCCTGATGATCTACGCCAACATTGGCGAGATCAGCCCCGCGCAGGAAACAGCCCTGCTCGACTATGTCGCCTCGGGCAAGGGGCTGATTCCCCTGCACTGCGCCACGTACTGTTTCCTGAATTCGCCCAGGTACATCGCCCTGGTGGGGGGGCAGTTCCAGCGGCATGGATTCGAGGTGTTTCGCACCCGGATCGACGAACCCGGCCATCCCCTCATGCAGGGGTTCACCGGGTTCGAAAGCCTCGATGAGTCGTATGTGCATCACAAGCACAATGACGAAGACCGCATCGTGCTCGAACGCCGCGTCGATCGCGAGCGGGCCGAACCCTACACCTGGGTCCGCACCCATGGGCAGGGGCGGGTCTTCTACACCGCCTGGGGCCACGACGAGAAAACCTGGGGGCATCCCGGATTCCAGAACCTGGTGGAACGGGGTGTGCGGTGGGCTGTGGGACGCGATCCCCAGGAGGCTCCCCGGTACACCGATCCGCAGGCGTTCTCGCTGCTGGCGGTGAACCCGCGGCAGACCGAGGTGGCCCCGTTCGAGTACCTCGATGTGGGGAAGAAGATTCCCAACTACCTCCCCACGAAGCAGTGGGGGTCGCAGGGTGAGGCGTTCTCGCAGATGCAGCAGCCCCTGGCGCCCGAGGAATCGCAGAAACACTACCAGGCCCTGGAAGGGTTTGCGGTCGAGCTGTTCGCTTCCGAGAACGACATGCATGGCAAGCCGATTGCCATGAACTGGGACGAACGGGGCAGGCTCTGGCTCTGCCAGACGTTCGACTATCCGAACGAACTGCAGCCGCGCGGCCAGGGACGCGACCAGATCGAGATCTGTGAAGACACCGATGGCGATGGCCGGGCCGACAAGTTCACCGTCTTCGCCAAGGGGCTCTCGATTCCCACCGCTCTGATCTTCGCCCGGGGTGGGGTGATCGTGCAGGATGGGACCGAGACCATCTTCCTCAAGGATACGAATGGGGATGATGTGGCCGATGACCGGCAGGTGTTGTTCACCGGCTGGGGCCTGGGAGACACCCACGGCGGTGTGAGCAACTTCCAGTATGGGCTCGACAACTGGATCTGGGCCATGCAGGGGTACAACGATTCGGCCCCGGTGGTGAAGGGACAGAAGCAGCAGAGTTTCCGGATGGGATTCTTCCGCTTCCGCCCGGACGGCAGCGAGCTCGAGTTCATCCGTTCGACGAACAACAACACGTGGGGTTTCGGTATCTCGGAAGAAGGGGTGATTTTCGGTTCGACCGCGAATCACAATCCCAGCGTCTACATGCCGATCGCCAACCGCTACTACGAGCGGGTCCGCGGCTGGGGGCCCGAGGTGTTGGGGACCATCGCCAACAGTCACCTGTTCCGGGCGATCACCGACAAGGTGCGGCAGGTGGATCAGTTCGGGGGCTATACGGCGGGGGCCGGGCATTCGATCTACACGGCCCGCACCTATCCGCGCCCCTTCTGGAACCGCACCGCCTTCGTCTGCGAGCCGACCGGACACCTCGTGGGGACCTTCCTGCTTTCGCCGCAGGGGAGTGACTTCAAGTCGGCCAGTCCGGTGAACCTCGTGGCGAGCGATGACGAATGGGCTGCGCCGATCATGGCCGAGGTGGGTCCCGACGGCAACGTGTGGGTGCTCGACTGGTACAACTACATCGTGCAGCACAACCCCACGCCGGCCGGTTTTCAGACCGGAAAGGGGAATGCCTACGAGACCGATCTGCGTGACCGGAAACACGGGCGCATTTACCGGGTAGCCTATCGCGGCGAGACTGCCAAGCCGGGCCGAAAGACCCTGGCTGGCGCTTCGCCGGCCGAACTGGTCGCGGCGTTGAAGGATGGCAACGCGTTCTGGCGGCGGCATGCCCAACGGCTGCTGATTGAACGGGGCTCGTCGGATGTGGTTCCCGCGTTGCTGAACCTGGTCAAGGACGGCGGTGTCGATGAGATCGGGCTGAATCCCGGGGCGATGCATGCCCTGTGGACCCTGCAGGGGCTGAAGGCTCTCGACGGCCGGAACGCGGCGGCCCTCAACGTCGTGCAAGGGGCCCTGAAGCATCCCTCGGCGGGAGTGCGGCGCAACGCGATTCAGGTCTTGCCCCCGTCGGCCGAGAGTGTCTCGGCTCTGGCCGGTTCCCGGGTGTTGGACGATTCGCATCCCCAGGTCCGGCTGGCGGCCATTCTGGCGCTGGCCGATCAACCGCCCAGCCGGGAGGCGGGGGCCCTGGTGGCTCCGCTGATCGCGCGGGATGAGTTGAACCAGGATCGCTGGCTGGCCGACGCCACGACCAGCGCCGCCGCCGTCCAGGTCGCGGCTGTCCTGCCCGCCCTGGGCCAGCTCGAAAACCAGGATCTGGGAGAGCGCGGCCTTGGCATTGTCTCCCGGGCCAGCGAACACTGGGCACGGGGCAAACCGTCGGCCGCCGAGGTCGAAAACGCCGTCCAGGGATTTGCCCGGATGAATCCCAAAACGGCCGAAGCGGTCCTGGCTGGACTGGTGAACGGTTGGCCGAAAGATCATCAGATCCAGTTGTCGGCCGTCGGGGAGCAGCGGGTCGTGGCGCTGCTCGAGCGGCTGCCCGCCGGTTCGAAGGGGGCGCTGATCCGCCTCGGATCGGCTTGGGGAAGCCGGGCTCTCGAAGGCTACTCGGCCAAGGTCGTGAGCGATCTGCTGGAGGTGGCCGGCCGGTCGACCGACAGTGAGGAAGGCCGCCTGGCCGCGGTGAAAGAATTGATCTCCTTCCGGGCGAATGACACCGATGTGGTGGGGAAAATTCTGGGACTGATCAACGCCCAAAGCACTCCCAGCCTCGCGGCGGGAGTGGTCGATTCGCTGGGAGGCAGCAGTGCCGACGGGTTGGGTCCGGCCTTGGTCGAGCGGCTTGCGAGCTTTACCCCGGCGGTGCGCGGGGTTGCGATTCGCGTCCTCTTGTCCCGTCCCGAGACCGCCGGGTCGCTGCTGGACGCGATCGAAAACCGCGACCTGCAATTGGGTGAGCTGAAGCTCGACCAAAAGCAGGCCCTGGCGGCTCATCCCAACAAGGCCCTGGCCGAACGGGCGAAGAAACTGCTGGCGGCGGGAGGGGGCCTGCCCAGTCCCGACCGCGAAAAGGTGCTGCAGGAATTGCTTCCCCTGGCCCTCAAGAGCGGCGATGCCCGCGCGGGCAAGGAGGTCTTCAAGAAGAACTGCTCGAAGTGCCACATGCACAGCGGTGAGGGAGAGAAAATTGGCCCCGACCTGACCGGTATGGCAGTGCATCCCAAGGAAGAGATGCTGACCAATGTGATCGACCCCAACCGCAGCGTCGAGGGGAACTTCCGGGTCTACACCGTCTCGCTCAAGGATGGCCGGACCATTTCGGGACTGCTCGCGGGTGAGAGCAAGACCACCCTCGAGCTGTTCGACACCGAGGCCAAGAAGCACAGCGTGCTGCGCGAGGATGTCGAGGAATTGATCGCCTCGAACAAGTCGCTGATGCCCGAAGGATTCGAGAAGCAGATCAACCCGACCGAGATGGCCCACCTGCTGGAGTTCCTGGCGCAGCGCGGAAAGTTTGTGCCCCTCGATCTGCGGAAGGGGGCCACCGTTGTCAGCACATTGGGAATGTTCTTCGATCCCGAAGGAGTCGTGGAGCGGATGGTGTTTGACGACTGGAAGCCCAAGACATTCGAAGGGGTTCCCTTCCAGTTGGTCGATCCCCAGGGAGACAAGGTCCCGAACGCGATCCTGTTGAATGGGCCCGAGGGGAAGATGGCGCCCAAGATGCCGAAGTCGGTGTCGCTGGTGTGCAACGCCCCGGCCCGGGCCATTCACCTGCTCTCCGGAGTGAGTGGATGGGGCTTCCCCATCGGCGAGAAGGGGGCGGTCTCCATGATCGTGCGGATTCACTACGCCGATGGTGAGACCGAAGATCATCCCCTGCGGAATGGCGAGCACTTCGCCGACTACATCCGGCGGGTCGATGTTCCCGGTTCGAAGTTCGCCTTCGACCTGCAGGGACGGCAGCTGCGCTACATCGCGGTGAACCCGAAACGTCCCGAGGTGATTCAGACGATCGAGTTCGTGAAGGGGGCCGACCGCTCGGCTCCGATCGTGATGGCCGCCACAGTCGAAACCCGCGATAAGGACTGAGGCCGGAGATCTGCTCCCCGGGCTTCACAGGGGCTCCTGACCTCTCATGGGAGGAGCCTCACCCCGATGTCATTCAAACGCCTGCTCTCGCCGAGAGCAGGTGTTTTTTTTGCTGTGCTGTTGGCCGCCCTACGGATGGCCGCACCGCTCAGCCCTGCAGGTCGAGGGGCGGTTGCCATCGGCCACGGGGGTCTTGCGAACCGCCGCGCGCCAGGCACCGTCGCGCAGCGGCGTGGATCGACTGTCAGGCGAGCACCTGGTCAATCACTTCGCCCCGCACGTCGGTCAGGCGGAAGTCGCGGCCGGCGTAGCGATAGGTCAACTGGGTGTGATCAAACCCCAGCAGGTGCAGCAGTGTGGCGTGCAGGTCATGCACGTGCACCGGCTGTTCGACTGCGCGGTAGCCGAAGTCATCGGTGGCCCCAATCGCCTGGCCTCCGCGGACTCCCCCTCCCGCCAGCCAGACGGTGAACCCCCAGTGGTTGTGGTCGCGCCCCATCGCCGGCTTGCCGTTCGACAACTCGACCGCCGGGGTCCGTCCGAATTCACCCCCGCAGAGCACGATGGTGTCTTCGAACAGGCCGCGTTGCTTGAGGTCGGTCAGCAGGGCGGCGATCGGCTGGTCTGCTTCCATTCCCAGCCGGCGGTGATTCTCGTCGAGCTTGTCGTGGCTGTCCCACGGCTGCACATCCCCGTGGAAGATCTGCACGAAACGAACGCCGCGTTCGACCAGCCGGCGGGCGATCAGCAATTGCCGGCCATGCAGCGTGTCGCCATAGAGTTCGCGGATGTGCT
>CAIOTJ010000231.1 GCA_903861195.1 uncultured Planctomycetaceae bacterium | reverse complement strand
GTCGCAGGTGGTGGTGGTGGACGACACGGCGGTGGGGATTGCGGCGGGAAGGAACGCGGGGGCCATCACCGTGGGGGTTGCCCGCACGGGAAATGCCCTTGGTTTGACGGCGGCTGAGGTGCAGTCGCTTCCGGCGGCCGAATTGCAGCACCGGTTGCGAGAGATTCACGCCGATTTTCTCAACGCGGGTGCCCAACATGTCATCGACAGTGTCGGCGACCTGCGCCAACTGCTGGACTGAAAACTGCTGGACTGCGATGGTTGGGCAGTCTGACCGCCTGGCAAGCTTTTGATCTCGGACGGCAGTCGACCGGCCGATGGGTGCAATGCGAGGTGTGCGTCCCAAGGCACTTTGCGCACAGAAGGTGTTCAGATGTATATAAACGGAGCGAATCGACGGAACCGGAGGAACTTCCCCAAGAATTCTCAAAAGATTTATCTTGTTTGGTGACATAGACTTCAGACGATTGTATGAGCCTGACTTGCCGAAAGTTTCCAGAATCTGAGACAATTCGCGAACCATTTTGCGAGAAGCTTGTCAGAGAGTGGTGCAAATTGTGTTGGCGGGAGATGTGACTCCGGCCGAAGGAATTCCCAGGGTTTCTGGGTTCATCCCCTGTGTCGGGGGATGCTGTTTCATTGTGACTGCGTCTCGTACGCAGGAGGTCCAGACATGTCGAAGCACAGCCTGAACACGAATTCGGTGTTCCAGAATGCCAAATCCCAGAATGGGTTTTTTGGCTTCGCGGCTGATCGCGGACATGGCTTAGACCTCTCCATGCGAGAGACAAGTCAAGGAATGTCGCGCGTCAGAAGGCGAGAGCCCGGGCAGGCGTGGAGTGATCCACGTTCCGGGCAGGAACGAAGTCTCCGCCAGGGGACACAGCGGCTACAGACCGACCAAATATTGCCGGTGTTGTGGGCCCGACTCGTGCTGTGCGGATCGTCCGCCAGCTGAACCTTCACTGCGTGTTGCCTGTTTGAAGAAGCCGGTGGCTCTTCTGGGGATCAGGTTTCCCCGGACGAGTGGCTTCCCTCCCTGGAATCGGCTCCGTGGCTGCCTGTGGCACGCCCGAAGACCTGTTCCGGGGTCGTCCCGTGCCGCGACTTTCGAAGTCGCGGCACCGCCGGTCGCTTTCCAGGCCTTGTTCATTCCTTGGTCTTCCAGCCAGTTCGGACTGGCTGTGGGACATTCCCCAATCTCACCCGGCCTGGGGCGCGACGCCTCGGGGTTCCCCGGCGGATGGAAGGTACTGTCATGATGGATTTCGAAACTCTCGAGCTCGTGCGACTGGCCCGCACCGGGGACCAGCACGCGTTCGGCGAGTTGGTGTTGAAGTACCAGTCGATGGTCTTCGCCACGGCGTTTCGCCGGCTCCGCAACCGGACCACGGCGGCCGAGGTGGTCCAGGACGTCTTCATTCAGATGCTGCGCAAGCTGCCCCAGCTGCGGGACGATACCCTGCTCGAGCCCTGGCTGCGCAAGATCGCGGTGCGGTTGTCAATCAACCGGGCGGTCCGGCAGCCGCGTGAGCGGCTGGGTGAGGAGATCGCCCTCGATTCGGCGATGGCCCAGAGCGCCCCTCCACTCGACCGGATGATGGCCCGCGAGAATGCCGACCAGCTTCGCGAGGGGTTGGAGCGGCTGCGGGCTCTCGATCGCGAGACGCTGATCGCGTTCTACTTCGAGGGTCGGTCGCTGCAGGAGATGAGCGACCAGTTCGCCAGCCCCATCGGGACGATCAAGCGGCGTCTGCATACTGCGCGTATCCGGCTGCGGGAGACCCTGTCGGAACTGCAGCTGGGCGGCTGAGGGCGCAACCGTCGGCCCGACTCGGCGTCGGGCCGACGCTGCGATCATTCCTGTCAATCCCATCCCCGTCGTGCGGGTTGATCGCACGCCGGGGATTTTTCGTGCCGTCTCAGACAGCCCACTGGTCCCCCTGCCGGGGAATCAGAGGTTCGCAAGCGGCAGCAGGCGGCGGAATCGTCCGTGGCGTCTTATGGCCGGTCCGATGAGGCGGGCCGGGTTCGTTCGCGGCGCACCAGTTCCACCACCGGCGGCTGCCGCTCGACGACGGGCGTTCTGGGGAGCGGGGAGACACCGAGGTCCTGGCAGAGGAGTTCGGTCGACAGGCGGGACGATTCAAAAATGACGGGCAAACCACTTCCGGGATGGGTGCCTCCGCCCACCAGATAGACCCCGTCGAGGTCTTCGTAGCGATTGCGGGGGCGCAGCGAGAGCATCTGCAGCAGGTTGTGCTCGAGGTTGAAGACCGCCCCGCGAAAGATGCCCTGGCCGTCGCGCCAATCGTTGGGGGTCAGCATTCGCTCGACGCGAATCCGCCGCTCGATATCCCGGATGCCAATTTTCTCGAGTTGCCGCAGCACGCGCTGGCGGAACCGGGGGGCCTCGGTCGTCCAGTCGACATGGGGCGAATCGTGCGGGACGGGAACCAGCACATACAGTGTGCTCATGCCCGGGGGGGCCAGCGTGGGGTCGGTCACACAGGCGTTCTGGACATAGATCGACGGATCGTCGGTCAGCACCTTGCGGACGGCGATGTCCGCGAGATTCCGTTCGTAGTCGCGGGCAATGTAGATGGTGTGGTGCAGCACCTCATCGTGCAGCCCTTCGATTCCCAGGTAGAGCATGAAGGTCGAGCACGAGTAGCCCGCCCGATTGATGCGGCGGTCGCTCCACGATTTCCGCAGCCGGTTGGGAACCAGGTGCTGCATGGTGTGGGCGAAGTCGGAATTCACCACGAGAGCGTCGCAGGGGTAATGACCCTGGGCGGTCCGCACCGCGGTCGCCCGGCGTCCCTCGAACTCAATCCCGGTGACGGGTTCCTGCAGGTGGATCTCCACCCCCATTTCCGCGGCGATCGCGGCCAGTTTCTCCATCACCGCCGCACAGCCCCCCAGCGGGTGAAACACGCCGTGCTCATACTCCATGAACGACAGAATCGTGTACAGGCTGGGGCACCGCCAGGGAGACATGCCCAGGTACTTGGCCTGGAACGAAAAGGCAATCGCCAGGCGGGGATCGACGAACTTCGATTGCAGCTCACTGGCGATGGTGTGCCAGGGACGGATGTACGGCAGGGCTCCCAGCGCCTCGCGCGAGAACAAGTCGGCATGACTGAGAAAGGGACGCTCCAAAACAGGCCGAAACGCGGCGAACTTCGTTCGGTTATCGTCCAGGAACTGGCGGAAGCGCCCCACATCGGGGGGCGACAGTTGGGCGATCTGGCGATCCATCTCGGCCACGTCGGCCGTGCAGTCGAGCCGACCCCCGGCACCAAACTCCAGCCGGTACTGGGGATCGACGCGGACCATGGGAATCTCGGCCCGCAGATCGCGCCCCAGCGCGGCGAAGATCTCTCCCAGCACCCGGGGATACATGAAGAAGGTGGGCCCGGTGTCGAAACGAAACCCATCGACCTCGATGGCGGAGGTCCGCCCCCCCACGCGGCTGGCCCGTTCGAACAGCCGGACTTTCAGGCCCGCACCGGCCAGCAGCACAGCCGAGGCCAGTCCCCCGGGCCCCGCCCCCATGACCACCACTTCACGCGTCTGCGCCATTCCCTGCAGCTCCCGAGCCAAGAACCTCGCGGTCCGGGAAACGGGCACAACTCCCGCGTGCTCCTCCGGATCGCAAAGTCACCGCCGACCCCCGGGCATCCGTGCGGCACACGGCAACAGCGTTGTGAGGTAAGGGACCGGTCTGGTGTGATGGTAACGCGTGCGACCGGTTTCGTCAGCCGGAGTGGGTTCCGGCTGGCAGGAGTACTCAGTGGCGGCGCGGGCCAACGCCCCGGCGCGGAACACCGGGGCGTTGGTGAAATGACGGAAGTGTACGGCCGATGTCGGCCCGGCCGATCCGATGTGGAAGGAGAGTCAGCCGTTGACGGGGCGGCAGCCGTTTACGGAGCGGGAGCCTCGGCAGATCGCGTGGTGAAGCGGAACTCTCCCTCGTGGGCATCGACGACGATGGTCGAGCCCTCGGGGAACTCGTCCGAGAGCAGCGCGTTGGCGAGGGTGTTCTGCAGCCGCTGCTGGATGGTCCGCTTGAGGGGTCGGGCCCCGTAGACGGGATCGTAACCCTCCTGCGTCAAGAGATCCTTGGCG
>CAIOTJ010000230.1 GCA_903861195.1 uncultured Planctomycetaceae bacterium | reverse complement strand
GCAACCCGCCCTGCGTGCTCAAAATCAAAAACGCCTCGTTGTTCGCCCCCGCAGGATCCCACCCCATCCCGACGTTCTGGGTCATCCCAAAAATATCGCCACTTGGGCTCTGCCGCAGAACGGCATCGGTGAGGGGCAGCGCGCCAACCGGCCCCTCCGCAGAAGTTCTTACATTGTAAATGCTGTCATCCGGGGGGAACAATTCTGGGTGCATGTGTTGCCCAGCATGCCAGAACCTGCGTTTCCCGGGCGACTGGATTTATGGCGCCCCGGACAAGCCTTGTCACCCAGCGGTCAAAACGCACATATTGACACCCATGTCACTGCCCCCCGTATCCGTCTACCGCGCCGCGTCAGGCCTAGTTGCCCAACGAGGCGAGGACTTTTTCGCCCTCCCCGGCTCCGGCTTCGACTCGCTTTTCACTGCAGAGGACCCGGCTCACTGGCTGGCAGAGCGGCTTGCAGCGGCGACTCCCATCCCCCGGCCACCCGACTGGCTGTCTCCCATGGGATCCCAAGAGGTCTGGGCGGCGGGCGTCACCTATCTGCGTTCGCGCAATGCGAGGATGGAGGAATCTAAGGACGCAGGTGGCGGCAGCTTTTATGACCGGGTTTACGATGCAGACCGCCCGGAAATCTTCTTCAAGGCGACCCCGCACCGAGTTGTGGCCCCGGGGGGATCCATGAAGCTCCGGGCCGATTCCAATTGGAACGTGCCGGAACCCGAACTTGCGCTGGCCATCAACTCGAGCGGCAAGATTTTCGGGTATACCGTCGCCAACGATCTCAGCTCGCGCGACATCGAAGGCGAGAACCCGCTTTACCTCCCCCAGGCGAAGGTATGGAGCCAGTGCTGCGCGCTGGGCCCCGGAGTTGTCGTCCGCGAACCCCTTCCCTCGGGCACGACCATATCGCTTTGCATCGTTCGGGCGGGACAAACCGTGTTCGAAAGCTCGACCACACTCTCCCAGATGAAGCGTACACCTGAAGAACTTGCTGCATGGCTGTGGCGCGACAACAGCTTCCCGGCTGGCTGCTTCCTTCTCACGGGCACCGGCTTGGTGCCCCCCGACGAGTTCACTCTCCACGGCAACGACGAAGTCCGAATCTCCATCGCCGAACTCGGCACCCTTTCAAACACGATCGCCTCAACACAACCATGAATCTTCAAGGAACCAGCCTCATCGCAGGCACCTTCTCCCAAGCAGACACCGCCCCCTTCCAGGTCGCGAGTCCCCTCGACCAAAGCCCGCTGGAACCCAGCTTTTATCCCGCATCGGAGCAATCCATCGCGGCTGCGGCCGAAGCTGCAGCAACCGCTGCCGCCGCTTTCGCTGCCACGTCGCCCATCCCGCGCGCTGGGCTTCTGGAGAAAATTGGCGACGAGCTCCTCGACCTCGGGGACGAGCTCCTTGAGTGTGCCCGCAGAGAAACAGGACTCCCCACCGAACGCCTCGCGGGAGAACGCGGCCGCACCATCGGCCAACTCAGACAGTTCGCTGCTCTCCTCCGCGAAGGCTCTTGGTGCGACGCCAGGATAGACACTGCTCAGCCCGATCGCCAGCCGCTGCCGCGCCCAGATATCCGCCGGTTCCTAGCCCCGCTCGGCCCTGTCGCGG
>CAIOTJ010000229.1 GCA_903861195.1 uncultured Planctomycetaceae bacterium | reverse complement strand
GTCGAGATGGTCCCCCGTGAGGGTGATGTCGACCTTGGTCCCCTGCGTCCCCCCCATCGGGAAGGTCGTCAGCAGGCGCGGGGTCGGCAGCCCGACCGACTGGGCGAACACCGCCGACGTCCCCAGCAGACACCAGAGCGCCAGCATTCCCATCCCGAGACGGGACCCGGCTCGACAACGCTTCAGACACCAGGCGGCAGGCAGGTCGGTCATGGAGTGGTACGCACGAGAACAGGCGGGGAAATGAGACATAGTCAACGCAGTCCCCCGGCTAGTGGTTGAACAGGAATTCCTTGGTGTTGATCAGGGCCCACAGCAGGTCCTGCCACGCCTCACGCGAGGCGGTCGCCGCGTCGAGCGCATTTCCGGCCGCGTCCTGCCGGGGTTCGGCCAGCCACGCCAGGCCGGTCTGCAACTCTTCCGAGCGGGGCTCGCGACTGAAGGCCGCCAGGTACAGCTCGCTGATCTTCGCCTCGTTGGAACGCTCGTCTTTGGCCAGCCGTTCGGCCCGACCCGTCGCGCTCGCCAGCTTCCCCTTCATCTCCCCCGAGTTGATCAGATGCAGGCTCTGCCCCAGGCTCGAGGTCTGCACCCGCTCGCACTCGCAGACACTCTCTCCCTCCGGACGTCCGAAGACCCGCAGGAAGGCCGAGGCGCGGTTGTAGCTGTTGTCGGGCAGGGCAATCGCCCGGGTGCCGGGGGGGAGGTTCGAGAACTCGGTCTTCGTCTCGGCCAGTTGATCAATCGCATCGAGCAGCACCTCCGCCTGCAGCCGGCGGGGATAGAACCGCGAATGACTCTGGCGATCGGTGAGGTTCGCGTCATTCGGCTGGGCGCTCAACTGATAGGCCCGCGAACGGGTGATCGTCCGGACCAGGTCCTTCAGGTCAAATCCACTCACGATGAACTGCTTCTCAAGGGCGGCCAGCAGCTCGGGATTCGTCGGAGGGTTGCTGTCGCGGATGTCGTCCTCCGGCTCGATCAGCCCCCGCTGGAAGAAGTGCTTCCAGTAGCGATTCACCAGCGCCTTGGCGAAGAACGGGTTGCTCTTCGAGCCCATCCAGTCGGCCAGCTTCAATCGGGGGTCTTCACTGGCGGGAATGGAGGGAATGACATCCCCCAGGGCGGCCGGACGGAGCGACTGCCCCGTCTTCACATTGGTCGCCGTCGCGGTCCCCCGTTTGTGGAAGATCATGTCTTCGCCGCGGGTGGCCGAAGGCTTCCGGCCGATCTGGGTGAAGAACGCCGCCAGCGAGTAGTAGTCGTCCTGGCTCCACCGCTCGAAGGGGTGATGGTGGCACTGGGCACACTGCATCCGCACCCCCAGGAACAACTGCGCCACGTCTTCCAATTGCTGCTTCGGCTCTTTGACCCGCTTGTACCAGGCGACCGGCGGGTTGCCGATGACTGTCCCCGTCGCCGCCAGCAGTTCCCGCACGAACTGGTCGTACGGCTTGTTCGCCAGCAGGCTGTCACGCACCCACGCATGGAAGGCGAAGTTCGAGATCGTGTCGCTGGCGTCGTCCCGCCGGTTCTTCAACAGGGCCGCCCATTTGCTGGCGAAGTAGTCGGCATAGTCCTGGCTGCGTAGTAGTTCGTCGATCCACTGCTCGCGCTTGTCGGCATTGGTCGCGGACAGAAACCGTGTTGTCTCGGCCAGGGTCGGCAGTCGTCCGGCAATGTCCAGGGTCACCCGACGCAAAAACGTCGCGTCGTCGCAGGTGGCCGAGGGGGGAATGCCAATTTCCTTCAGACTGGCGAAGACATGCTCGTCGATGAAGTTGGCCGGGCTGGGCAACTGCTCGACCGGAGCCCCCAGCGGGACCGTGGCACTGAACACCCCCACCCGCCCCTGAAAACGTACCATCACCGAGACCTTGCCGGTGATGTCGTGCACCTGCACCAGCCCCTGGGGCGAAACCTCGGCCATGGCCGAATCGTTTGACTCAAACAGCGCCAGCGAGGTGACATCACGAACCATTCCATCGGCATAGGTCGCCCGGGCGGTCAGTTGCTGGGTGCCGTTGCGGGGGACCACCATCCGGCGGGGTTCAATCTCGAACGCCGTCAGTTGCGGCGCGGTCGTCACATCGGCGGGAGCCCCCTGCTGGATCCAGCGGGCCAGCGTGGCGAACTCGGCCGAGTCGGTCTTGAGCCGCACTCCGCCGCCATGCGGCACCAGGCCCGCCCCCTTCCGCAAGAGCAGGCTCGCCTCGGGAGCGTGGGGCGACAGCCGCCGCCCCCGGTCCGACTGGGTCAGGTGCTCATAATCGTCCAGCGGCTCAAAGCCCAGCAGCGAGAGCTGAAAGCCATTCTGCCCCCCGCCCGCCTTGGCGTGACAGACCCCAATGTTGCAGCCCGCCTTGGTGAGGATGGGCATCACATCGTTGGCGAAGCTGACCGGTTTGTCGGCGGCGACGCTGGGAACTGCGGCGACAGTGTCGGCCGCCTCGACACGGGCCGGGCGGCCTGCGCTGAGACCAACCGCCGTCACACAGACCGCAACCGCCAGTCGCCACACGACTTGCGGCGTCCAGCGCGGGGGGTAAAACTCCCTTGGGCAACGCATGGTTGTTTCTCGTCCGACCACGGACCCCCGCCGCCCCTCTCGACCGTTGAGAGCGGCGGACCTGGGGTCCGATCATCCATCAGAAAACCTTAATCTGTTCGACGAACGGCTGTCAACAAGTTCAGCACCCGGCGTCACAACCGGCACACCCGGCCGCGAGGGGTTCCGAGTCCCTGTGGCGACGGCGAATGGGGTGAAGGACCCAACGGTCCTCTGTTTCGTTTCGTCCGGTTTCCCCGCGCCGCGTGCTGGAGCAGCCGGTCCCCCCGGTCCTGTCACCTGTAGCGAATGCACCTGTGGGCCCCGCCCGGCATCGAGCGCCGACCGGGAGGGAACCGAATTGACAACCGGAGGGGGGCCGCCCGGCGGCGGGTCGAGCGGCGCGAGTTGGATCCGGAAAGTGTCTCCCGGCCTCTTGCTGACCGGGACAATAGCTGGAGTGCATCGGCCGTGAGTCCGTGCGTGCAGCTCCTCCCGGACACAACAACGGCCGTCCACTCGAACCATCCAGCACGCTCGTCCAACCGCACTCTCTCCCTGACTGCCCCGACTGACGTACGGCTCTGACCGGGCTGCCGCAGTGAGAGGGGGAAAAGCGGGCCGGGTTTCGCGAATCTTCTGTTTCGGGAAAGGAATCTGCCGATGCTGCGTCCTGTCCACCGCCTGGCCCTGCTG
>CAIOTJ010000228.1 GCA_903861195.1 uncultured Planctomycetaceae bacterium | reverse complement strand
TTCCAGGAAGACCTTCACGCCGGCCGCTTTGAGGGCTTCGAGTTGGGCTCCCTTCGCCGCATCACCCAGCGGGTTGCCAATCAGGTACAGCCGCAGGAACGGGGCGAACCGCTTGTCTCCCGCGGCATCTTTCTGACACGCCTCGACCAGCGGGGCCAGGTCGGCAATCTCGTTCTTTTCCAGCAGCAACAACATCCGGGGAGCGGCCGCCGCGAACGGGGCGAGGTTCTGGATCTTGTTCTCCGACAGCTTGAAGGTCATCAGGTTGGGCACCAGGGGTGCCAACGGGGCCACATCGCTGAGGCCGTTGCGGGCCAGATCGAGCGACGACAGCTTCTTGAGGTTCGCCAGCGGGGTCACGTTCGTGATCTTGTTCCCGGCGATGTACAGAGCCGAGAGCTTGGGCAGATCGGCCAGGGCGTCGACCGCCGCGATCTGGTTGTCCGACAGCTCGACAAACTGCAGCGCCTTGATGTTGGCCAGCGGGGTAATGTCGGCAATCTTGTTTTTCGACAGGTCGAGCGACTGCAGGTTCTTCAGATCCTTCAGTTGGTCGACCTTTTCGATCTCATTCCCGGCGAGGTTGATCAACGCCAGGTTCGGGCACTTCTCGAGCCCCGACAAATCCTTGATCCCCTTGTTCCGCCCCTCGAGGATGAAGACCTTCTTCAGGTCGTCTTCAGTCAGATCATCGGGCTTGTCGCGCTTTTCGAAGACCTGCTGCCGGACCGCCGCCTCGAGCGCCTTGTCGGCAATCGGACCAGCGGCCGAAACCTCGGCCACGACGCCTCCCAAGCAAACCGCCAACACGGCAAACCGCAGACCTGCCGACAGATGGAACCGCTGCATTGTCACTCTCCTCCAGTTGCGAAGCGAAGTTGCGATCCCCGCCTGCCCCACAACCCACGTGGGGCATGCAGGGATCGACGTCGATCGGTTCCCGCAGTCTATCGGGGGGTGAAAGGCGCTGTCAAAACCACGCGTCCCGTCCCCACCGGCCGGTTCCCCGGCACTTTACTGCTGTGGCGTTTTCTCGGCATTCTTCAGGCGTTCCCGCAGCTCTTCGTTCTGCTTCCGCAGCGTCTCGACCTCGGCCTGCAACTGCTCGGCCACCCGCCGCTTGGTCCGCAGCTTCTCGAGCGCCTCATCCAACGCCTTGACCGAGCGGGGGCGAGATTCCTTCCCCCGACGCTCCTCCAACGCGGCGATCGAACTGCCATCCCCCACTGCCACGACGGCGTCAATCGCCGCTCGCCGCACTTCCCGCCGTTTGTTGTCGAGCTGGGCGTGCAGTTGCCCGATGATCGGCGTGTTCCCCGGCTGCAGACGGGCCAGGGCCCCCAGCAGCACCACCCGCCGCTCGGGTGAGACCGGGCCACTCAAGAGCTGGGAGATGCGCTCGGCGGCTGTCGCATCTTTGAGGTCGATCAAGCCGTCGCAGGCGGTCCGCAACAGCGTCTCGCCGTCGCTGGTCTGACCAAGGGCCGCCACCAGCCGTTCGCGCACGTTGTCGCGATCGAGCTTGATCAAACCCCGCAATGCGGCCGACGCGGTGTGGTACGACTGGTCCTGGTCGGCCACTTCCCGCAGGGTCGCCACCACCTCGGGTCCCGTGAAGTTCGCCAGACCGTTGACCGCCTCGCGGCGGACGGACGCCTTGGCGTCATGGCGGGCGATGTGCCGGAGGGCGTCGCGCACATCGTCTCCCGCCAGCTTCCCCACCAGCCGGACCGCTTCGAGACGCACCCCCCAGAACGGGTCGTGCTGGGCGGCGTGACGCAAAGCGGCGGCCACCGCCGGCTCGTCCCGTTTCTCGGCCAGGCCGGCCACTGCCTGCACCCGCGGCATCAGGTACGGGCTGTGGGCCAGTTGATCGAGCCATTCCTCCTGACTCTTCGTGGGGGTCAGCTTTTTCAGGATCCAGTCGGCTGGATCGAGACAGACCCGCTTCGGCGGGACCGGGGCCGGGAAGTGATACGTTTCCTCGGCCTTGGAGATCTGGATCCGCTTGAGCTGGGTGTCGTTGGGGAAGGCGAGCTCGAGCTCGGCCGAGGTCCGGAACAGCGGGGTCACCTCATCGACCTTCTGGGTCTGCTTGATGGTGACCTTCAGATCCTGCGCGGCGGCATCGTGCGTCCATTCGACGGTGAATTCGGGATGCCCCCCGTGATGGATCCACTGGTCGAAGAACCAGTTGAGCCCCTGCCCGGTCGCTTCTTCGATGGCGAACCGCAGGTTGGCGGTCTCGACGGTGCGGTACTGATTGGCCTGGGCGTAAACCTGCATGGTGCGCCAGAAGAGGTCGTCTCCCAGTTCGTACCGCAGCATGTGCAGCACCCGGCCCCCCTTCGGGTACGAATGCGAGTCGAACATGACCATCGGGTTGTCGTAGCGATAGTTCACAATCGACCGGCGGTAGTTGGCGTCTTCACCCATGTAGGCCTGCGCCTCGTTGTGCCGTTGCCACGTCGCCTCGTCGAGTCCTTCGTCGTGTTCGGTCCAGAGGGTGGCGAAGTAGGTGGCGAAGCTTTCATTCAGCCAGAGTTCGCCCCAGTCTTTGCAGGTGACCAGATCGCCCCACCACTGGTGGGCCAGTTCGTGGGCCACGAGGTTGACGCTCGAGACGTCGAGATGGGCCCGCGCGTCATGCAGCGTGCTGAGGTTCAGCGTGGTGGCCGAGGTGTGTTCCATGCCTCCCCAGCCGTATTCATCGACGCAGATCTGGGCGTACTTGGGCCACGGATAACGGAAGCCGATCTTGTCGCTGAAAAACTGCAGCATCGCGGGGGTCTTTTCGAAGCTGCGGGGGGCGTCGGCCAGACGTCCGCGGGGGACGTACGACTGCACGGGAATGCCATCCCACGACTGCTCGTAAACTTCGAAATCACCGGCGACCACCGAGAGCAGGTAGGGAGAGTGGGTCTGCGTCTGCGACCAGTGCCAGGTGGTGGTGTTGTTGTCGTTGACTTTTTTGTCGAGCAGCACGCCATTGGAGAGGACGACGTAGTCCGAGGGGACCGTCGCGACAATTTCACTGGTGAGTCGGTCGGTCATCGAGTCGAAGCAGGGGAACCAGCAGCGGGCGAACTCGGGTTCGCTCTGGGTCCAAACCATCTGGGGCTGGTGAGGCTCGGCCTGATCGGGGATGACGAAGTGGGCCCCATTCAGCGGCTCGGTCACGGTGTAGTCGACCGCCAGCTTGAGGGGGGTTCCCGCCGGAAGCTGTTGGCCCAATTGAATGGTCAGCTTGTTGTCGCGGTGGGTGAATTCCAGCGGCTGGGGCTGACTGGCGAGGCTGTCGGGCAGCAGTTGGACGCCGCGGATGGTCATTTCCTGGGCGTCGAGTTCGACGGTCGAGGCGGCGGTCACCAGCGCCAGGGTGTTGGTGGCCCGTCCCTGAAGCTGCTGCTTCTGCCAGTCGAAGTTCAGGTCGAGCTGGATGTGTTTCTGATCGATGGCCCGGGCGCGGACGGAGCGGGCGGGCTGGGTGAAGGGGCCGGTTTTGGCCTGGCCGAACGAAACCCGGGCGGGCAGCAGCAATCCCAGCCCCAGCAGCAGCATGACCACGACCGGGCGCAGCGACAGTTTCCGGACCACGAACAACCTCCGACCTCAAAAAGAACCAGCCCCTCGCAAAACCCCGGCTCAAGACCATTCCCGGCCCCACGCGAGGGGGAGAGTCAGTGTAGTGCACGGGGGGAGGCGCGGGCACGGGTGGACTGGACCAGCGGGACGGGAGTTTTGTTGGGGCGGTCGTAGGATAGGTTTTCAACCTGTCCGTGAATCGACATGCACCATCGCACGGCCCCTGACCCGAACCCCCCGAAAGATCCCGTTGCGCAGGTGGCCGGTGCGCAATGACGCTGAGCCGCGTTGTGCTGTCGGCGACGCGGGATCACACTTGCGAGGTGAACAGGTTGGAAAACCTATTCTACGGACGGACGCTGGGCCGCGTGGGGCTGTCGGGAGGGGCGGATCACACTG
>CAIOTJ010000227.1 GCA_903861195.1 uncultured Planctomycetaceae bacterium | reverse complement strand
TGCCTGGCGGCCCGAACTGGTGATCAACGCGGCGGCCTACAATTTCGTTGATCGAGCCGAAGACGAGCCCGAAGTTGCCTTCCTGCAAAACGCGTTCGCCCTCCGGCATCTGGCGCGGGAAGTCGACGCGGTGGGAGGTACCCTGGTGCATGTCAGCACCGATCATGTGTTTGGTCTTGATGGCAGTCCAGGTCATCCCTGGCGAGAGAGCGATGCCCCGGGACCGGTCAGTGTCTATGGGGCCAGCAAGTTGACCGGTGAGTACTTCGTCCGAGCGCTTTGTGCCCGACATTTGATCGTGCGAACGTGCGGGCTCTATGGAGCGGCCGACTCCCCGGGCAAAGGGAATTTTGTCGGGACGATGTTACGGCTTGGTCGTCAGCAGGGAGAAGTGCGGGTGGTCGATGATCAGCACTGCACACCGACGCGGGCTACCGATCTGGCGCGGGCGATTGTCGACCTGATCGCCACTGGCGCGTCGGGTCTCTATCACGCCACCAACTCGGGGGCGACCACCTGGTGTGGATTTGCGCGGGAGATCTTCCGCCTCGCGGGATTGCCAACCCGGGTCATTCCCATTCGCTCCGCCGAGTTTGCGGCCAAGGCACGTCGGCCCGGATGGAGTGTGCTCTCCGGGGAAAAACTCGCCGGCCAACGGGGCAGCTCGATGCCCGAGTGGAACGTCGCCCTGGCCGAATACCTGGCCGAGCGGGGAGAACACGATCGTGGGTGAGTTTCCTGTCGTGCAGGAGTTGCAGCCGCCACCAGACATTGATGTGGCCCTGCGCGCCTGTGCCCACTGGCCCAGTCCCATTCTGTTCGACAGTGCCCTGCTGCGGGGGACTCTGGGCCGGTATTCCTTTCTCTCGGCCGATCCGCGGTTGTTTGTCTGTCGGTCGAGTGTGGGGTATGGCGACAACCCCTTTGTCGAATTGCAGCATGCCTTGCTGGCGTGTCCGCCGGATGTCGCGGAAAGTCTTCCCCCGTTTCAGGGGGGCGTTGCCGGTCTGCTGGGGTATGAACTGGGTGGGGCCTGGGAGCGCATTCCGGTGGCTCCCACCGACGAGTTGGAGTTTCCCCAGGTTGCCGCTGGTCTGTATGACTGGGTCCTCGCCTGGGATCATCTTCAGCGCCGTTGCTGGATCATTTCCCAGGGATGGCCAGAGACGGAACCCGCCCGCCGTGAGGTGGTAGCGCGGAAACGACTTGGTCAGGTGTTGGAACTCCTGCGGCAGCCCCCGGATCGACCCCGCGCGTGGGAACAGTCCCGGTTGGTGGAACTCGGGGCCAATCGGTTTCCTCTCACGGCCATGCCGGGATTGACCAGCAATTTCAGCCGCGAGGGCTACCTGGCTGGCGTCCGGCGGGCGATCGAATACATCCGGGCTGGAGATATCTTCCAGGTCAACCTGTCGCAGCGTCTGGCGATGCGCTGCGAATGGGATCCGGTGGAAACGTATCTCGTTCTGCGCCGGGTGAATCCGGCTCCATTTGCGGGTTTCCTGGCACATGACGATTGGGCGGTGGCAAGTTCCTCGCCGGAGCGGTTTCTGGCAATGCGGGACGGAGTCGTCGAGACACGTCCCATCAAGGGAACACGTCAGCGGCGCGGCATCTCCGAGGCGGATCTCTTCACCCGGGATGAGCTGCGGGAGAGCAGCAAAGATCAGGCCGAAAATGTGATGATCGTCGACCTGCTGAGGAATGATCTGTCACGGGTCTGTCAGCCGGGAACCGTGCGGGTTCCGGACCTGGCGCGGGTCGAAACCTACGAGACGGTCCAGCATCTGGTTTCGGTCGTGGAGGGACGCCTGGCCGCCGAACAGTCTCCCTGGAGTCTCCTGGCGGCCACCTTTCCCGGAGGATCGATCACGGGAGCACCCAAAGTGCGGGCTATGGAGATCATCGCTGAGTTGGAGCCGACCGTGCGCGGCCCTTATTGCGGCTCGCTGTTTTACACCACGCCTCAGGGGACGATGGACAGCAACATTCTGATCCGCACGATGTGCCTGAGGCACGGCTGGGCCGCCTTTCCCGCTGGCGGGGGAATCGTGGCCCAGTCGGAACCGGTCAACGAGTATGCCGAGACGCTGCACAAGGCGGCTGGCATGTTGCGGGTGTTCGCGTCATGAGTGCCAGAATTCTGTTAATCGACAATTACGACAGTTTCGTCCACAACCTGTCGCGCTACCTGGTCGAGTTGGGCTGTGCGACCGAGGTGGTCCGGAATGATGTGTTGACAACCAGAGAGATCGCTGACCGGGCACCTGCGGCGATCGTGATTTCCCCGGGCCCCTGCACTCCGGCGGAAGCGGGGGTCAGCTGCCAGGTGATCGCCGAACTGGGAATGCGGATTCCCATTCTGGGAGTTTGTCTGGGGCATCAGGCGATCTCAGCGGCGCTGGGGGGGCAGGTCATTCGGGCCCCCGAACCGGTCCACGGCCGTACGTCGTGGATTTCGCATCATGGCAAAGGAGTGTTGGCCGGTCTGCCCAATCCATTCCGGGCCATGCGCTATCATTCCCTGATCGTGGAGGAAGGGACCTTGCCCGTCTGCTTGCGGGTGGTGGCCCGGAATGAAGAGGGGCTGCCGATGGCGTTGGAGCACACCTCCTGGCCGGTGTTTGGAGTGCAGTTCCATCCCGAGTCGATCCTGACGGAAGGGGGGCACCAAATCCTGGCGAACTTTTTGCGGTTGGCAGGTCTGAACCCGGTCTTGCCTCAAACGACCGACCTGGTTCCTCACCAGACGGACGACGAAATCTGGATGAAACGACTGCGGTCCGGTCCGCTCCATTGGTGAGCGGTCACGAGGGGGTAGCGGTTCTGGATCTCGCGTCGGGAGAATTGCAACAGGTTTGCAGGCCGCACCGTTTCCGCAAGACTCTTGTGGTCTGCCGCAGTCCTTCCCCACTCCGGGACTTTTGCCTTCCGCTGGGGGACGTGTCATGATTCTGGGGAGCCAATTACGACCTGCTGTGGATTGGCCTTTCCCGGGATTGTCGCCGCGAAAACCTGTGTTGGTGTCGCGAAACTTTCTCCCTCACGAACACGGCCTGTTTCCAGGCCGAGTGTGCTCTGGATGGCTCCCGACTCCTCGATGTGTGCTTTGGAACCGGCTGTGCAGCCCCCTCGCGACCTGCTCACAGAACCCTGCTGGCAAGCCGTTGACCTGGGGCGGCCGATGCCCGATTCGAAACATGCCGTCTCGGCCTGTCTGCCGCTTTGGGACCACAACATCCGTTATGAAGAGGCCGATGCCGCGGTCGTGGGGCAGTTGCAGGCGGCCTATCCCCGGTTCTGCCTCCACCCCTTGGTCAGGCAGTTGATCGAGCGGGAAGCGGGGGCCGAGGGGCCGGGGTTGGTGTTCCCTTCAGTGCGATCGGGCCAGCGCGCCGCCCGCCATGTCCGGGAGCGGGGAGGTGCCGTCACCAGGCAGCGCACCCTGGCGGACGGGTGTACCACACTGGTCACGACCACCGCCGTCGACTTCCCGAAGTTGCGGGAATATTGGCAACATGCGGGCGAGATTGTCAGCTCCCGCGCAGCGGAATGTCTGCTGTCGGGAGAGCGGGTCTCGATTACCGAAACCGCCGCTCGCAACCTGGTCCGGCAACGGGTGGCCCGCTTTGGCGGGTGCCGGGAACAAGAGGTGTGGTTGTTTCCGTCAGGAATGGCGGCAATCGCCGGGGTGTGGCGGGCGATCCGGCGAATGGATCCAGACCGTCCCACGGCCCAATTCGGGTTCCCCTACGTTGATACGCTGAAGATCCAGCAGCGGTTCGCCCCGGCGAGGCATCTGTTCTTCCCGCGTGGTGACTCCGCCGATCTGGAAACCCTGGAAAGTCAGTTGCTTGAAACTCCAATCTGCGCGCTGTTTTGCGAAGTTCCCACCAATCCGCTGCTGACTCGTCCCGACCTGCCCGCTCTGCGTCGTCTGGCCGACCAATTCGGTTTTTACCTGGTGGTGGATGACACTCTCTCGGCGATTGTGAATGAGAACGTGCTGCCCTGGGCGGATGTCTGCGTGACCAGTCTGACCAAATATTTCAGTGGGCAGGGGGATGTGCTGGCCGGGAGTGCCCGGTTGAATGACGGATTGCCCACGGCGGTCCGATTGCGGTCGGCCATCGAGGCCGAATTCGAAGAATTGCTGTGTGATGCCGACTGCGCGGTGTTGGAAGCCAACTCGCGCGATGTCCGCGAGCGGGTGCTGGTCATCAACCAGACTGCGGAGGGGTTGGTGAACCGGTTACGGCAACACCCGCTGGTGGACCAGGTGTACTACCCCGAGCCGTCCGATCGGGCCGTCGGGCGTGGCGGCCTGTTTTCGCTGCTGCTGCGCGATGCGCCGCGGACGACTCCGCAGGTGTTCGACCACTTGCGATTGTGCAAGGGGCCCAACCTGGGAACCCGGTTTACGCTCTGTTGCCCGTATACGATCCTGGCCCATTACACCGAGCTGGAGACGGTGGAACAGGCGGGGGTTTCGCGCTGGCTGTTGCGGGTGAGTGTGGGGCTCGAGCCGCTCGACGAGCTGTGGAACCGATTCCGGGAAGCGTTCGAAGCGGGTCGGCCGGTGTGATGCGTCTGGCTGTTGGCGTGGAGCAGGCGCAAGTCGGGTGACGCGAGACTGTCGCGGGCGGTGCGGGACTCGTTCGGGACGGGTTGTGGCGGTCGACCAAGAGAACCCGCTACCAGGGAGTTTCCATCATGTTGACAATATTACGGGCCAGCCGGTTGACCGCTTCGGTCTCGGCTGTTGCCAGCGATTGGCCAACTTCCGGAGCGTATTCGGCCTGGGCCAACAGCTGGCGGGGCATGCGGGGCAGGTCGAAACCTTCCTGACGCAGCACTTCGCCCGAGCGGCGATCGATCCATTCCGCAGTCACCTGCAGGTTGATCTGCAGTTCGCGCGCATCGCTGTTCTCGGTTTGCCCCAGGACCCCTTTCTGCAGCTGCTTGAAGTGCAGGACCAATGAGGTGTCGGCCTCATCTTCATGGGCGATGCGGAAATGGGTGCGCATCTGGATTTGTTTTTGGACCGCCTCGGCAATCTGATTCTCAAGGAACCGACGGTTCGAATCGGATTTGGGAATGCTCACCGCGACCGAACGGACTTCCTGGCTGAAGGGGGCACCGATGTTGTAACCGCAACCGGAGCAGGGCAGCAGCAGCAGACAGGCCAGCAGCCAGCCAGCCTGCAGCCGCGAAAAGTTGGCGGTTTCCGGCCGGTCGTTGGGTGACAGGGGAGCGGGCATGGACGACCAGAGGCGGAAGTTGGTTTGAGGCTGTGGCATGCAGCCGGAGAGTGCGCCCAGATTACTGGGGTCGGGGGGCGGTTTTCTGTCGGATGGTCGCTTTGGCCGGGACCTCCGGATCTTCTTGTTCGGCCGCAACGGTCACCACTTCGGTCTCGTAAATCGGCTTGGGCAACAGGCCGGCCGCGTGATCCGGACCCAGTTGGACCAACTTTTCTTTGGCTGCGAGTGCCCGCTGGCTCTCGGGGGTGGTTTTGACCAGCGACTCGTAGTAGAACGCGGCGGCCGACTTTTCGCCCCGACGGCGATGGTATTCACCAATCTCCCAGTCGCGGTTCGCCAACTCGGAATCAATCCGGGCCAGATCGTTTTCCAGCTTCTTTTTCTGCGGGGCTTCGGGGAAGAGTCGGAGCGCACTTTCGGTCAATTGACGGGCCTCCTCCAGCTGCTTGCCGTCGTAATGGGCCCCCTGGTAGGCCAGCAGGCTCGCGTGGGCTCCCAGCACATAGGCGGCCATGGCGACTTCGCGATCAGCGTATTGCTCCCGGATCGTGGCGAAGTCGCGGTCTGCCTCGATGTAGTCTCCACTGCGCAGGCGGTGGACCGCGTGCATCAGCAAGGCATCATCGGCGAGGGGCCCGGTCGGGTCGTTCATCCAGACCGACCGCAGACATTCCAGCGCCCGGCCCTCGGGGTCAAAAATAGGCTTGCGACGATTGGCGACATTGATGGGGAACCAGACTTCGGCCGGAATCTGGGTATCAGGATTCGAGTCGATCCCGTGTTCCGAGCCCGCCTTGGCGAAGTGCGCCAGTTCGACCTCGGCGGCGTTCTTGGGGTATCCCAACCAGCCGAGCGCGATGTCGTACAACCTCTGGGTGGACGTTTCCAGATAACGCGATGAGGGGTGCTTCTTCAGCAACTCCTCATACTCGTCCTGGGCCTTGGCGTACTTTTCCAGCCGGTAGTCGGCCTCGGCGCGATAGAACATCGCGTCCTCTTCGATCGGCTTGTCTTTGTACCGCTTGACAATCTTTTGAAGCTTCTTGCGGGCTTCGGCGAATTGATGGGCGTCGAATTCCGCCTTGGCCTCCTCGAATTCGGCATGGCCTTCGAGTTCAGCCACTTGCCGGCCCCCCTGGGCGTCTTCTGCCGCCTGTTTGGCCCGTCGTCCGGCAGGCCCCATGATGTTGCTGACATCGAGGTTGTCGAGTGTCGACTTGCATCCTGGCCAGGAGAGTGTGCACAGCCCCAGCAACCAGACCAGAAGGAGTCTGGCCTGTGGCGGACGAGGGAACGAGCCGGGCTGCGGCCTGGGGGGCGCAGTGGTGTGGCCCGAGGGAGAATGGGGCATGTCACATTCCACGCCGGGATGCGTGGCCGTGTGTGAAGGGGGGCAGAGGAAGGGAGTGACGAGGGGAGCAGTCGTGCCGGTGAGCTACAGGGGAAGGTAGCGGAGGGTCTTGGGGCGACGACCGAGGAGGTTGGCGATGAGGGGGTTGAGCAGGCTGCGGAGTTCCGCAGACTGCCGTGAGGTCAACAGCAGACGCTGCCAGGTGGTGTCTCCCTCGGTCGTCAATTGGACCAAGGCCGCCCTGGTGGAGGCGGCAATCAACCGACGGGTGGGAGAAGCGGCAGAACAGTGTGGGCAGACAAGGCCACCCGCCGACAGATCGACTCCGTAGTGGGTCGCCTGATCGAGTGGCCGCCCACACAGCACGCACAGTTCCAGTTCAGGAAGATGACCCAGGTCACGCAGCAGATCCAACTCGAACTTCGCCACGATCAGAGCCAGATTACCACCCGACTCCAGGGAGGCGAGGGTGCTCTGAGCCGCGTCGAACAGCCGGGGATGTGGCTCATCTTCTTCACACAAACCGTCTAACAACTCGGCCAGGTAATAACCTGCGTAGAGGTTTTCCAGACTGTTGTGAGCCGGCGCAAATCGTTTCAGCAGCTTGGCTTCCGTCAAGATGTCCAAGCCTCCGGACGATTTGCGCAGGATTACTACCTCACATTGGGCCAGCAGGTCAAGAGCAGCCTCGAAGGGGCCTTTCAGGCGTTTCGCGCCCTTGGCGATGGTGGCCAGTTTCCCAAAGTCACTGGTGAACCAGGTGATCACCCGGCTCGATTCGCTCCAGTCCGCCTGCCGGATGACCAAGGCCGTGGTCTTTTCGGTGGACAAATGGGCGGTCCTTGGAAAGGGGGGGGAGAGGTCTGGGAAGGGAATAGCCGAAACCACCAGCGGCGGCAAGCTGGGGAGAACCGGCACAACCCCGAGGATGATCACGCTGGTCCCCGGTTTGGCAAAGTCCACCGGGTTGAGGCTCAGGTCATCTGGATGGGTAGCCGACGTGATAGACAGAATTCGTTGTGAGAGGCGGAGGAAGGTGCGCGATGACAGTCTCCTGTCGCGCCAGCTTGACCGGCGGAATCGGTTCGGTTTAGAATTCCGATCCGCACCGCGGACGGTCTTCCGTAACGAGGGAGACTTGGGCTCCACAGACTCGGAGCAGAGAGTGATGCATACCCCGAACCGCAGGCAGTTTTTGGGATCGTCGTTGGCGGCTGTTGGGACCGGTTTGTTCGGGCCCGCAACCTCCTTCGGCGACATTTTGCCTCGTGTGGAACGGGTGGCTGCTCCCATGGTGACGGGACAAGAGCAGGCTGTCCAAAAGGACATTTGGGCTGCCGAGGTCCGGTACAAGCCGGTCCGCATGGTGGTGGCCCAGATCACAGACCCGGCGACCTATCAGTCTCAGCGGAAGCTGGTCTGGTATTTGGCCTACCGGGTTGTGATTCGTCCCTCTTCGGCTTTGTCTGACGACACTTTGAACACTCCGGACCGTCCGGTATTTGTTCCGGAGTTGACTCTGACGGTGGATGACGAAGGGCGCGAGCAATCCTATCCGGATCAGGTCCTGCCTGAAGTTCTGCCGGCGATCCTTCGCCGGGAGAAACATGAGTACAAATCTTCGGTGGACGTGGTGGGGCCTCTTCCCGCCATCACCCCTGAAGATTCCCGTCGGATTGTGTCACTCGATGGAGTGGCCACCTGGACGGGAATTAACCCCGACACCAATTACTTCTCGATCGTGCTGTCCGGTTTTTCGAACGGATATCGCCTTGTGAAGGATGATGAGGGGGGGGAGCGGTTGGAACGGCGGGTCTTGCGTCAAAGATTTTGGCGCCCCAGCGACCGATTCGACCAGAACGAAAAGGAGATCCGGTTCAAGGGTGAGCCGGAGTGGTTTTACCAATAAGGCAGCCAGGACTGAACTGGCCGCCGCGACCTGCCGCAGGCGGCAGGTCCATAGCAAAGGCAGACACCAGAGATGGCTCACAAGAAGGGTCAAGGTTCCACACGCAACGGTCGTAACTCCCGCAGCCAGCGGCTGGGTGTGAAGAAGTACGGGGGAGAAGTCGTCATCCCCGGCAACATCATCATCCGCCAGTGTGGAACGAAGTGGCGTCCTGGCAAGGGCGTCGGCTTGGGCAGCGATTACACGATCTTCGCCCTCGTCTCCGGACGCGTGAAGTTCGATCAGGAAGGCCGTCGGGTCAATGTTGTTCCCGATGCCTCGGTCAACTGAGCCCCGTTCTGAGAATCGGCTGGATTGCTACTGAGGGAGCTTAAGTCCCCTTGGTCGCCTTCAGTTGAATGGGCTGTGACGTCGAGGCCTTCAAAAAGTGCCGGAAGGTCGTCAAGTCCGTGTGCATGGCGCGCCCGTGATTCCTGCAGGAATCATGGGCGTTTTTTGTTGTCCGAGACTTTTCAGCAAGAAATGCCAGCAGGCGGCGGCCGGGCAATGTTGACGCACCAAGCGGAATCAGTCCTGGTGCAGCAATTCGGTTCGGGGCAGGCTGCTGCACAGGGCTAATTGTAGCCAACGGTCTTTAGGCCGCAGTTGTTACCGACCCCCAGCAGCCGCCGGGGCGAATCCCTCGATAATCTGATTGGTCACATCCTGTGACTGCACATCCTGGGGCGGAGTGTAGTCGAACTCACTGGCGGGAATCGGTTCGTTCAGGACCACATCCCGGAAGTCCAACACCAGCATCGGCTTAAGCACATCCCGGTTGGGGGCTTTCTTCAGGTACAGCAGTCGATAGGGAAAGCCGGTTTCTTTGTCGAGGTAGATCCGCACCTGGTCGGGAACGGTGGGGGGGAGCAACCCAGGGCTCCCGCCGGTGCCGGGACGACGCATCCGTGCGGCGACCGGTTCGGACCAGGTTCCTGAAATCACCAGGACTGGGCGATCGCGGAGAGTCTCCTCTTTCACCGCCCCCAGTTTCATGTCCTGCTCGAGACTGGTCAGCAACGCCGGCAGCCCTCCCAGACCCATCGAGGTCAGCAGGTCGGTTTCTGTTTGTTCACTGAAATCTCCGGTTTTCCGGGCTGCATCGAGAATTTGCTGTACATTCCGGCGGGTCAAAATGACTTCACGATTCTTGGGGTCCTTTTTCTTGCCCCCTCCGCCGGCGTCAATCTGTGTCAACGTCCAGAGCACGGTTCCGTTGCAGACTTCCAGCAGCGAACCCTCAGATTCCCCAACTTTGATGGCCAGTTCCATCCGCATCTGCCAATCGCCTGGCTTCAACGCCAATTGCAGATATCGACCCTCGGCCCGGTAACTTCGGTCGGCCAACGTCACCTGTTCGACAATGCGGGCCCGAATCGATGCATGCCTGAGCATCTGATCACGCGACCGCTTCAATTCTGCGGCCGCAGTCAGGGTTTTGACGTCTCCAGGTGGCTTGGGACGCCCTTCGGATTGAGCGATAAGTCTCAGTGGAGCAACAGGTTGTGTCTCTTCCGTGCGGCTTGGTGACGACTCCGATTGAGCTCGCAGCACCGACTCGCCCACGCTGCCCACCGTGAGTGCGAAAGTCAGGAGGAATCGGTTGCAGAGGTTGCGGTGAGTCTTCATGACGTCCGGATCAGAGAGGTTTTGCCAAAGAATCTGAAGCGACTTTTCCGAAAACAACACTTAGTCAGTGGGTCGCTCGCGGATTCTACCAGACCGGACTACGTCCGGCGACGGCAGTCTGTTGGCACCCAAGTTCAACGCACGAGGCCGGCGGGGGAGGGGATCCACCGCATGGAGCGGTTTCGTGCCACATTCCCTGGTTCAACGGCGGCGCCACGGAGGGCCGCGTGGGAACCAGGGGCCCCAAGTTCCTGAGGGGGACGTTCATGAAGTACTACCTTCTCGGTTTGGCAACGCTTGTTGCCGTCTGCGTCGGCTGCCAGTCGGCCGGTCGCGACCATTCGGCGATGCGGAACGGCCCGCTCGGTCCGAGTGATCAAGTTGTCGCCGCTCGTGGTAACGGCGGCCGTGCCTATGGGCATGGTCACCATCGGCCCTATGTGGCCCCGCCGGCGGAACAGCTGGTGCGGCCTGGCCCGATGGTCGATGGTCCTGGTCCTGGCGTGCTGAACGCCATCGGTGGCATGGGAGGTGGCTACTATGGCTTCGGTGGGGGGACCACCCAGGTCAAGTTCATCGAGCCGCTCGACATGCAGGTCGGTTGGCAGATGGAAGGGGGCTTCGCGGAAGCCCAGATCTCGGCTCCCGGCCGATACAACTTCCATCAGGGAGCGAGCTATCGCCTGAAGTTGACCAACATTCCTGGTGCCGGGCGTGAAGGGCTGGTGTTGTACCCCACCCTGCAGGTCTACCCGTCGCATCCGCAGACCGAGGCGTTCCTGTCTCACAACGCCGTCCCCCTGCAGATCACCGAAGAAGATCTGGACCAGGTCCAGTCCAGCAATTTCGTAACGAAGGTGATTTATCTGCCTTCGGCTGAACACCAGGAACTGGCGGTGGCGAACATTGAGCAGCTGGTATCGACCCGCCTCGATCCGGGCCTCGATCCAGTGGCGGAAGCCGATCGTCGCGGAACCATCCTGGCCGTGCTGCGGATCGGTAACATGGACATGGAAGGGGCCGCCGGTGGAGCTGGTCTGGGAATTCATCCCGCCAGCGCCATCAAGACGGTCTCGGGGATCGAAGGGGACTACGCCGCCCCGATGCCCATCGGTGGAATCGGAGCCAACGGCCACAGCATTCCCGGTCCGATGATGGTTTCGGGCCCGGTATTTCCCGGAATGCCCGCCCAGCAGCCCGCTTGGGGCATGCCGATCACCGGCACCCCGATTGGTCTCGCGGGTCCTCCGCATCTTCCCTACGGGGCTCCGGCCGGTCTCCGGTCGCACACCGTGCGGAACATGTCGAAGAATCACATCCCCGAGCCCACCCGCGACCTGCTGATCGATGTCAAGCACAGCCCGGGCATCAACTACCCCGAGCCTGTCCGTCACATCGAGTACGAAGAACGGCATCCCGTCTTCCAGCATGAGTAGTTCGGGTCCCCAGGGTCGCTGACGACCCCCTCTGAACTCCGCCCCCAGCACCAACCCGCTCGTATCGGGCGGGTTGGACTGGGGAGATTCATGGGGTCGCACGTCCTCAACGGCCGTGTGCCGCAGCATCCTGGTCATCCCATATTTAATGACAGCGTGTCGCGAACTTCCTGCCAGTCGGTCTCTCTTCCCTTTCCCGCCGAGCCCCGCCATGTCGCCTCTCGACCTGCTCGCCCGACTGACTTCGCCCGTCGTCCGCAACTGGCCGGTCTGTGCCCAGCACGGTCTGGCTGGTGCAGCCCTGTTGGTTGCCTGCGTCGCGACGACGGATGCCGAGGCCCAATCGGCCCGGGTTTCCCAGCGTCGGCACCAGCCGCTCAGCCAGCACTCGGCACCGGGTGTGGCGGCCCGCTGGGCCACCCTGGTGAACCGCAAGGCGGCCCATAAGCCCCAGCCCGTGCGGGTTGATCTGCCGGACGGCATCGGGCAAGTTGCGTTCTTCCAGGGGGGAACCTCCGAAGAACTTTCGATTCCCGAACATAACCTGGCGGTCCTGCATGTAGGATCGCTGTATCGCTTCAGGATTTCTGACCTCGCCGCCCATCCTGGCGTCGAGCTGTATCCCACCATCGAACTGATCGACAAGCTGCATCCTCCCTGTGGGCGGGAAAACGAGTTCCCGGTCCCCGTCGCGTTCACCTCGGAGGAGATCGCCCAGGCGGTCCAGGGACGTCTGGTGACCAAGGTCATCTATGTCGAGCGTCCGGACCACGCCATGCCCGTCCGGGGCAACGCCCGAGACCGGGCCTATCTCGCCGAACCCAATGAGAATGTGCTGGAACTGGCCCAGCGGGATGGACGTCCCGTCGCCATCGTTCGCCTGGGAGGACGCACTCCCGACCTGGCTCGTCCCGAGCCAGGATTCTACGGAGATCCCGCCCCCATCGCCGTCGTTCCCGAGGTGATTGGGCCCCAGCCGGCCGCCGACTTCCCGGAGGTGCTCCCATGACTCTCTCCCCGTCCCACTTCGCCAGCCATTCACTGCCACGACTCGCCCGCTGGACCATGGCTACCCTCGCCCTGTCGGCGAGTGCCTGCGGATCCCTCGCGACCAGGCAGGCCAGCCTCAACACCGAGCCAGCGGTGCCCACCGCCTCCGCCGTTCGCACGGGGGCCGCCGCCCCCTCGGCTCGGGCCCAGTCCGAGAGTCCCGAACTGCTCGCCGACGAAGCCGTCGAGACGGAAGCCGCAGGCCGCGTCGCGATCGTTCCCGTCAATGGCCGACGGGCTTTGGTTCGGCAATCCCTGCGGGCGGCATCGCGCATCAGCATTCCCCGTCCGGGAGACTGTCCCGCGGGTGGTTGTCAACCGGGAGCGCCCTGCGAGACCTGTGCCGACGGCTGCTGTGATGAAGACCGCTATCCCGACGAGTACCTGTGCGACGGCGGCGATCGTGATGAGCCTGTGCACTACGACCAGGAAGGGATGTTGGGCCTCGACACGCAGGACACCGTCGCTGAGTTCCATGACTCCGAGAACAAACGCCGGGTTCGCCGCACGAACGAAGTCTGCGTCTACGCTCCCCGGTTTTCTTCGGTGACGGTCATCAGCGGGGCATTGGAAGACGCCCTGCAGACCAAGGCCAGCCAGAATCAGCAGGAACTGCAGCAGGTGGCGGTGCACCGTCCCGATCTGTTGGTGGTTGCCCGCCAGCGGGATCTCGCCGATCCGCTCACCAGCAAGGTTCGCGGCAACGTGGTGCTGAACGCCGACCTCGCCTTTGATGTCAATCGCCCACTGGCTCCGGCTTTCCTGAGCAACGAGCTGGTTCCGATCACCTACTTCGATTATCTGCAGGTTCAGATCGCCAAGCAGGCCCAGGCGGCGTTCGAAGCGATCCAGGTGCAAAATGCTGTGGTCTGGACCCGGGTGCAGACTCCGGTCATCGTCGCGAAGGACGATGCCGTGCAGATTGTCGAAGCCAGGTTCAAGGTTGAGGAACTGGCCGGAACCGATCCCAAGGGGCCGGGAAATCTGCGGATCACCAAACTGGCTGATCTCAAGATTGCCGCCCAGGACGACGAAATCACTTTCACGATTCGCTACCAGAACCAGGGGGACAGCCCGGTGACGGAGGTGACGATCGTCGATAATCTCACCCCCCGTCTCGAATACATCGAGGGGTCGCAAACCAACAGCCTGCCGTCGCAGTTCGAAACGCTCGACAACGGCGAGGGAAGCAAGATCCTTCGCTGGGAACTGGACGAACCACTCCCCGGTCGCACGACGGGCACGATCACCTTCCGGGCCCGGGTCCGGTAGTCGGTCAGCAACACACCACGAAGCAACCCAGGATTCCCGCGAATCCTTCCCCCGCCAGGCCACTTGCCTGGCGGGGGTTTTTTCATTTCGGAACAGCCCGCGCCGACCTCAGTCACGCACGCGAGCTGTTCGCGGGCACTGTTATCGCAGAGTGAAGGCGGGCAGCTTCACGATCTCGCCCCCCTTCAGCGCCGACTGGTGCGCACAGATTCCCACGCAGGTCCAGTTGGCCGACAGGGTCGCGTTCGGCCAGGGATCGCGATCCTGGAGCAGCGCGCTGACCATCTCGTTCACCAGGTGCGGGTGCGAACCCCCGTGCCCACCCCCCTGGATGAACGACAGATGCTCGGCATCCTGAATGGAGCGGGTGAATTTGCGGATTGGCTCGGGCAGCAGATGCGCGTAGTCGGGCACCTCGACCTTCGACGGAATCTCGTGCTCGGGCTTCTTCGCCGTGTGGATCACGTGCGGTTCATTCTCGACCAGCGTCCACTCGAAGCTCTTCTTGGTCCCGTAGACGTCGAAGCTCTCGCGGTACTGCCGGGCCACGTCGTACAGGAACCGCCAGATGTGGGCCGTAACGTCCGAATCCTGCAGCTTGATGTGGCAGGTCTCGACGGCGAACCGGTTGCCCGACTTCTGGGCGATGTCGTCACGCACCGCTCCCGAACCGAAGCAGCTGACGTACTCGGCCCGCTTGTTCATCAAGCCCAGCACCGGGCTCACGACGTGCGTGGCGTAGTGCATGGGAATCATCCGTTCCCAGTAGTCGGGCCAGCCATCCATGTCCTGGGGATGCGAGGCGGCCAGATGCTGGATCTTGCCGAGTTCCCCCTTCTCGTACATCTCCTTGATGAACAGGAACTCGCGGCTGTAGACCACGGTCTCGGCCATCATGTATTTCAGGCCGGTCTGTTGCACCGTCTCGCAGATCTTCTGGCAGTCTTCGACCGTCGTCGCCATGGGGACTGTGCACATCACGTGCTTGCCCGCTTTCAGCGCCTCAATCGACATCCAGGCGTGGTCGGGAATCGGCGAGATGATATGGACGAAGTCCACTTCCTTGTCGGCCAGCACATCCGCGAATTTCGTGTAGCGCTTGGCAATTCCCAGCGTGTTGCCGACCTTGTTCAGCTTCTCTTCGTTCCGCTGGCAGATCGCCACCACGTTCGCCTGGGGGTGCGCCTGGTAGATCGGGATGAACTCCGCCCCGAACCCCAGTCCGACCATCGCCACATTGACCTGACTCTTCCCCATTGCTCTGCTCCTCGTGCGTGTGAGCGGCCCACGCAGTCTGTCCGCGTGTCAACCAAAACTGGAACCTTGCAGGGCACTATCGCCATCCCGCCCCGAAAATTCAATTCTCGGCCCGTCCGATGGGTTCCGTGTCTTCCGGGAGACCTCCTCTGCCTGCATAACGCGTCGGCAGCCCTCTCCGGGGATGGCCAGAGGGGGGCCTGTTTTCATTCTTTTTGCAGCCCGTCTTGATCGGCAGCGGGTTGTGAATGACAATGGTGTGGACGAGCTTCCGGTGAACAACGCTTCCACCTCCATGCCGACCTCTGAAACGCCGCAATCGGTTCCACCTGAAAGCCTTCTCCCGACACATGGGCCCGATGGTGAGCCACTCACGCCCCAACAACAGGCCCGTATCCAAAGGCTGCTGGAGGCCCGGGATGATGCCGACTCCTGGCCGGAGTGGTACCTGCTGACGCCGCAGGAACGCTGGCGCGAGACCTCGATACTGTGGCACTTTTACCTGCAGGCTGGAGGATCGCTTGATCCCGAACCCGATTCCCAAAGTCCTTTCGACGCTCTCTATCCACGCAGTCCGCCACCTGCTTATGGGGGGGCAGGCCTGCGTGTTCTACGGCGCAGCGGAGTTTAGCAAGGATTGCGACGCGGTGGTCTTGGTCGGGCAGGAAAACCTCCAGCGTTTGACCGCAGCCCTAATGGAACTGCAGGCCGAATGCATCGCCTTTCCTCCCTTCGAGGCAGGATTCCTGCTGCGAGGACATGCGGTCCATTTTCGCTGTCGACACCCCGAAGCGTCTGGAATGCGTTTGGATGTCATGGCCGTTCTGCGGGGTTGCGACCCGTTTGAAGACCTCTGGGAGAGACGGACGACAGTGGAGGGACCGTCCGGGTTACATTTGGAATTGCTCAGCCTTCCCGATCTCGTGCAGTCCAAAAAGACCCAGTGCGACAAAGATTGGCCCATGATCCGCCGCCTTGTCGAAACCCATCTCGCCAATACCCAGGATGATCCGACCCCCCAACGGATTCAATTCTGGCTGCAGCAATGCCGCACCCCGGAGTATCTCATCGATCTTGTCCGGCAGTTCCCTGATCCGGCAGTTCCCTGAAGAGACGCAGAGCTTGGTCCCTCGTCGTCCCCTGTTGGCCGAGGTCCTTCGAGTCGGTCTCGACCGTTTGCAGCAACTGCTGAACGAGGAGGAATTGGCCGAACGGTTCCGTGACCGTAACCACTGGCTGCCTCTCAAGCAGGAACTCGAACAACTCCGGCTTGGCCGGACACGCCGCCAGTGAGAAAGTCGGAAGTGGCGATGGCCCGGGAACGGTTGTGCCGTCCCGGGCCCTCCGGGAGGGGTTGACGTCATCACTCACTACTTCCGCGTTGTCTTGAACTCCATCTTCAAATCGAGTTCCGACGGCAGGGGGGTGTTGTTGACTTCAAAGTCGATCGTCCCCTTCAGCGCGATTTTCTGGGTCTCTTCCACAATCTCCCCGCCCCGCGCGTCAAACCAGATCTCGCCTCCCGACTTCTCGGGTTTCAGGTCGCTCCCTTTGAGCTTCAACGGCAGAGGGGAATTCGGGTCCAGCGCGAACTTCACGTCTTCAATCACGTAGGTGATCTTCTCCACCGGCTTCCCATCCCGGTCCTCGGTTCCCACATAGGTGTACTTCGCAGTGAGGGTCAACTGCTGACCCGCTCCGAGGTTGGTCGTCTCCGACCGTTCCCAGGTGCTTCCCTTCTGAACCAGTCCCATCGGCAGCCGCTCGGCCGCCTGTTTCGCCGCCCGCTTCAGGTTCTCGGTCTGAAACTGGTCCTTCACCAGCGCCTGCACCTCCGGTGCGAGGTTGTTCAGAAACTGCTGGTCGAATTCGACTCCCACCACCGCGTCGTCCTTGTCGTGCACCATCGTCACGGGTTGCTGCAGCAACGCCTTGTGCAGCGGACGCACGGCCTCCAGCGCCGAGGTCCCTGCCGCGTCGGGGCTCTTCGAGTTGAAGTCGTACGTGCCGGTGGGGGCCTCGATGTGCGCCTCGAGCTCTTCGACCTTCTCTTCGATTCGCAGCCGCCCCAGGTCATCCCGCTTCCCGCTCTTGGCCCGGACCAGCCGGCGGTTCTCAGTCGCCGACTGCTGGTTCATCCCGGCGATCTTCAGCGTCTGTTCGACCTTGACCGACGTCTCGACCAGCGTCTCCCGATTCTCCTTAAACTGCCGTACCAGCTTGACCTGCGCCGGGCAGACCGCCGGAAATCCCGCCAACACGAATGCCACCACCATCAACCACGAACGCAACATGCTTGATCACCTGGAAAAACAGAAAAGTCCCGGCGAGATCGCAGCCGGAACAAGACAGGACCGCGGGACATCAGCCCGCCGACGCACTTTTCCCCCTTTTGCTCTTTCGCTCCCACCGATTGATTCTTGACGTTTCCAGGACTGAATTCAAGACGCGCGATGACATTGCCTTTCCAGATCACGCGCAGTTCCGACCCGAGGCAACCGGCTTTTGGCATGGGTTCCCCCAAGTGCCGCGCTCGGTCGTCCTCCGCCGCACCCTCACCGCCAGGCCTCTTGCGCCCCCCAAACACCCGCAGAGACCCGCAGTCCTTTCCCCTTCAGTCTCCCGCCTCCGCCTCCCCCAAGTTCGGGCCCGGTGTTCCCGCTCCCCAGTTCCGCGCGTTGTATTCGGCCGAGCCCCCCCGCTGAATGGTCAGGATCTGCCACTCTCCCTCGGTAAACACCCGGGCCAGCAACACAATCTGCCCGCAGTGATACGCCACATGCGCCAGCGACCGCTGCAGGGCCAGCAGCACGCTTTGTCCTTCGCCCCGGGTGTAAATGGTCCCCCCCAGTTCTTCCACTTTCAAATGGGCCAGGGCGTCTAACACGATTTGCCAACCGGCGTTCCACCGGGCCAGCAGTTGCTCGCGTGATTCGTGTTGTTCGACAAACTCCCCGTCGCGATCGCGCCAGGGCTTTTCCCCATCCGTTGTTCGGAATTCGGTCCACCGCGAGGTGAGGTTGCCCGCGATGTGCCGCATGATGATGGCAATCGAATTGGTGTGCTCGTCGAGTGTTCGTCGCAGCCCGGCGTCGCTCACCTGGGCAATCGCGCGATCGGCCGCCTCCTTGTGCGACAGGAATGTGTCGCGGGTGCTTTCGAGATAGTCCCGCGCCAGCTTCTGTTCGGACTCTGTTCCCATCACTCGTAGCTCCTGGTTTCCCAATGGCTTGTCCGCCGTGCCGGTGACATCCCGCCGGGCGAGAGCATCCCATCGACCGATCTGGCGATCTCCTCCGGCGGTGGCGGCAGTCTGCCAAATCGCGTGTCGCTCCAAGGCAACGCGCCACCGACACCCTTTCCCATCCCATCAATCGACCGGTACGATCCCGACTCGTGTGGACCGCTCTCTCGCGCTCTGAAAGGTACCCGATCATGCCGGCCCCTGCCTCCCTCGCAATCGCCCCCCCATCGCGTCCGATGGTCCTCCACGGTTGGTGGCTGGGGCTGGTCTTGTGGGGAAGTCTGGCGCACCCCCATCGTCTGTCGGCCAAGCAACCGCCCGAACTCCTCCCCCCACGTCCCCTCAACGTGGTCTTTATTCTCGCCGATGACCTGGGCTGGGCCGAACTCGGCTGCTTCGGCCAGAAGAAGATCCCCACCCCCCATCTCGATCGTCTCGCCTCTGAGGGCATGCGCCTCACCCAGCACTACTCCGGGGCGCCGGTCTGCGCTCCTTCGCGGTGCGTCCTGCTCACCGGCCGGCATCTCGGTCATGCCGAGATCCGCGGGAACCAGCAGGCCAGCGTCACCGATCCCCAGTTCACCGAAGGTCAGCATCCGCTCAGCGAGCAGGCCCTCACCTTTCCCAAGGTGCTGCAACAGGCCGGGTATGTGACCGGAGCGATGGGCAAGTGGGGCCTCGGACCAGTCGGCAGCACGGGGGAACCCGCCCGGCAGGGAATTGGCCACTTCTTCGGCTACAACTGCCAGGCGGTGGCCCACAGCTATTACCCTCCGCATCTCTGGCGAAATCACCAGAAGATCCCCCTGAATCAGCCACCCGTTCCCGGGCATCTCCCCCGCCGGCCCAACCCTGGTGCTCCGCCGGTCGAAGGAGACATCATGGCGGCCGACTTGATCGGGCAACACCATGCCCCCGATGAGATCATTGCCGAGGCCGAAGGATTTCTGCGCAACGAGCACGAGCGCCCCTTTCTGCTCTACCTGCCGTTCATCGAGCCGCATGTCGCCATGCATCCTCCGCTGGCTGATCTCGACCGTTTCCCCCCACAGTGGGACAGCGAGCCCTATCGCGGCGGCGGGGGTTATCTGCCGCATCCCCGCCCCCGTGCCGCCTATGCCGCGATGATCTCCCGGCTCGACAGTTACGTCGGACGGATCCTCCAGTTACTCGACGAACTGCATCTGGCCGACCGCACCCTGGTCATTTTCTCGAGCGACAACGGCACCACGCACGCCGTCGCCAAGCAGCCGTTCCACGTGGGGGGGGTCGATGCCTGGTTCTTCCAGAGCACCGCCGACCTGCGAGGCTACAAGGGGAGCCTGTACGAAGGAGGGATCCGTGTTCCCACCATCGTGCGGCTGCCCGGCCAGATTCCCGCGGGGACCGAGTCCGATCATCCCTCGTACTTCGCCGACTGGTTTCCCACGCTCTGCCAGGCTCTGGGCCTGCCGGTCCCGGCGGGGCTCGACGGCGTCAGTCTGTGGCCCTTGCTCACCGGGGGCACTCCTCCCGTCCGGGAACGTCCCATGGTCTGGATCTTCCCGGAATATGGCGGACAAGTGGCGGTCCGACTGGGGGATTTCAAGGTCATCCGGCAACGGTTGAAGACAAAGGAGCCCGGTCCGTGGGAGGTCTACCACCTCGCGACCGACCGGGCCGAACAGCACAACCTGGCCGAACAACATCCCGAACTGATTGCCCGGGCCCTCGAAGTGCTGCGCCGCGAGACCGGAGACAATCCGGTCTTCCCGGTCCCCATTCCCGAACAGTCGCCGGCGGCGGTCGACGAGTAAGTCGGCCGGCCGGTGTTTCGCTTCCGGAAACGCACCCGATTCGTTTCATCTGTCTTGCCGTCCGCTGGCGGTGACTCATCTCATTTCCCGCATTGTGGTGACTGATCCAGCATGCTTCGATCGATACGCATTCTCGGTATTGGGTGGCTGGCTCTGGTGGCCGGACTGCTGGCGACGTCTCTCGTGCAACCGTGCCGGGGGTTCGCCGCCGAACGGCCCAACGTGGTCTTCATTGCGATTGACGACCAAAACGACTGGATTGGTCCCCTGGGTGGGCATCCGCTCGTCAAGACGCCGCAACTCGATCGGCTCGCGGCCCGGGGAACCGTGATGCTCAACGCCCATTGTCAGGCCCCGCTGTGCAATCCCTCCCGGACCAGCCTGCTGCTGGGCCTGCGTCCAGCGACCACCGGCATCTACGGCCTGGCACCATGGTTCCGCACACTGCCGAATCTCGCGGAGCGGGTGACCCTTCCGCAGGCCTTCCGGCAGGCGGGCTACCAGACCGCCGTCGCGGGCAAGATCTTTCACGAACGCCCCCGCACTCCCGAGGGTCTGCAGCAGGAATTCAGCCTGTGGGGCCCCGCGGGCGGCATTGGGGTTGCCCCCCGCCAGAAGCTGATCCCCGCCACTCCCATGGGAAACCATCCTGCGATGGATTGGGGAGTCTTCCCCCACCGTGATGACGACAAGGGAGATTTTCAGGTCGCTTCCTGGGGCTGCCAGCAGATCCGGGCCGCGAGGTCCAATGAACCGTTCTTCCTGGCTCTCGGCTTCTTCCTGCCGCACGTTCCCTGCTACGCCACCCAACCCTGGTTCGATCTCTATCCCGACGACGACACCCTGCTCCCCGAAACCTGGGAAGACGATCGCGCCGACATTCCGCGCTTTGCCTGGAATCTGCATTGGCATCTTCCGGAACCGCGGCTCGCCTGGCTGCGGCAGAACGGGCAGTGGCGCAACCTTGTCCGCTCGTACCTCGCCTGCACCAGCTTCGTCGATGCCCAGATTGGACGGGTGCTCGACACGCTCGAACAAACCGGCCAGGCTCACAACACCATCGTGGTCGTCTGGGGCGATCACGGCTGGCACCTGGGGGAAAAGGGAATCACAGGCAAGAACACCCTGTGGGAACGCGCCACCCGGGTCCCCCTCATCTGGGCCGGTCCGGGTATTACTCCCGGACAACGCTGCCCGCAACCAGCCGAATTGGTCGACATCTACCCCACCCTGCTCGAACTCTGTGGGCTCCCCCCCCGCGACGGCCTCGAAGGCCACAGCCTCGTTCCCCAGTTACGCGATGCCGAGACCTCGCGACGTCACCCTGCGATCACCACGCACAACCAGGGGAACCACTCGGTCCGGAGTTTGCGCTGGCGATACATTCGGTATGCCGACGGCACTGAAGAACTCTACGATCACGACGCCGATCGGGCGGAGCGGTTCAACCTGGCCCTCGACCCCCGGCACGCCAGCACGTTGGCCGAGCACCGCCGTTGGCTTCCCCGGCTCGACGTCCCTCCCGCTCCCGGCAGTGCTCACCGCGTGTTGACCTACGATCCGGCGACCGACCTCGCCGAGTGGGAAGGCCAGACGGTCCGTCGGGAAGATCCGATTCCCGAGTGACAGGCCGTGTTGCTTGGTGCGTGGTGCTGCGACCGTGGACCGTGGCGTGGTGCGGACCGCGTTCAGACCCGCAGGAACCACTTCTTGCGGTACAGAAACCACAGCACCAGCCACTCCAGCACGAAGGTGGCGGTCACCAGGATGAACGGGCCCCAGACGCCGGAGTGCCTTGCGAAACCACCAAACAGCGCCCGGGCTGTGGCGTCGAAGGGCACCAGCCCCGGCGCCACGTAGATGAAGATCGCGTTCGACCCGATCACGATGAATGGAAACGCCCAGGCCTTCCAGCCCAGCCCGTCGATCACGCCGTAGAAGAACGCCAGCAACAGCAGGCTCAAGCCTCCCGCGAGCAGCACGAAGGAACTGGTCCAGATGTTCTTGATGATCGGGAACACCTGTCCCCAGGCGAGACCCAGGGCTACGCAGGCCATTCCCGCCCCCGCCAGGCCCAGTACAAGCTGTCCCCAGGGACGGGGAGACTTCAGCCAGCGTCCCGCCAGTGCCCCCAGCAGCACGGTTGCCACCGAGGGAATGGTCGAGAGATACCCCTCGTTGTCGCCATGCCCGTAGTACTCGGGCAGAATCTTCCCCGGCAGGTAATTCCGGTCGAGCCAGCCGGCCAGGTTTCCTTCGGGCGAGAGATCCCCCGCTGCTCCTCCGGGGGCGGGGATGAAGCTCAGCACGGCCCAGTATCCCAGCAAGATCGCCAACACGATCTTGACCTGAGTTCGCCACGAGGTGTGCAGCACAATCAGCGCGGCCGCGCCGTAGCATAACGCAATTCGCTGCAGTACCCCCGCGATCCGCAGGTTCGCCCAATCGAACTGCAGCAGGTCATTGTTGATCAGCCCCAGCAAAAACAGCAGCCCCACCCGCCGCGCGATCCGCCAGTGCTGGACCTGCACATCGGCCCCCGAATCGGTCCGGGCGGTCGACCAGGGGAGTACCACCCCCACGATGAACAGGAACAGGGGGTAAATCAGGTCGTAAAAGACAAACCCCTCCCAGGGCACATGTTCGAGCTGGTGTTCCACAAACGGGCGGTACCGCGAATTGGACGCGCGGGCCCACTCGCGGAAGATGTTCTCACTCCCCATGATCCACGACATGTCGAACCCGCGCAGCGCGTCGATCGACACCAGCCGCGCGGGACGCGCGGCGGTCGGTCCAAGGGCAGGGGGGGCGGAGGCGGGCTTGGGTTCGGTCATGGCGGCAAGCTCCAGGAACGGACGGCAGGCGGATCCAGATCAGGGGTTGCCGGGCGGATTTCCAGATGCCGGCGCGGCACCTCCCCGGCAGTTCAGCTGTTCCGGGAGAATCCGCAGGTCTTCGAGAATTCGCCCCTGGACCAAAGTCTCTTCGACAATCCGCGGCACATCGCTCACCTGGACGTTCCCGTACCAGATTCCCTGGGGGTAAATCACCACCACCGGGCCCAGCTCGCATTGGTCGAGGCACCCGGCACTGTTGGCCCGCACCAGCGGTCCCAGTTGTCGCTTCTTCAGCTCGGTCTTGAAGGCGTTCCGCAACGCCTCGGTCCCGGCCGGATCACAGCACCCCCGGGGATGCCCCTCGGCCCGGCGGTTGCAGCAGACAAACAAATGCTCGGTGAACGCGGGCATCAATACCCCCCGGGACAGTGGCTGGACGTTGCGGCTGGAGGGAGTTCCGCCTGTTGGTTCCTCCCCCGGCGTGGCTGGTTGGTTGGTCGTTGGAAAAACGGCCTTAGAACCCCCGGGCAGCGCGGATGTGTTCGAACCCCCGCAGCTCGTAGGGAATGCCCGCGTAGTCGAGCAACCGACAGAGACTGCGGCAGGCGACCCCCAGGCCGTCCGGTCCGCTGAATCCGCCAAACTGCCCGCCCCCCTTCAGGTGCGGCTCCAGTTCCAAAAACATCCCCGGCAATCCCAGTTTCTTCATCCGCCGGTCAATCTGCGGCAGGTGTTCACGCAGGTCGCGGAAGATCAATTCGTGGCCACTATCGCCAATGTCGGCCGGTACGAAGTTCTTCAGCCGCTCTTCATCCACCACTCCGGTCCATTCCAGCGTCGGGTCGATCCGGTAATCCTTGATGTGGAAGTAACCCAGGTGCTTCCGCATCACCTGGTACTCGGCCAGGCAGCGCAGGCAGTCGTAGTTTTGCGACGAGATGTTCCCCCCGTCGAAGATGCAGATCAGATTGGGCTCGTCGATCTTGCGGGCCAGCTCGGCCATCAATTGCCCGTTCTGGCCAATCAGGTTCGCCTCAACCTCCAGGGCATAGACAATCCCCTCCTTGGCGCATTTCTGGGCGATGGCCGAAAGCTGGTCGACCGCCTTCGAAACGTGCGGCTTCGGGTCGGTTCCCCGCGGGTGGTAGAACGAGAAGCCGCGGATCATCTTCGCCTCGAGAGCGTGGGCCCGATCGATCGCCGTGGCCACCTCGTCCTTGAGGTACTTGTCGAACGGCACAAACCGGTTGTGCGAGCCATCGTCGACGTCCAGCAGCTTCACCTTCCCGATCGGAGAGCCAATGCTGGTCACCTTCAGGCCGTAGTCGCCCTGCAGTTGCCGCACCGTCTTCAGCTCGGCCTTGTCGAGCTTCATGATGTTCTTGACTTCCCCGGTCACATTCAGAAACCGGGGGCTGTAGTACTGCAGTCCCAGGGCGGCCAACACCGCGAACTGCTCGACCACCGACTTCGAGTTGGCGGCCTCGTCTGAGAAGGCGCTCAGGATGACCGGAGGAAGATCGGCGGGAACGGGGGTCGAGCGAGTGGGTTTGGCCACGGAACAGATCCTGGTGTGGGATGGAAGGAAGCGTGGGGTCAACGGCTTCGGCATTGTTCCGACGGTGGGGAATGCCTGCAAGGGTGCTGCCCGTCGGCCCAACGGTTCTCCCGCCCGTTCCAGGGAACCCCCCTCCGGGGCCTTTCCCGTGTCGCTCGAACCCCCAGTCGCGACGGTGGGCATGCTGGACGATCTGCATTCGGGGGCGATAACCTGTGACACAGGGGAACCGGCCGCGACGACGTCGCTCTCGGACCAAACCTGGGGCATGACGGACAGGGGGGCCGAAGTCCTTCGAGATCCCTCCCATGCACTACCCCTCCCACAGTGGAACTTTCGAGGAACCAGCAGCCTTGGCCAGCAACAAGCAAGACAAGAAGAAACGGGAACGCGAGAAACGGGTTGCCCAGAAGAAGGCTCTCGACGCCCAACGGCTCGCCCAGGAAGCGGCCGCCCGTGCGTCCGGCTCCTCCAGCGCGGGCAAGCTGTTCTCGGCCTCGCTGACCGCCGGCGTCGAGAATGCCAACCTGGGCAAGATCACCGAGACCGAGGTCGTGCGTCCGCGGCCTCACTAGGTTCGTGCCGCCGGCATGGCCGGGCGGCAGAGGCATCCCCCACCTGGTATCGACCGCATCGTCCTCAGACACGGAAGGCAGGACTCGATGAACGGTTCCTCGGTCCACGAGTTCAGTCCCCCCAGTCCCCGGTTTGACGCAGCGGGACGGCGGTTGGTTCCCGAGGTGATGGATCAGCCCGGTCTTGAAACGGGGTTGCATCATCAGGCCTTGTCCGCACTGCGGCGCATCAACAGCCTCAGCCGCACGGCGGGCAGCCTCTGGCCCGCGATTAGCGCGGTGGCCACCCAGTCCCCCCCGCAGCAGCCCCTGACTCTGCTGGATGTCGCCTGTGGCGGCGGAGATGTGGCCCTGCGACTGGCGCAGCGGGCTCAGGCCCAGCGGCTCTCTCTGCAGGTCAGTGGCTGCGACTTCAGCCCTGCCGCGATCGAGTACGCCACCCGGTCCACGGTGGGGCTGTCTGCCGCAGCGGCTCCCCGGTTCTTCGTTCACGATGTGCTGGCCGAACCGCTCCCTCCGGCCGATATTGTCACCTGCACCCTGTTTCTCCATCACCTCGACGAGGCGCAGGGGGTGCTGTTGCTGCAGCGCCTCGCGACGGCCGCCCGCCGGCTGGTGCTGGTCAGCGATCTTCGTCGCACCCGTCTTGGGTATTGGATGGCACATCTCGTGGGCCGCGTGTTGACCCGCTCTCCTGTCGTCCGGATCGATGGTCCGCTTTCGGTGGCCGCCGCCTGGTCCCTCCCCGAGGTCGACCGGCTCGCGCAACAGGCGGGCTGGCAGGGGTATCAACTGGGGGGTGTCTGGCCCGAGCGGTTCCTGTTGAGCTGGGATCGCTCGTGAGTGAAATTCCCTCCTGGCCCTCCTCCGCCGCGCTCCCCAGCGCCACCTGGGACGTCGTGGTCATTGGCGCGGGGTTGGCCGGCAGCCTGACTGCGCTGCTCGCCTCCCGCGCGGGGGCCCGGGTGTTGCTGGTCGAGAAGAAGGCACTCCCCCGAGACAAGGTCTGCGGCGGCTGCCTGAATACGGCCGCCCTGCGCGTCTTCGAACGCGCTGGACTGCTCCCTGGACTGGCCGCACTGGGGGGGCCCTGGCTTGAACGCTACGAACTCTTCGCCGGTGGTCCCCCCCTGCGAATTCCTTTGGCGGGGGGCGTGTCAGTGTCCCGCAGCCGTCTCGATGCCTGGCTGGTCACTCAGGCCCGGCAGGCCGCAGTTCATTGTCTCGACCAGGTCCAGGCTCTGGTGGTTGATCTCCCCGATCCCCAGTCCCCCACCCGGGTGGTCGAGCTGTCGCGCGCGGGCCAACCGCTGGAACAGCTCGAGACGCGGCTGGTGGTGGTGGCCGATGGTCTGGCCCACGCTTCGTTACAGAAGCAGCCGGGGTTCGTCGATCGAATTTCTCCGCGGAGCCATGTCGGACTCGCGGCTCGGGCAGCGCTGCCATCTGCCGCGACTTCCCCCGAGCGGGGCACGATTGCGATGGCGGTCGGAGCCGGCGGTTACGTCGGTCTGGCCCGCGATGAAACGGGAGACGTTCACCTGGCGGCAGCCGTCGATCCCCGGTGCCTGCGCAGCGCGGGAGGTCCTGCGGCCTGTGTCGCCGCCATCCTGGGACAGGCTGGTCATCCCCTGCAGGGGGCCTGTGCCGGCCTCTCATGGATCGGGACCGGACCACTCACCCATCATTTGCATCCCGCCGCGGCCCACCGTCTGTTCGTCGTGGGGGATGCCCTGCGATATGTCGAGCCCTTCACGGGGGAAGGCATGGCGTGGGCCCTGCACGGAGCCGAGCGATTGGCCCCGCTGCTGCTGCGAGCCCTCGCCGGTTGGCGTCCTGGGTTCATCCCCGAGTGGAACCAACCCCCCCGCTTCGGCCGCGGAGCCTGGTGCCGGACCCTCACCACCGCCCTGCGCTCGCACTGGCTGGTGCGGCCGGTCGTGGCGGGATTGCGGCACACTCCCCGCCTGGCCCGGTACCTGGCCGCGGCGATCGATCCCCCCTCCGACTTCTCTCGGGAACGGTATGAGGCGGCCGGTCGTCCGGCCGATGGGCATCTCCTGCCGGTCGCAACCCGGCCTGTTTCGTCGGAAGAAGCCGTATGAAATTCTCGATTCGCGGACTGGGAACAGCCACTCCGCCCCACAGCGTGGCCCAGGTGGATGCGGTGCAGGCCGCCCAGACCTTCTGCTGCTCGACCGACCAGCAGCGCCAATGGTTGAGGCTGGTCTATCTGCGTTCGGGAATCGAGCGTCGGCACAGTGTGCTGTTGGAGAATGGAGACGCTGGCATCGAGGGGCGGCAGTCGTTCTATCCTCCCCAGCGCGATCCCGAAGACCGGGGGCCGACCACCGCCCAGCGCATGCAACGGTACGAACGCGAGGCCCCCCTCCTCGCCCGGAGGGCGGCTGAGCAGGCCCTGGCGCGGGCCGAGTGGCCAGCCTCGGAGATCGATCACCTGATTACGGTTTCGTGCAGCGGGTTCGTCTCACCGGGGTTCGAGTTCTCGCTGATCCGTGACCTCGGCCTGCGTCCCAATGTGTCGCGCAGCCAGATCGGGTTCATGGGTTGCCACGGAGCGCTTATTGGTCTGCGCAGCGCCGGGATGTTCTCGCGGGCCGAACCCGACAGCCGGGTGCTGCTGTGCGCCGTCGAACTGTGTACCCTGCATCAGCAATACGGGTTTCATCAGGAACAAATCGTGGCCAACGGCTTGTTTGCCGACGGTGCGGCCGCCATTGCCGGGCAGGTGGTGCCCCGCTTCGATCCGGGCTGGGGGATCTTTCGACACGAAACCGTGATGTTGCCAGACTCGGCCCAATGCATGGGCTGGCGGATTGGCGATCATGGGTTCGAGATGCGACTGACCACCGAGGTTCCCGAATTGATTGGCCGCAGCCTGCGGGGCTGGCTCGATGGTTGGCTGGCCGAGGTGGGACTGCGATGCGAAGCCGTCCCAACCTGGGCCGTTCATCCGGGAGGGCCGCGAGTGCTCCACGCGACACGCGAGGCGCTCGATCTTCCTGAGTGGGCCCTCGAGGTGTCGCACGAGGTCTTGAGGAACTACGGCAACATGTCGTCACCGACGATCTTGTTCATCCTCGACCAACTGCGCCAACGCCAGGCTCCGCTGCCGTGCGTCGCCCTTGCCTTCGGCCCCGGCCTCTCAATCGAGGCAGCGCTCATCCTGTAACACCGCGACAATCCGGCGACCCACCGTCTGAGTCAACCCGATCCCCACGAAAAATCATCCCCCACGAAAAATCATCCACGGTGTCTTCGGCTGACACCGTGGATCTGGGATGTTGTGTGACGGGAGTGGTGTGCTCGGTGGGGATGCAGGTGGGAGCGATTGATCTCTGGATCGAGCTCGATCCCCAACTCAGGCACGACCGGCCTTGCGACCCCTCTTGGGTGTTCGCAGGGCCCGCTTCTTGACGGCCTTCTTGGCCGATTTGACCCCCTTCCGCTCCAACTTCTTCCGCTCGACTTTGAGATCGGCCTTCGCGCGGCGATTGCGGGTGTGTGAGCGGGTCTGTTCCATCGCCTCCATCTTGATCTTGGTCGACCAGGCGACCAATTCGGGAATGCGGCGTGCGAAGATGTTCTCTCCGTGACAGTTCAGCTCGGCCATGCCGTGCGTCTTCAGCATTTTCACCGATTGGACGACGTCTTGCGTGACGGCCTCCAGGTCCCCGATGACCGACTCAAGCTCTTCGATGGATCTGTATGACCGCACAGTGACGCACCTCCGATGAAAGACCACATCCGTGTGAAAGACACGGTGATTCGCGGGGAACTGGCGGCCTCTTCCCAAGTCAGGGAAGATGGCCCACCGCCAAATCCCGCTATTTCCATTTTTAATATTATCAAATCAAGTCTAAAAAAAATACAGGAGCCCACCCACTCTCCCGGGGGTCGGTGGATCTTGACGTCGGCAAATCTTGACGTCGGCAGCCCGGTTTGCCCCCCCCCCCCGGAATAGGCTGTGCGATCGCTCACCTCCAGACGATTGTCACGGTAGGACGCTCTGGGATGGGGGGAGTCGGGTCAGGGCCCGTTTTTCTGGCTGGTTCGCGGGGGAAGATGCGGCTTGAGGGCCGGATCCCGTTTCCGAAGCAGCGCCAGCTGGATTTGCCGCTTCGGCACGAAGTTGGAATCGGAATATGCTCAAACCTTGACCGAACGAGATCATCGGAAAATTGTTTTGGTCCGGGGAATCACCGGGGGAGCGGGGGATGGCGTGATGCCGATTCTCCCCCCTCCGACCTCATCCGGAAGAGGGGGGCGTAGGACCCCGAGCGGGTCGCCTCTTGTCGGCTGGTGAGCGCGGTCCGCTGCCGTCGCAGGCCCCGGGGAACGGGGGCTGAACGACGCAGGATGTTACTGGCAGCAATCCTGGTTGTGAAAGTCCATGGTGAGGGTGAGCTTGTCGACGCGCAGTGAGCTGACCGGCTGGTTGAGGCCCAGGCATTCCGCGAGGCGTTGTGCCTCATCGAGGCAGGTCTTGCGCGTGGGGAGGTTGTCTTTCCAGGGGCGGGTGAGCTGCGGGTCGAGCCGGTAGGTCATTCCGCCGATGAGGTTGTTGTTCGCGAGCACATCGATGCGAATGTCTCGGTCGGAGACCGCCTCGACTCCCTCGCGGGTGAATGGCTTGCCCGGGTGCAGCTTGAGGAACACTTCGCGTTTCGCTCCCGAGGGAAGGCTGAATCCGCTCTCGACGCCGACCAATTCCAGTCGCCAGCCCAGGCGTGTCAACAGTTCGGGCAGCCGAACCCGGAAGGTCATCTGGCTGCGTCGCGGGTTGGGGTTGCCAACGAGGAACCCAACCCCCTGCAGCCCGGCCAGCAGCCCCTGTTCACCCCCACCGGCGGGGACGGGATTGACGTTCCGTTGGGCGATGTTGTTGTCATTCGGGACAAGGCGCCATTCGGGAATGGTCTCCCCCGCAGTGAAGTTGTCGACATTGGCGGCGTCGCCGTCCGCCGAGACCACCATCAGCAGACAGTCGTGTCCATAGGCGTTGATGTGCGGAATCCATTCGAACGGACCGACCAGTTTCTCTTCGAGCTTGTTGGGATTGAGGGTGCCTACGGAAATCGATGCCGTGCTGAAAGGGGTGAAGTCGGCGGGCCAGTTGAGACCGGCTCCGGGCTTGGTGTGGTAACCCTTCACAACGACATTCTGTGCCTGTTGGGTGCCGCGGTTCCTGATCTTCACGTAGACATAGTTGGTGGTGCCGAGCTCGGGTTCCTCGTGGGTGTCGATGCCGTCGGGCGAGCGGCGGTTCCAGATGGTGGTGGTGTGCCAATGGACCTCCTGGAAGGGGTATTCGCCATCGCGGCCGTCATCGATGTAGACGTCGACCTCGGGGGGCTTGCCGGGGGAGGTAATGGTTCCGTCGAGGGGGCCGCCCACCGACACCAGGGGAGTCTGGTATTCTCCCTGCCGTTCGAAGGCCCACCGGATGACCTTGTGATAGGCCCCGCCGTAGATCCCCTCTGTGGTCCAATTGAGGGCGTCGGTGGCCATGAGCGTGGAGGCGAACTCGCGGGCGTAGTGCGGGTTCGTGGCGGGGGTCAGGTCGCCAATGGCTCGGATGATGAGGTACATCGCCATACGGGAGGCGAACTGGCGGCGTCCGAGGTCGGAATGATCTCCGCCGATGGAGCGGTAGAACCGGAACAAGGTGGTCGCGAGGATTTCCTCGGACTTGTAACCCGCGTCGTCGCGCGAGCCGTTCCAGGCCCAGCCAGAGGCGACATCGCGGTCGCAGCGGCGGTCAAGGAACGGGTGCCAGGGGACGTAAGTGAACCGCAGGTCGCCCGGCTTGCCCAACGGTGTCCCGTCGACCCCCTTGCAGTGCGAGTCGGGATCGAAATAGATGAGCGAGAGTGCGTCGCCCGCGCTGTGGGTGAAGCCCATGTTGGGGCTGTTGACCGCCTCATAAAGAATCCCGTGCCCCAACACTTCGTGCAGGTGCACGCGAGGGTCGCAGGCGCGGCCGAGGGGGTCGCCGGGGAGGCTGCTGTCCATGGTGCCGTAACCGGCGTGGTCGATGCCTCCCATGCCGTCACCCACGCAGTGGGCGTTGACGTCATTGAAGCAGCGGATGTCGACCGGGATGGGAAACACGGTGTTTGACATGTAGGTGGCGATGTCGAACCCCAGGTCCTGCAGGGTGCGGAAGATGCGGTTGACATGGAAGTAACCGCTGACCCCGGCGAAGTCGTCGGTCCGGACCGAAAAGTCGAAATCGGTGCCGGCGGGCTCGGTAGGAGGAGTGGGGGCGGGACCTTCCACCTGGGTGACTTCGACGAAGTTGCCGCCGAGAGCCTGGGTGCCGGCGACGGGGGCGGCGAGATCCTGCAGCAGCACGTCGTCGCGCAGGGCGTTGAGGATGGCGTTGCTGGAGGAACCGACCGGGGTGGTGGTGCCGGTCTTGGTGATGGGATCGTTCTCGAAGACATAACCGTTGACGCAGGCGGACATCGGGCGGAGATAGAGCACCGAGTTCGTGTTCAGTTCGACCAGTGCCTGCCAGACCTGCCGGTCGGTGCCCGCGGTGACCTGGAAGGTGATCTCGGCGACCAGGTAACAGTTGCCGTCCTTGATGCTGGCATCGACCGGGGGGAGGTCGAAGGGACGCGGTTCGCCCGCGCGGGGGACTTCCCGGACTTCCGGCGTGATGCGGCGGCCGGAGTCGTCCACGGGCTTGTGGATGGGTTGTGCCGTGTTTTCGCCCTTCGCCAAGCGGGCCGCAGCAATGTAGCGATAGATCCAAAAACGGCCGCGGATGAAGCGCAGGGGATTGGCCTTGGTCTCGGCCTCATTCTTGAAAATCAGCAGGCTGCGGACGAGGTTGGCCGCCTCACGTTCGGCTTCGCTGCCGGCCTCCTTCTCCACCTCGGTGGCGCGCGGGAGCCGGCGGAGATCGGAATTGGCCCGCAGGGCCCGGTGCTGGAGGGTGGCGGCATTGCCGACCGCGAAGACCTCGCGGTAGCGGTCGATGATCTTCTGGGGGGGCAGCTGGGCATCGATGCCCAGCTGAGTCGTGTCTTCGGACGCGATGACCCGGTTGGGTCCGTGCTTGACGGTCACCCGCAGGCCGGCGAGCCAGACGGGTGTGTTGAGGCAGGTCTGGTAGAAGCCGAAGGTTTCGGAGTCGAACTGGCGTTTTTGTTCGTCGAGGCGGTATTGGGGTTCCTGTTCGCGGGGATCGAGGAAATTGACGCGGGTTTCGAGGTGATCGAGCTGCCGGGTGGGGACTTCGTAGACCCCGGCCATCTCTCGAAGATAGGCGACGGCGGTGGCGAGCCCTCCGCCGGCTGGGCTTTCCCAATACTGCTGGGTGTGGCGGATAGCTCGCACGCGACGGCGGGAGTCGGTGAGGATGTGGGCCTTAAGGTCGGGGCGGTAGATCTCTTGCATGGTGGTCTCGGTATGGGTGGGGACGTGGAGCAGGTCTTGCCGCGTGGTCAGCGACACGCAGCGCCATCGTCAGGGAGGCTGTACTGAACCGACCGACTGGGCAACGGGTCGGGCATTGGCAATCGCAGGGGGCTGGCGACGAGTCCGCCAGGTTGTCGCCAGTCGCAGATGGCGACGAACACCTTCAACTTCGATTTTCTCGTGATGCCGGGAAAAGAAGAGCGGCGAAACGCGGGAAAGAAAGTCAGTGAATGTCCGCAGCCACGGTCGGGCAATATCCGGGGACACGATCTGCAACCAACCGGGGGCCTGCACGAACCGGGGCCGCCTTGACGGCCGTGCCCTGCGCAGTGGCGTCGTCGAGGGCGCGCGTCGTGCTGGGATCAACGGCCGCAATCGCCACCGGCACCACCAGGTCCAGGGAACTGCCGAAGTCCAGATTCAATCGAGCCAACTGTCGGGCGGGCCGGAGGAGCCCGCTGACCGACCCCAGGGGCGATTCCGCACGAGAGTCCAGGACATCCGCAACCACCCTGCTTGTGTAGGGCCTCCGATGTCAGACGCGACCATTCCCCGCCATTGGACCCTGGAGATTCATTGCGCCATCCCAAACCAAACGAACGACCGGGAAACCGTCGACAGCCCCCGATTGAAATCGCCAGGAACCGCCCCGTGGGATTCCCCCCGGGAACGCCCCATCGCAGGCGATCACCGGTCATCACCCCTCAAACACGGGAACTCTGGTTCGGTGATTCGAGCCCGACCACAGCGGAGCATTCCGGTCACATTGAGGCGGCACTGCCTTGGCCCTCCCGCCGTGGTCTGGGGTCTGGAATGGGGTCTGGAATGGGGGACGGGGGCGAACGGAAACAGAACGAACAAATTGCCGGGAGGGCGATCCTGCGGCGGGGGCCTGCGGGACGCGGCCGCCGACAAAGAAAAAGCCACACGAACTTCGTGTGGCTTGGAGAGCCGCCACCGCGACTCGAACGCGGGACCTACGCTTTACGAAAGCGTCGCTCTACCGACTGAGCTATGGCGGCCGGAAACCAGAGCGCGACGGCTCTGGATCGGATGGAGATGGTACCGCTGGGTCGGGCGTCTCGCAAGGTGCCCGGCGGCGGATTTCGCGAGCCCAAGCCCAGGCCCATGGTCCGCGCCTCACCCGACAGAGAGATCGACACCCCGGCGCGGCGGTCGGTTCGCTCGCTGGGTCCGGCGGCAGAAGCTCCCCGGGAAGTGTCGACCGGGCTGTGCTCGGCGGTTTCCGGTGATGCCAACCAAAATAACACCCCGGGCCAAACAGGTTGGCCCGGGGTGGGACAGGTCCGTCGTCGCGGGGAGATCCCGCCGCACGATTTACTTCGCCGCCTGGATCCGCCGATCCAGTGTCTTGTTCGTTTCCTGCAAGACATGCTTGATGTAGGCGTCATCGGGCTTCAGCAGTGCCTCAACCACGATCTCGGCCGCGCGGGCGGCCTCGGCTCCGTGGAAGTAGCTCAGCCCCCAGATGGCGATCAGTCGCACCCGGCTGCTGTCATCGTTGACCTGCTGCTGCAGCAGTTCCAGCGTGTCGGGAACCCGGTCACGCCACGCGGTGAGCACCTTGGTGGCGGCCGCGCGGGCATGTGGGACCGGCGACTTCAGCACCTGCCGTAGCAGATCCTGGTTGACCACGTTGTGGCTCTGGAACAGCCACAACCCTTCCAGGCGGTGGTGCTCGTAGTCAGGATCGGCCTTGTCGAGACCCGCCAGCCACTTCGTGGCGGCGGCGGTCACCTCGTTCGTTGGCCGGCCCGATAGCTCGATGCGGGCCCGCGACCGCACGCGGTCTTCTTTCGACTTCAGCAGGTCCAGCAGTTTGTCGACCGGCTCGCCGGCGATCTTGACGGGCTTCACCAGGTCGCGGGTCGCATGCCGCACGCGGTACACCCGGCCGTGCGTCTGATCGCGGCTGGGGTCCCGCAGATTGTGCTGCATGTGGCCGATGATGGGGTTCTGCCAGTCGACAAAGTAAATCGCCCCATCGGGGCCCACCTCAACGTCGGCGGGACGGAAGTTGGGATCACTCGAGGTCAGCATCGGCTCCTGCTCGACCGCACCCAGGCTCGAATCCTTGTCTTCCAGCTTGTAGCGCAGAATCCCCTGCAGCCCAATCACGTTCAGCACCAGCAGGTTCCCCTGGTAGTCGTCGGGGAAGTGGGCGCTGGCGAGGGTCTCGGTTCCCGAGCAGGGACGGGTTCGCTGCTGGTAGACCTGCGGCGGGCCGGCGTGCTTGTGGGGGAAGTCGATGTCGCCCGAAAACAGCACGGCATGGTAGGGCTGCGCGCCAGTTCCGTCCCAGACCACGTCCTGACCCCACCGGTCGAAGATGTGGCCGTGCGGATTGGCGAAGCCGAACGAGACGTAGACGTCGACCTTCTTCGCCCGGGGTTCGTAGCGGAACACCGCCCCGTTCGCGACCCGCCGGGGAGCACCCCAGGGGGTCTCGATCTGGCTGTGATGGAAGGTCCCCTCCTGGAAGTAGACCGACCCCCCCGGCTCGATCGCGAAGCTGTTGGCGGTGTGGTGGGTGTCGGCCGTGTCGAGTCCGTGCACGACCCGTTCTTTGACGTCGTACTTGTCGTCGCCGTTGGTGTCCTTGAGGAACAGCAGATCGGGACCCTGGGCCACCAGCACGCCATTGTTCCAGAACTCGAACCCGGTGGGGTTGTGGAGGTCACCCGCGAAGGTGGTTGCCTTGTCGGCCCGGCCGTCGCCGTTGGTGTCTTCGAGGATGAGCAGCTTGTCATCCATCTTTTCGGTTGGCTTCCAGTGGGGGTAGGTGCGCCAGATGGCGACCCACAGACGGCCCTTGGTGTCGAACGCCATCTGCACCGGGTTGACCAGCTCGGGGAACATGGTTTCGTCGGCGAACAGCTCGACCTTCAGCCCGGGGGCGACCGTCATCTTCGAGATCGCCTCTTCCCCCGAGAGAAACAGGTGCTTGCCCCCTTCGAGCGGTCCGGGCTTGTTACTGATGACGGAGATCAACTCGGGAAGGTTGTCGTCTTTCGCCTCGGCTTTCTCACCCCGGGCGACCGCCCAGACCACCTTGTCGCGATTGGCGGTCTTGACGTCGAGAATCTCGAGTTCCCGCTGGGCCACCGAGTAGTTCGAGAGCCCGTTGCCATAGCCGCCGGGACCCTCCGAGAACTTCAGGAAGGCTCGGTCGCCGTAGGTCGAATAACCGTCGGTCACGCGGTAGCGGTTGTACCAGTAGAAGTTCTTGTCGGCCACGGCGGCGCGAATCGCTTCGAGCACGCGGGGATCACGGCGGGGGGGAGGTCCCTGGGTGAACAGCGCGGCTTCGGCCGCCTCGGCGATCGCGGCATCTCCCTGGGCATTCTGGTGGATCCCGTTGAGGGTCAGGGCCTTGTCGGCGGGGCGTTCACCCAGAATGGCTGCGAAGATGTCGACAAACGGCACATTGTGCGCCTTGGCGACTTCGGCCAGCGCGTCGGAGTACTTCTTGAGCCGCTGGTTCGTCGCCAGCACCGCCTGCGGCGTCGGGAGATTGGGGTCGAGAATGGTCTCCACGCCCACGGGCGAGAAGAGCACGAGCCGGGGGGCCGACTTGCCGTTGTACTGCTGCGCGAGCGTGTGCTTGATGAACTCTTCGGCATTCTGCTTGAAGGCGGCGAGGCCCTTGTCTCCGGCGAACGATTCGTTGTAGCCGTAGAAGGCGAAGATGACGTCGGCCTTGGTGTTGGTCCGTTCGAAGCGGTTCTCGCTGATCTTTCCCTGGTCGCGGGGGGAGACCTTGTCGGGTTGGGGGACTCCCGACTTCCCAGCCAGCCATTCGTCATGCGAGCCGAAGCTCATCGAGCGCAGGCGGTGCTGGCTGTTCTTGAAACCGTCGATTTCATCGCCCGAGTAGGCGAGATTGCGGAAGGTGAGGTCGAGATCGCCGAAGCGCGAGACGAGGCGGGCTTCGAGCCAGCCGTAGTGCTGCATCCGTTCGGCAAGACCGCCGCCGATAATGCAGATGTGGTCGCCCTTCTGGAGTTGAATGTCGGCGGCCGAGGCAGTGGCGGCGAACCACAGCAGGCAGAGAGTGAGCAGCTTCCGTTTCATCGAAAAGTCCTTGGGGACGGGCGAATCGGGTGCGTATCCCGGTGGGGGCGGGGCGTCCGGTCGGGGGCGCGCTGCCCCCGGGAGGTACGCCCGCCGGAAAAGGCATTGTTTCGCTTCGCCGGGGTTGTCGCAAGGCACCCACGGCAGGGGGGCGGACCTCCGTGTCCGCTCCCCTGGGCGACCATCCAAAGCAGCTCGTCCCAATGGGAAGTCAAGAACCGGCGATCGGAAATACCCACTGAGAGCCCCACCAAGAACGGCCTCTGAACGGGCCCGGCACCCGGCTGGCGGGAGCGCGGACCTCCGTGTCCGCTCCGCTGGATCTGGATCGAACGAAAACCGATCCCATGGGCTGCCATGAAACCTGGATCGGAAACTCCCAATCCGCGCCCCTCCCCACAACGCGCCCAGTGGACCCAGCACCCGGGTGGCGGGGGGGCGGACCTCTGTGTCCGCTCCGCTGGACATCCCTCTGCAAACCCCCGCCCCAATGGGCAGTCCATCCGCCTGGATCGGAACCCCATCCGCATTCGATCGCAAAACATCTCAAGAAGAGCAAAGTCCGACATCCGCCCAAGCCATTCCCTGGGCTATCCAAGAATGTCCCTTCAGGACATGGCCTGGACGGATGCCGTTCGCGCGAAGAGAGCCGATTGTCACCGGGTAGGGTTGTTGGCCGATCCATGGTCTTTGGCTGCCCATCGCAGCGGTTGCCTGCGGACGAGCGCCCAGCGGCCGGGGGCCGAGAGAGTG
>CAIOTJ010000226.1 GCA_903861195.1 uncultured Planctomycetaceae bacterium | reverse complement strand
GCTGCCGATGGCGCATTGAACGCCAGCCGCCTCGGCCATGGCCACAATCTCCAGCGTGGGAAGGAGGCCCCCGTGTTTCCCGGGGTAGACGCTGAGGATGTCGCAGGCCCCGAGTTTCAGGCACTGCCAGGCCGATTTGGGGGTGAAGACCGCCTCGTCGGCCATGATGGGAAGCGTCGACTGGCGCCGGACGCGGGCGAGACCTTCGAGGTTCTCGCGATGCACGGGTTGCTCCAGGAACGCCACTCCCAGCCGATCGAGTTCCGGAATTGCCCGGATGGCCTCGCTTTCGGTCCAGCCTCCGTTGGCGTCGACAGTGAGGCGAATGCCCGGGCCGATCGCGTCGCGCACGGCTCCAATTCGATGCAGATCGAAGTCGAGGGTGTCGTGTCCGACTTTCAGCTTGACGGTGCCAAAGCCTTCGGCCACCACCGCCCGGGCGACTTGGGCCGAGGGTTCGGCCGGCAGGGGCATAATGGGGAATCGCAGGGGAATGACCCGCGAACGGACCGCCCCACCCAGAAGTTGATAGACCGGGACCCCCAGCGACTTGCCGAGGAGATCGAACAGGGCCATCTCGATCCCGGCCTTGGCGAATGAGTTGCCCCAGGTCTTTTCGAGTTTCTTGAGGCAGAGTCGAATTTGGCGGGGATCGGCGCCGACCAGACGGGGGGCGAAGTGCTGGTCAATCAGGGCTTTGGCCCCTGCGGCGGTTTCGCCACTCCAATCGGGGGAGCCATTCACTTCTCCCCAGCCGGTGAGACCGACATCGGTCTGGACGGAGACCAGCACAATCTGGGAGTGGAAACGAAAGCCCTTGGTTTCGGCGACCTGGCCGACCCGGCGATCGATGGGGACCTGCAAGGCGTGTGTCTGGAGTGAGACGATTTTCATGGAGGATTGAGGCCAGAGCGACGATGTGGACGGCGTGCTGGACCGACTGTAACGGGGATGACGGTCCGAAGCACGGGCGCGGGTGGGGGCTGACGAGGGAGGGGGATGTCCCCCTTGCGGGGGCTCGAAGTGCAGGAATTGCACGAATTTCAAGGTCTCTGGAAGAAAATCAGTCTTTTTGTTTTGCAATCCTCAGATTGACTGCGTATTTTTCAACGGGTGTCCGTTGTAGAGTCCGTTGAGTTGTTAACCGAATCTGAAAAGATTCGGATTTTCCACCAGCGGGCAGCAGTTCACCCACTCATTTCCCTCTTCCGACCTTCCATGATTCAGCCCGCCCTCAATCGCTTGCGGACTCAGCCAGCTTGGCTGTGGCTGCTGTTGGCGATGGGGGTTGTCGGGTGGGGGTCAGGGCGGGCGGAGGCGAGTTGCGGCGATTATGTGCTGATTGGTAATCGGCATGTGGTGATGGAGATGGAAGGTCACCGTGCCCCATCCTTCGACGCGACTCAATTGAATGGCTTCGGAGGGAGTCGGAAGCCGGGGCAACCGGTTCCCTGCCACGGGCCCCAGTGTCGGCAGCGGAAGGCTCCGAAGGGGCTGCCCGTTTCTACGGTGGTGTCTTTAGAACGCTCGGACGCTGTGTTGTCTGAACTGGTTGATCTGTCGCCCGTACTGCAGCCGAATGAGCAGGCGCTGGCGGTAGGGCTGATGACCAATCAAATGCCGGGTCGAGGGCTGTATCGTCCTCCCCGGGTCGCCTGACGGGGCGTCTCTGCGACCATATGAGTGGTCATGTCGGAAACGTCTGGAGTTGGGCGGGCTGTGGACTTCCTCAAATTCTGAGCGAAGTCCAGTCAGCAGTGTGCGGGAGTTGCTGGCGAAATTTTGCCGCACTGATTCCCGACTGCCGGCCTGCCGATCGGAGCGGAATGGCTCTGAAAACTCGTGATTCGAGAGAAGTGTGCCCCTCGTTGCGTCCCCCTTGGGGGATGGTGATCAGCAGGGTCTCTTGAGAATCACAGCAACCTCCTTTCCCGACGGAGATGCCAACTGCTGGCCTGCCTGCGGGACGAATCTGTCCTCTCTGCAATCCCAGGATTGGACGTGATTCCAGCGCGGGTCCGCCGCCGTTGCCCGGGCGGCATCTCATTGGTTCGCCCGGCAGTCGCAGGTTGATAGGAATCGGCATGTCTCGCAGGGTGCCCTCTGATGATCCCTGCCCGTTATGTCTGACTGGTCTGTTTCTTCTGGTCTTCCCCGGCCAGTTTCCTGTTCTGGTTCTGTTGTGTTCCCGGAGGTCTCTGATGAAGTCTGTCGTGTTGCGTCGCAAGCGGGGGTTTACGTTGATCGAATTGCTGGTGGTGATCGCGATCATTGGCATCCTGGTGGCGCTGTTGCTGCCCGCCGTGCAGCAGGCCCGCGAGGCGGCCCGCCGCACCCAGTGCAAAAACAATCTCAAGCAGATTGGCCTGGCGATTCACAACTACGCCGACACCTACCAAGTGCTGCCCCTCTGCCTGACGTCGACCCCCAAGGCGATCTCGGTGCACGCCTACATGCTGCCTTTCCTCGACCAGGCGCCGCTCTACAACCGCATCAACTTCAATGAGGCGTGGTCGCATCTCAGCAACGCACCGGTCGTCGACTCCAAGCTGCCGGTGTTCCTCTGCCCCTCCGATACCTCCTCCGGTCTCCCCACCGGCTGGGCGGCCACCAACTATCGGGCCAACCAGGGGAGTGAAATCCTCCATGGCAACAATACCGGGATTCCCGCCAGCGACCCGAACTACGGCCGGCCCAATGCCAACGGCGTGTTCATCTCGAAGCTGGCCCTCTCGATGGCCGACATCACCGACGGCACCTCGCAGACCGCGGCCTTCAGCGAACACCCGATCGGCGATTTCAGCAATGGGTTTTCGAGCCCGACCGACACGTTCCGGCCGGGAACGTTTCCCAACACGGCGGACGAGGCGGTGTTGCAGTGCAATGCGATTGATCCCCTGAACCTGTCGTTCCAGGGGGTATCGAACGTGGGGGCCCCCTGGATGCAGTCGTACCACTCGACCACCCAGTACTTCCACGTCGCTCCCCCCAACACCCGCAGCTGCATGTTCCCCCCGGGACGCATCTCGACCACCGCCAAGAGCCGACATGTGGGGGGCGTGCATGTCTTGTTGTGCGATGGCTCGGTGCGGTTCGTGGGAGACAGTGTGAACCTGGCCACCTGGCGAGCCCTCGGCAGCCGCAATGGCCGCGACATCCTGGGTGAGTTCTAACACCGCCGGTCGCACGGGGAAGAACAGATTTCCGGGGGAATGCCAATTCCCCCGGAATTTGGCAAATGTGGCCCGTGGCGCCCTGGGGTTGATACCGCGGCACACGCTGCGGGATGTGGTGAGTGGCTGTTGGCGGAATGAAGTTTCTTCCCGGCGAATGGGGGCGGGGTTGGGAGTTGGGACCTGCTTCAGGGCAGCCATGTGAAAATCTCGGATCAAGGAGTTTGTCTGTGTTTCAGGGTGTTGTGAACGAGCGAGGCTGGTCGGGGGTGAGGCGAGTTCTCTTCTCGTCAGGATTGATCATGCTGCTGGCCGGATGTGGCGAGAAACAACTGCAGCTTCAGGGCTCCCCTGAAGAAGGGGGACAGGTGCTCGGCCCGATGCTGAAGGCTTGGCAGGAGGGAACCAGCCTGGCCGACTTCGCCAAGTCGCGCACACCCGCCATGACCGTGGTGGATGAAGAATGGGCGGCGGGTTACACGCTCAAATCATTCGAGATGGGGACGGCCACGCAATTCGGCGGGTTGTGGCGCATTCCGGTCAAGGCGGTCGTGGTCCATCCGCAACAAGGGGAACGCGAACGCAGCCTGGCGTATGGTGTCACCCTCAAGCCGACCATCTCCATCATCCGCGCCGACGACACCGAATTCTGATCGTCCCACTTCCGGTTGATCATCCCGGTCCCCACCACAGCAGGTGGGGACCTGTAGCGCCGTCGGCCCTGTCAGTTTTCTAAGGACATCCCATGACATTGAGTGGAATCCGCCAGCTTTGCCTGTCACTTGTGTGGATCTTTCCCGCAGTCCATGCCAGCCTGGCGTGGAGCCAGCAGGCGGGGGACACCTCCCGTCCCAAGGCGGTCCCCGCGACCCGCGACGAGATGAAAGGGGCGCTCGACCGCCTCAAGTCGCGTCAACCGCGCCTGCCGCTTCCGCCGCCAACGCCCGAAGAAGAGGAACAAGCGAAGCAGAACACGGCCGCCCGCGGTCTGGGCGGCGGGCTGGTCAACAACGCCCGCATGCGAAACCGCTACCTTCCCGAGGAACTGCGCGGAGCCGGTTTCTCGCGTGATCCCGACCCGGTCATGCAGCTCAAAGCGCCGTTCATCACCGAACTGTTCTGGATCGCTTCGCGGGTCAACAACTGCCACTACTGCCTGGGGCATCAGGAAACCAAGCTGGCCGCCGACGGACTGACCGAAGACCAGGTCGCCGCCCTGGACGGAGACTGGAGCGACCAATCGCCCGCCCGGCAGGCCGCCTTCGCCTTCACCCGGAAGCTGACCTACGAGCCCCACCGCATTACCGATTCGGATGTCGCCACGCTGGCCCAACACTACCCCGGTCTGCAGCCGGTGGAGATCGTCTACCTCGTCGCCCGCTACAACGCCACCAATCGCTGGACCGACAGCCTGGGCATTCCCCAGGAGGGACACCGCGACTACCTGACCCCCACCGCCGCGGCGATCCAAAAACGTCCCAGCGGTGTCGCCCCACTGCCGGCCGCGAAGGTCTCGGCGGTGGCGGTCGACGCCCCCCGTCCGGCACTCGAGCCACGCGGCGAGGTCGAACGCCGTCTGTCGGAAGCCCGCACCCGCCAGCCCCGGTTTCCTCTCCTCAGCGAGGCGGAGGCCCGGCAGATGAAGTCCGATCTGCCGGCGGGACCGCTCCCCGCCTACATCCGTCTGCTGGCCCACTTCCCCAAGACCGGCGTGGGAGCCATCCAGAGCCAGCTCAACCTCGAGCAGTTCGGCAAGGTCAGTCCCCTGCTGAAGGCTCGCATCGCCTGGGTGGCGGCGCGTCACGATCACGCCTGGTACGCTCTCGACCACGCCCGAGCCCAATTGCGCGCCTTGAAGCAGACCGATGACCAGATCTTCGCCCTCGACACTCTTGGGGGAGATCTTTCGGAGGGGGACAAGCTGGCCCTGCAGCTCACCCGCAAGTTGACGGTGACCCCGCAGTGGATCACCGATGACGACATCGCCGGGCTGAGGAAGGTGTTTCCCGATGCCGAGGTTGCCGAGATTGTCTACCGCATCACCCAGGCCGCCCAGTTCAACCGCCTGACGGAGGCCGCCGGTCTGCCCTGCGACAGCCCGCTGCCAGGTTGATACCGATTCCGACGATGGTGTTCCGTAAGACGGGTGGCCCAAATTGCCGCCAGTGATTGCCGCCAGTGATTGCCGCCAGTGATTGCCGAGAGCCCCGCGGGCGGTGGCTTACTGCTGCTTGTCTTCCGGGAACATCCAGATCACGGCATTCTGCCGCAGTTCCGCCAGCAGTTCCTTGACCG
>CAIOTJ010000225.1 GCA_903861195.1 uncultured Planctomycetaceae bacterium | reverse complement strand
GGGGCGAACTCTTCGCGGTCTCCCTGGGCCGCCTGCCGGCCGGTGTGCGTCTCGATCGACGCCGAGTCGTGCAGCCGATTGGTGTGCCGCATGCTGCGGATCAGCGCGCAATGCTGCATCTGCCGGGCCATGTGCGGCAGGTGTTCGCAGATCTGCAGCCCGGGAACGGTGGTGGGAATCGGCTGGAATTCCCCCCGGATGGCGGTGGGGCCGGTTGGCTTCAGATCGTACGTGTCGAGATGACTGGGCCCGCCGTAGTAGAAGACGAAGATGCACGATTTGATCGTGCGGGTCGCCGCCAGATCCCCCCCGCGGGCGATTCCCGAGAGGGCCGGGCCAAAACCGAACGACACCCCGCCGCACGACAGGGCCCCCCCCATCTGCAGCAGGGTCCTGCGCGTCACTTGTGGCCGGCGTTTCGACATGCAGCACCCGCAACCAGAGTTTCGTCCAACAGAGCTGACCGCCCTCGCACCGGGCGAACCCCCCAGGGGGCTGTTCGGCCAGCGAAGGTCTCTTACGCCAAAAGATCGTACACGACCTGCGCCCCGGTCACATCCGGATCGGTCAGCCGTTCGGGACGGCCGCTGTGCAGGTACGTGAGCCGGGTGTGATCGATTCCCAACTGATGCAGCAGCGTCGCGTGCAGGTCGGGCACTCCCACCCGGTCTGCGACCGACCGGTAGCCAAATTCGTCGGTCGCCCCATGCACGTGCCCCGCCCGAAAACCCCCGCCCGCCAGCAGCAGGCTGAAGGCATGGCGGTTATGATCGCGCCCGTCGGCCCCCTCGGTGATCGGCAGCCGGCCGAACTCCCCCGTCCACAGCACGATCACGTCATCGAGCAGGCCCCGCTGCTTCAGGTCGGCGATCAGCGCGGCACTCGGCCGGTCGGTCTGCCGGCAGATGGAAGAGAGGCCGTTCTTGAGGTCGGAATGATTGTCCCATGGCTGGAACGAGGGTTTCAGCGGGGGAAAGATCTGCACGAAGCGGCAGCCCGCCTCGACCAGTCGGCGGGCCATCAGGCAGCGCAGCCCATACCCGGCGGTCTCGGGATCATCCAGGCCGTACAGGGCCCGCGTGGCGGCGGTCTCGCGCGACAGGTCGAGCGCCTGCGTGGCGGTCAGCTGCATGCGGGCCGCCAGCTCGAAGTTCTGGATGCGGGCCTCGAGTTCCGACTCGCGCGGATGCTCTTGCCGGTGTTCGGCGTTCCGCCGCGCCAGGAACTCGAGCGCCCTCTGCCGGCCGGCTGCGCTCACCTCTCCCGTGGGGCGCAGGTGCAGCACCGGGTTCCCCGACGAGCTGAATTCGGTCCCCTGGTAGACCGCCGGGAGCCACCCGCTCGACCAGACCATCTTCCCTGAGGTGTTGTAGCCCGCCGGGTCGCGCAGCACGATGTACCCCGGCAGATCCTGGTTCTCGGTTCCCAGCGCGTACCCGACCCACGAGCCCAGCGCGGGCCGGCCGTTGAACGTCTTCCCCGTCTGCAGCATGTTCAGCGCGAACGGGTGATTGTTGTTCTCGGTGTACATCGAACGCACCAGACACAGCTCGTCGGCCACGCCCCCCAGGTGCGGGATCAGCTCCGAGAACTCCAGCCCACTCTGCCCGTGCCGGGAAAAGGCGAAGGGTGTCCCTAACAGCACATTCTTGTTCCCAAGCTGGAACACCTCGACCTCCCCGGGATGAGGCTGGCCGTTGCGTTTCGACAACTCAGGCTTGTGGTCGAACAGGTCCATCTGCGAGGGCCCGCCGTTCTGGCAAAGCTGAATCACCGCCCGCGCCCGGGGAGCGAAGTGCCCCGTCCGCGGACTGAGGCTGCGCTCGCCGGTGTCGCGCGCTGCCCCCCCGCACAGCCCCTCGTCGGCCCCCACCAGCAACAGCCCCAGCGCACCCAGGCCTCCCCCCAGTTGCGACAGCAGCCGCCGGCGCGATGTCGCGGGCCCCCCCGGCTCCAGGCCGGTAGCGACAGGCATCATCGCGCGGCTCCTCGACGGCGGGCTTTGGCGATCAACGGCGTTGTCATGCGCAGTCACTCCACGTAGAGAAATTCATTCGACGAGAGCAGCATCTGGATCAGATCGGCCAGGGCCCGCCGGGCGGACTCTTCGCCAGCCAGCCCCGCCGCTCGGGCTTCCTCCTGCTGGGCGGCCAGAAACTCCCGCGCCTCGTGGAGTTCTCTCTCCCGGGGGGGGCGCCCCAACACGTGCTGCCACAACCTCGGCAGCAGTTCGTCCGGCGGGGGGCTGGCCCCGTTCGTCAGCCGGTGGGCCAGGGCCGCGGACCGGCCGCGCACAAAATCGCTGTTCAGCAGCGCCAGCGATTGCAGCACGGTGGCCGAGTTCATCCGCTGCGTGCAGTTCACCGGCATGATCGGGGCATCGAAGATCTCGAGGAACTTCAGGGGATACACCCGCCGGGCGAACAGATACAGACTGCGGCGCTCTGTCCCCTCGGGCCCCGCCGCTCCTTTGATCTCCGACAAGCCATCCGACGGGGCGGTGATCTCCACGGGGGGGCCACCCGCCGTCCGGTCGAGTGTTCCGGTGGCCGCGAGCAGGGCGTCCCGCACACTCTCGGCTTCCAGCCGCCGCAGGTTCATCCGCCAGAGCAGCCGGTTCTCGGGATCGAGCTCTTCGGCCTGTGCGGCTCGTTCCCGCGGGGTGGCGTCGAGCGCCGGCCGCCGCGAACTCTGCCGATACGCACTCGACAACACGATCTGCCGATGCAGCCGGCGGGTGCTCCACCCATTCTCGACAAAGTCGACCGCCAGCCAGTCGAGCAACTCGGGATGCGAGGGCCGACCGCCCGACCGGCCGAAGTTCCCCAGGGTCTCGACCAGCCCGCGTCCGAAATGATGATGCCACACGCGGTTCACCCAAACCCGTGCCGTGAGGGGATGGTCGGGGCGGGTCAGCCATTTCGCCAACGCCAGCCGCCGTCCCGAGGTCGCGC
>CAIOTJ010000224.1 GCA_903861195.1 uncultured Planctomycetaceae bacterium | reverse complement strand
GAGGGCTTGCTCTCCCAGCGGGTCAGTCCCGACCGCACTGACCATCTCGACCGTGGCGACATGGGCTCCCAGCCCGGCAGCCGTGCAAGCGAAGTTCGCGGGGGCTCCCCCAAACCGGGGGCCATCGGGAAACAGATCCCAGAGAATTTCACCGAGACCGACAAGGGTGGGGAGGGGCATGAGGGGGGGGATGCGGGGACTGGGTTCGAACTTACCAAGTGTAGTGTGGAGGTATTGGAGAGTTGGAGTGTGGTGGCTGCTGAGGCATCGACAACCGTTTTGCGAAGAGAAGATTTGTCGCTCGAGGTCGAAGGGGGCGTTTCCATCTTCCATGGAGCGGCAGGGGGATGACTTGACTCCGCTTCAGCTGATCTGAACCGGGTAAATTGTTCCGGCAATTGGCGCGCCGTTGGCCGGGCGTTACCCTGGCGACGGCAGGGAGGCTGGCAGGACAAAGTGAGTCCCTCCACTCTCTCCGCGGCGGTCACGACGTTTCATGCGAGATTCCGAATTTGACCCGGGTCCACTGCCGCCGGGGATTTATGAACTCCTGCTGAATCACCGGCAGCGACACGCTCTGGCCGACCGGGGAGAGACCCGGCCCCTCGATCCCGCCGAAGCTCACACCGCTCTGGCGCAATCGCTCGAACGGTTGTTGGTGCGGGCTCTGGCAAGACACTCGGGAGTCAAACGGCTTGAATGGCAGCAGCGTCTCCTGGAGCGGATCGAGACGTTGTTACGCGACGAATTGCCGACCGATGAGCACCCCGATCTGCAGTTGGTTCGACCGTGGGAGTGGCTGCTGCAGGTGCGGAGTACCGGAACCGAGGATGGGCCCGAGACGTCTCGCCCCGATACACCCCTGTCGCGGAGTGCCCTGCTGACGGGGACCCGGCTGGATCCCGCGTTGGGACTGCAACTGACCAAGGAACTGGCGACTGCGGACCGGGTCGACATTCTTTGTTCGTTCATCCGCTGGGGCGGAGTACGGATTCTGCTGCCGGAACTCCGCCGACTCTGTGAACGGGCCCCCGCCGGAACAACCGCTCTGCGGATCATCACCACCAGCTACATGGGAAACACCGACCCCGATGCAGTGGAAGCCCTGCTCGAGTTGCCAGCGACCGATGTCCGTGTCAGTTACGACACCCGGCAGACAAGGTTGCATGCCAAGGCCTACCTGGTGCACCGGCAGACTGGTTTCGGGTCGGCCTACGTTGGCTCGGCCAACCTCTCACGGGCGGCTCTCTCGGAAGGACTCGAATGGACCACCAAGATCAGCCAGTACGAATTGCCGCATCTGTGGCAGAAGCTGTCAGCCACCTTCGACTCCTACTGGCTGGATCCCGATTTTGAGCGGGTGGACCAGGAGACGGTCCCCCGGTTGGTCGCGGCGATCCGGACCGAACGGATGCCGGCGGCCGAACGTCCACCCGCCTGGTTTGACCTCCGTCCGTTTCCGTTTCAGCAGGAGATCCTCGACCAGTTGCGCGGCGAGCGCGAACTGCAAGGACGCGACCGGCACCTGGTGGTGGCCGCCACTGGGACCGGCAAAACAATGATCGCGGCGTTCGACTACCGGCAATGGGCCGAGGTGCGGCCCGGGCCCAAGCCGTCCCTTCTGTTTGTTGCCCATCGCCAGGAAATTCTCGAGCAGGCGCTGCAGGGATTTCGGGCCGTGTTGCGCGACCAGAACTATGGCGACCTGCTGGTCGGCTCGCATCGCCCCGGGCAGACCGACCATCTCTTCTGTTCAATCCAGAGCTACGTCAGCCGCGAGCTGTGGCGCGAGCCCGCCGACCGCTGGCAGTATGTCGTGGTGGATGAGTTTCATCATACCGCGGCTGCCAGTTATCGGCGACTGCTCGAGCACCACCGCCCCACGGTGCTGCTGGGACTGACGGCGACGCCCGAGCGGACCGATGGGCTGGATGTGACCGGGTTGTTTGGTGGCCGGTTCTCGGCGGAGATTCGCCTCCCCGATGCCATCAACCGCCAGTTGCTGTGTCCGTTCCAGTACTTCGGCGTGACCGACTCGGTTGACCTCAGTCGCCTGCGTTGGGAACGAGGTGGCTATCGCACCGAGGATCTCGACCAGGTCTACACCGGAAATGACTCTCGCGGATTACAGGTTCTCAACAAGCTCGCCGAGATCGTCCGTTCGGTGCGTGAGATTCGGGCTGTCGGGTTTTGCGTAAGTGTCGCCCACGCCGGTTTCATGGCCCGGCTCTTCAATGAATGCGGGGTCCCCGCCCTGGCGGTGACCGGCAGCAGTGATGACGAACTCCGCCGCAGCGCCCGCCGGCAACTGGTCGAGCGGGAGGTCAATGTGCTGTTCACCGTCGACCTGCTGTCGGAAGGAGTCGACATTCCCGAGATCGACACCGTATTGATGCTGCGCCCCACCGAGAGCCTGACGGTCTTCCTGCAGCAGATGGGCCGGGGACTGCGCCGGCATCCGGGCAAAGACCAATTGACGATCATCGATTTCATTGGCCAGCAGCGACGGGAGTTTCGCTTCGCCGACCGTTTTAGGGCCTTGGGAACCCATGGACCAACCTCACTCGAGACCGAGATCGAACAGGGATTTCCGCACGTCCCCCTCGGCTGTCTGATCCAGCTCGAACGGGTCGCCCAGCAGCGGGTACTCGAGAATGTGCGGGGAAGCCTGAGGCAGACGCGGCAGCAAATCGTCCAGCAACTGCGCCAGTTTCGGGTCCAGCAGGGGCGGAGCCCGACGTTGGATGAGGCACTCTCGTTCTGCCGCCTGGAACTCGATGATCTCTTGAAGCGAGGACTCTGGTCCCGCCTGTTGCACGAGGCCGGTGGTACTGCGGAACCGGTGGTGCCGGATGAAGACGAGCTCGCCCGGGGAATCCGGCGTCTCGCTCTCCAGGATGACAGTCGTCAGTTGGAAGCCTGGCTGCAGTTCCTGCAGTCGGGCGAAGACCGGCTTCCGGGAGAGTCTGCCGCCGCGGGCAGTCTCGACGCGACCCGGTTGGCCATGCTACAGGTTGGACTGTGGGGGGAAAAAGGGCTGGAAATGCGGCTTGACCAGGCATGGCAGCGCTTGCAAAACAATCCGGGGGCGATCGGCGATCTCCGCGAGGTGCTGCACTGGCGGCGCCGACAGTCGCAGGGAATTTCGCCGGCGGTGGACCGCTGTGGTTGGAAACCGCTCGCCGTGCATGCCCATTACAGCCGCAACGAAGTCCTGGTCGCCCTGGGGGTCTGGCCGGTGGGGGAAAGCCGCCGCCGGATGGTGAACGAGGGGGTACTGCTGGTGAAAGACCGGCGCCTCGATGTGTTTTTCGTCACGCTGCGCAAGACCGAAGCCGAGTATTCTCCGACGACGATGTATGCCGACTACGCCCTGAACGAGCGGCTGTTTCATTGGCAGAGCCAGAGCACGACCGCCGTTGATTCAGCGACTGGTCGCCGGTATCTCGGGCATCGGCAACAGGGCTGCACCCCATTGCTGTTCGTGCGGGAGTGTCGCAAGTTGCCGACGGGCGAGACCGCGCCGTATGCGTTTCTAGGCCCGTGCGAGTATTCGTCGCATGAAGGCAGCCGGCCGATTTCAATCGTCTGGCGGACCGAGTTTCCCATTCCCGCCCGCCTGCTGCGCGACTTCGCCAGCCAGCGGGTGGGATAGCTCAATTCGACTTGTGATTCACGACAACCCAATTTGTCCCGAACCGATCCGCCGGTGGTGTGTCTGATCCTGACGACAGTCGGCCCGGACGAATGACCGGCGCACCTGTCTGCGTTGGGACTTGAGGGACGCGAGGTCGGTACGGCATGACACCGCACACGGCTCAAGCGTGGTCGCTCGCAAAAAGCGTTCTCCTCAAGCCAAAAAAGTGATTTCTCCGCGTGGAACTCTGATCATGAATGTGGATTCTCTCGAACGGCATTTCGAACGCATTGGAGCCCGAATCAAGTTGCGCGAGACGCCTGCCCGGTTACAGACTGTGCCGCTGTCGATCAACATTGGCTATGACCGTCAGGGGGAGTTTTTCGAGCTGTCGATGGTCCCGCGCAAAACACATCCCGAATTGCTGGTTCTCAATGTCGAACCCGACTGGCGGCATCTGCTGCTGATGTCCCGCGATGAGGTCGGGAAGCACAAGTTCCTGTGCGGCCATGACGAACGCCACTGGTTTGTGGCGGCGGTTCCCGAGAACCGTCCCGTCTCCACGGTGAAAACGGCATTCGAAGCACTCCGGCCTGAAGGGGTCACTGAGGAATTGACGCGGCACCAGGTACGATGCCAAAACCATCGTCGGCGCCGGACGAAGGCATTTGTCCGCCAGGGCGAATGGTTTTTTGTCCCGGCTCCCGGGCTGGTCTTCCCCCGGCTGCTCGTGATGCATGACGAACCGATCAGTCGGGGACGCGGCAAGCCGCACCGGTGCGAGTACCTCGTCCGAACGGGGGGCGAGTCCGTCTATGTCTGCGGGCAGTACCCGCAGGGGCTGAGGGAGAACGAATACCGGGAGTTGGTTTCCCGGCAGCCACACCAGGCCAGCAAGGCGTGGCAGGTCCGCAAGCGGGACGCGAGCGTGTTTGTGCGTGGCCGGGTACGGCACGCCGACCATGCGACGATCGAGCTTGACGGCTGGCATCGCGTCTGGATGAACACCGAGAACGAATCCCAGGCGATGAACCAGATCGCATTTCTCGACTGATCGGTGCCCAGGTGTATTCCGTTTTTGGCAATGAGGGGTTGGCTTGGGACCTGCCCCTCATTTTTTAACCTTCATTTTCGGTGGGTTCGGTCCTCTCAGGGCCAGCAGCGAGGGGAGGACGGATGCCGCAGACCGAGTGACCACTTCCATCGTCATTCGGGATTCGATTTCCGGAGGCACCTTTCAGCTCCTCAGTCCACCGAAGGGGCAATCACCGGGGACTGCGTCGCGGACTCTGAGACCTGGCCGACCGGTTGCAGGTGCGTCGTTCCGTTCCCCAGCATCGAGCCGAACGAGAAGAACAGCACGGCGGCAATCGTCATGGAGCAGGGGAGGGTGAAGGCCCAGGCGAGCAGGATTTTGCGCACCGTCTGGGGCTGTACGCCCGAGTTGTTCGACCACATCGTCCCGGCCACCCCCGACGACAGCACGTGCGTGGTGCTGACGGGAAGGTGGAACTTGTCGGCAATGAAAATCGTCATCGCAGCCACGGTCTCGGCGGCCGCTCCCTGGGCGTACGTCAGGTGAGACTTCCCGATTTTCTCGGCAATGGTGACCACGATTCGCTTGTAACCGACGGTGGTTCCGACCCCCAGCGCCAGAGCGGTGCCGACGACAACCCAGAGAGGGACATACTCAATCGCGTGCTGAAAATCCCGCATCTGAGGTTTGATGCGGGCCGATACATCGGCGGGAAGCCGGGCAGCAGCCAGTGACGTGCGGAACCGGAAAATCGATTGCCGGACCTGCCATCTGTGGTCCGACGGGACCTCCGACAGGTCATGGCGGTCGGCCAGCAGGGTCTTGATCTGGTCGAGTTCCTGGTGCAGTTCCGGAGTCTGCGTCTCGGTTTCTGCGAGCGTGTTGTCGATCTCGGTCGCCGCATCGACCAATTGATGGGCCAGTTCGGGGTGCCTCAGGTCGAGGGAGTAGTAAGCGGGCAGAAAACCGATCAACGCCAGCAGGACGAGGCCCATGCCCTTTTGGCCATCGTTCGAGCCGTGGGCGAAGCTGACTCCACCGCAGGTGGCCAGGAGGACTCCCCGGATCCAGTGGGGCGGGTTGTCCCCTTCGCCTGGGGGGTGGTAGAGGTTGGGATTCCGGAAGATCAGTTTCATGATCTGCAGCAGCAGGGCGGCCGCCATGAAGCCGACGAGGGGGGAAACCAGCAGGGCCAAGCCCACGTCCGTGGCTTTGTTCCAATTCACGCCGGTGAGATCGCCGCGCGACAACAGGCTATTGGCGACACCGACCCCCAGGATCGAACCGATGAGTGTGTGTGAACTGGAGACCGGAAGTCCGATCCACCACGTGCCCAGGTTCCAGATGACTCCCGCCAGCAACAGCGACAGGACCATCACGATCGCGCGGCTGGAACTTCCCTCAATCAGCAGATCGACCGGCAGCAGGTTGACGATGCTGAAGGCCACCGCGGTGCCTCCCAGCAGCACACCCAGGAAATTCATCACACCCGAAAACAACACCGCCGGGGTGGGGCGCAGCGTCTTGGTGTAGATGACTGTCGTGACCGCATTGGCGGTATCGTGGAAGCCATTGATAAATTCGAAGGCAAAGGCGATGCCGAGGGCGGTGAAGAACAGAAGACGGCCGGTCAGCGTCAATTGCTGAAAGGCGTCCCAGAACGTGGTGTTCATTGAGTGGGCCAGAGGAGGCGGCGCGGTTCTTGTGGGAGGGATCATCCCGGGTGTTTCCCGGATCGGTCAAGGGACCGGCCCCCGGGGTTTCGTGTCGCCGCCGGGATTCCGGGGATGGGGCCGCGAGACCCTGTGCGGCAGGTTCCTGGCGGATGGCTGGTGTGGTTGGGACTACTCAGCGGCAGAGGTCTATGGGGGAAAAGCGTGTGGTCGTGCACGGTCCGCTGGGCTGGACGCGTCCAGGGCCCATCTGGCCGTTCACCCCGGCGACATTCCCGCGGGCAATGTGCTGGATCGGCTTGCGATGGTGGCGGGTCGGAAGGTGACTGCGGACCGGGCCCACGGGCAGACAGCGGGGGTCGCTCCGCGCGTCCTCGCCCGCTGGGGGAGTGCCGCCCCCCTGCGATCGGGATCCAACGCCACTTCCGCCCCTTCCGCCAATGACGATTGGCGAGTTGGCCACGACGTCTGGTTGCCCGGGTTGACTGGGGCAATGGTCGATCGGGGGGGCAGGTGACTGCGGAGGTTGAATTCCGTTTTCTCCCGACGACGTCGGGGTTGCCCCGAGGGAAACTCTTGCTTCTGGGTGGTGTTCAGTCGGTCGATCCCAAAGTGGGCGACCAAAAGGTCGCAACCTGGCGAGGTCGGTCGTGACGGCCGAGAGGTCCCCCCGCGATGGCCACGAGCCGGATGGCGGCAGACTGCCGGGATTGGGGGGCGGGGTCATGATTCCGTAGCAGCGCGTGAATGTTGCGGTGCCGGGTCAACGTGGGCAAGGTGCGGCCCAGCCCCGCTGGTGTGATCGTCCCAATCAACAGGCAATCTACGAGAAACCCATGATCAAGATGCGTCGGACCGAAAATGGCACCGCAGAGCCTTGGCTCGCCGCGGTGCAGGCACGCTTGGCCAATAGCGCCTACCCCGCCTTGCGGAGCCTGCAGTGCGATCTGCAGTTGGACACGTTGATCCTGCGTGGCGAGGTGGCCAACTATTTTGAGAAGCAGTGCGCCCAGGAGTTGGTGGCCGACCTGCCGGGAGTCGGGCGGGTCGTCAACCAGACCCGGGTGGCGCACGCCTGAAATCCTCCCGGCGGCGGCCGGGGATTGCTTGGCGGATCCGCTGGTGCGGGTTCGGGAGCCGCAAGAGAAAGATTTGGACCGGGGGGCAGCCCTCGGCAGGGGGATGGTGGCATGGCGGAAACATCGGGATTGAACAAGCCGTGGCTGGTGGCCGCGTGGCCCGGGATGGGGAATGTGGGGCTCAACGCGCTGGTGTATCTGCTGGCCAAACTCGAAATGAGAATGTTTTCCGAGTTGGAATCGGGAGATCTCTTCGACATCGACGATGTTGAGGTGCAGGGGGGGTTGATTCAAAGTCCTCAGCGGCCACGCAATCGGCTTTTTTGGTGGAAAGATCCCGCGGGACGTCATGATCTCTTGCTGCTGTTGGGAGAGGCCCAGCCCCCGGTCGGGAAATATGCTTTTTGCCGCCAGGTGATTTCGCAGGCGAAGGAGTACGGCGTCGAGCGGGTGATCACCTTCGCGGCGATGGCGACCTCGATTCATCCCCGTCAGCCATCCCGGGCGTTTGGGGCCGCGACCAGCAAGGAGGGGTTGCGTGACCTGCGTCGCCTGGAGGCGGAACCGCTGGAGGAGGGGCATGTCGGAGGTTTGAATGGAGTTCTGGTGGGAGCCGCCCTCGAAGCGGGTATCGAAGGCATGTTCCTGCTGGGGGAATTGCCGCAAGTGCTGTTGCGGCTGGTTTACCCCAAGGCGTCGCGGGCGATCCTGGAAGTATTCACGAGGATGGCCGGCTTGGAGCTCGACTTTCGGGAGTTGGACAGCCAGGTGGACGAACTGGACCGCCGGCTGCAAATCGTGATGGATGAGACGGAATCGCCCGAGGAATTTGAGGAATTCGAGGGGAAGGAAGACGGGGGGGGGACGGCATCGTTTCCCCCGCCCACGAAGGAGCGTCTGTCGGCCAAGGACCGGGCCGAGATCGACGACCTGTTCCAGAAGGCGACCCTCGATCGGACCCGGGCCTTTGAGCTCAAGCAGCTGCTCGACCGGCTGGGGGCGTTTGCCATCTATGAAGACCGGTTTCTCGATCTGTTCCGGTCTCACGAGTCGTGACCGCGCCGGCTTGGGTGTGAGGTTGTGGACGATGCCTGCCGGGGTGAATCGGTCAGCAGGGACCAGTCTGAACGGGAAGGACGTCTGTCTCTCTCAGGGACGGTTTCCAGAGAATTGGGCCGGGCTTCTGCGGACCGCATGCGTGCGGTTATTATCTGCGCATGTCGAAGCATGATTTTGCCTGGACCGAGTTTGAGTCACGCCGCAGCCGGCTGCGGGAGGAATTGCGCGCCCGCCAACTGGATTGGCTGATTGTCATTCATCCGGTCTCGATTCACTGGCTGACCGGCTCGGACGCCAAAAGCTACCAGGAGTTTCAGTGCGTGCTCTTTCCCGCCGCACCGGGACCGCTGACCGTCCTGACTCGCCAGGGAGAGTGCGCCGAGTTCGAGGCCGACGCCTGGGTGGATGACGTCGTCGGATATGGCGGGGGTGAGAATGAAGATCCCCTGCGCCCCTTTGAACAGCTCGCTGTCCGGCTGGGTTTGACTCGGGCACGGGTGGGGCTGGAAGTGCCCGCCTACTACCTGCACCCCCGGCAGTATCTGGAATTGCGCGACCTGCTGGGGGGGGCGTTGGTGGCCGAGCCCACCCACCTCGTGGCTGATCTGAAGCTGGTCAAATCGCCGGCCGAACTGGGCTACATCCGCGAAGCGGCGGCCCGGGCGGATCGCGCGCAGCAGGCTTTCGAAGCGGTGCTGCGGGTGGGATCCAGCGAATTGGAACTGGCAGGAGTGGTCTGCCAGAGCCTGTTGACGCAGGGGAGCTTCCTGGCGGCCAGCCCGTTGAACCTGGTGACCGGAGAGCGATCGTGCTTCAGCCATGGGGCCCCAACGGAGCGGCGGCTCCAGGTGGGGGACTTTGGAAATCTGGAGTTTGGGGCCACTTGCCGGCGGTATACCTCGACCCTGGGACGCAATTTCTGCATGGGAGAGCCGACCCGGCGAATGCTTGAACTGCATGACCTGGTGGTGGCGGCTTCGGAGGCGTGCCGGGCTGAGATTCGGGCCGGCGTTCCCGCCGCCCGTCCGCATGCGGCCGCCCGCCAGGTGATTGCCGCCGCCGGGTGCGAGCACGGCCGGGTGCACACCAGCGGGTATGGCCTGGCCCCCGGGTTTCCCCCGACCTGGGGCGAACCGCTGCACATGTTGGCCGACAGCCAGTACACGCTCGAGGCCGGCATGGTGTTGTCGGTCGAGCCGCCGGTCTATCTGGCCGAAGAGCGTCTGGGGGCCCGGGTGATCGACAACGTGCTGGTGACCGAAACGGGCTGCGAGATCCTCTCGCGGCATCCCCTGGCGCTGTTCGTCGCGCCAGGCTGAGCGTCAGCGTGTGTTCAACCGCGCCGGGCTGGTCGGGTGGCGTACGGCGATTTCTTCGAGAGAAGCGAGCGGGACAAACCCAGCGTTCGGTGGGGCTGTGGTCTGTGCGGAGTTGTTGGAACAGCCGGAACAGCCACCGCAGGGAGTCGCGGAAGAGGGGGTTGCCCAAGTCCGCCAGACGCGCCGCAACCACCAGCTCGCGGCCATCGCCACGGCTCCCAGACTGACGACTGTCTGCCAGGCCTGTGCGTTCATTCTGGAACTCTCCCGGTCAGCCGAACCAGAGCCGGGAGACTTGGTAGGTCAGCAGGGCCCCCAGGTAGGCCAGTCCCGTCATGTAGACGAAGGCGAACAGCGCCCAGCGCCAGTCATTGGTCTCGCGGTGGATGACCATCAGCGTCGAGGCGCATTGGGCGCACAGGGCAAAAAACACCATGATCGACAAGGCGACGGGAATCGAATACACCGGGCGACCATCCGGCCAGGTGGCCGAATGCAGGGCCTGTTCCAATCCCTCCTCTTCGCCCCCCAGGCTGTAGATTGTTCCCAGGGTCGAAACAATCACCTCCCGGGCGGGGAAGGAGGCCAGCACGCCGACCCCGATTCGCCAATCCCACCCCAGCGGCCGGACGATGGGCTCGATTGCCCGGCCGAGGCGGCCCAGCAGGCTCTGTTCGAGCAGGCGGCTGCTCTCGGCATTCCGCTGGGCCTTGAGCGGGGCCAGGTCGCGTTCTATCGCGGCCAGGCGCTGTTCGGAGGCTGCGAGGGCCTGGCCGCTGTCTGCCAACTCGGGCTGAGACAATACCATGCCCCTCCCCGAGGGGCCCGAGGCGAGCATCAGTTCGGCCTTCTGCTTGAAGGCGGCCTGCTTGTCCCGCTCGGCAGTCTGGCTTTCCTGCTCGGCCTCCAGCTCGTCGACCTGGGCCTGCAGTTGGTTGACCAGGGTGTGATCACCCGGGAAGTAGCCGGCCGCCCAGACCAGGATATTGGTCATGAAGATGAGGGTGCCGGCCCGCACCACAAAGGCGCGGGCCTGGTCGTAGACCCGGGCCAATACGAGGCGCGGGGAGGGCCACTTGTAACTTGGCAGCTCCATCACGAATGGCGGCGTCTCACCCGGGAAGAAAAACCGCTTGATCAGCCAGGCGGTGGGAATGGCGACGAGAGCCCCGAGCGAAGTCATGGCGAACAGGGCGAGTTCGCGGACTCCCAGCAGGTTTCCCATGAAATATGTGGCGGGAAAAAACGCCCCGATCAGCAGGGCATAGACCGGCTGCCGGGCCGAACAGCTCATCAGGGGAGCGATCAGGATCGTGGTGAATCGGTCCTGCCGGTTCTCGATGGTGCGGGTGGCCATGATGCCGGGCACGGCACAGGCGAACGACGACATGAGGGGGACGAACGACTTCCCCGAGAGTCCCACCCGGGTCATCAGCTTGTCCATGATGAACGCCGCCCGGGCCATGTAGCCGCAATCCTCCAGCAGGGCGATGAACAGGAACAGAATGACAATCTGGGGGAGGAACACCAGAACCGAACCGACCCCGCCGATGATGCCGTCGGTCACGAGGCTTTGCAAAGGTCCGGGCGACAGCCACTGTCCGACGTGGTCGGCGATCCAGTTTTGTCCGGCCTCACACCATTCCATCAGCGGTGCAGCCCCCCGGTAGATGGCCTGGAAGATGAGCAGCATGAGCGCCACAAACACCAACAGTCCCAGGAACTGATGGGTCAAGAGCCGGTCGAGTCGATCGCTGAAGGTTCGGGGAGCGACCTCGGGACGGGAAACCACCCCTTGCAAGGTTTCGCGGATCCAGCGGTAGCGCGAACGGGCTTCGACGGCGGGAACGGGGCAACCCTTCTCAGCCAGCCGGGCGCGTGCCTGCTGCAGCCACCCGGACAGTTCGGATTGATGATCGCGGGCGGTATTCTGCTCAAGCCAGCCGCCCACATCGAGCAACAGTCGCTGCCGCAGGAAGTGGTCGAGCGGCGGAGAATTCCATTGGCACAACTGGTCCGCCAGGGCATCGCATTCGGCGCGGAGCTCGGGGGGAAAGATGGTGGGAACGGAAGCCGGGGCGGAGGGGGAATCAGCCGCGTCCAGAATGGCCACTCGCAGCTGGTCAATGCCGCGGCGGCGATGCGCTTCGGTAGTGACGAGGGGGAGCCCCAGCCGCTGCGAGAGTTGGACCGGGTCAAAGGTGACTCCCCGTTCGGCGGCGACGTCGGTCATGTTGAGCACGAGGACCACCGGCAACCCGAGTTCACGTACCTGGCTGACCAGGTAGAGGTTGCGCTCGAGGTTGGAGGCGTCGACGATGCAGACGACCACTTGGGGGCGGGGGGTGTCGGGCTGCCGTCCCAGGAGCACGTCGACCGCGACCATCTCGTCGAGTGAGCGGGGGGCCAGACTGTAGGTGCCCGGGAGATCGATGATGTCGACCACCCGGTCGCCAATGCGGGTGCGGCCAATCTTGCGTTCGACCGTGACGCCGGGGTAGTTGCCCGTCAGGGCCCGGGAACCCGAGAGGGCGTTGAAGAGAGTGCTCTTGCCCGTGTTGGGATTGCCGATGAGGGCGACCACGAGTGGTGTGGTCATGGGACTTCGACCTGGACGCGACGGGCTTCGTTCTGTCTCAGGGAAAGGCGATAGCCGCAAACCCGGAACTCCAGGGGATCACCCAGGGGGGCGGGACCGAGATACTCGATCGTTTCCCCTTCGATGAGGCCCATTTCCATGAGGCGGGTGGAGATGGCGTCGGCCCCCGCGACGGCCACGATTCTGGCCCGGCTGCCTGGGGTGAGTTCCGCGAGGGTGGTCATCCGCGAAGGACCTCAACCAGAATCTGGTCCTCGAACTCGGAGCGGAGGCTCAGGCGTTGGGACCCAAGAGCAATAATGCAGGGTCGCCCGGGCTGCAGCATCTGCAGGGAGACTCCCTCGTGAAGGCCAAGTTCGCGGAGGCGATGGACGACTCGCGGATCGCCCCCGACATCGGCGATGCGTGCCGAATCCCCCCGGGAAAGGAGGGACAGAGGAACGATTTCTGTCACGATGGGGACCAGACGGGTCGGAGGCCGGGTGGACTGAGACTCATTCTCAACACACCCAATTCTATCGACCAGTGGGCTTGGGGGAAACGTCCCGGTTCATAAAAAGTCCCGTTCCATTCGGGGCCCACCCGCACACCCGACTTGTTCAGCGGCTGGCCGGAAGTTTCCGGAGCTTGACGTTACGGTACCAGCAGTCGCTGCCGTGATCCTGCAGGCCGAGGAAACCCTGCCTCGGGTGTTGGGCATAGGCGATGTCGAATTTGTGTTCGGATCCATCGGGGCGGCGGTTCGGCTGCGTCCAGTCGGCCAGATTCATCGTGGTCACACGTTCGCCGTTGAGTTCCACCTCCACCCGCGGGCCGTCGCAGGTCAGCACCAGGTGGTTCCATTCGCCCGCCCGTTTCATGGCGTTGCGCGATGGTTTGACGAGGTCGTAGATCGCTCCCGTGTCGTGGTAGCCAGCGGTTTCGGTATCGTCGATGGCCACTTCCAGGCCATTGAAGCCGACGTCTTTGCCGGGGCGGGGTTTCAGCGAGTGGGTCCGGAAAAAGACCCCCGTATTGCACTTGGGGCTGAGTCGGAAATCGAGCGCGAGCTGAAAGTTCTCGACGGGCTCTTCGTAGACCAGCATGTACCCGCCACATTTGTGTGGGTTCAGGCTGCCATCCTCGACGGGACGTCGGCTGGGTTCACCCGAGCTGGTTTTCCAGCCAGTCAAATCGCTTCCGTTGAACAGCAGGATCCAACCCTGGTCCTTCTCGGCGGCAGTCAATTGGTTTCGAGGTGCCGTCGATTCTTCGGACTGCGCGAGGCAGCGGCCGCCGGGGATGACCGCCGCGATGAGCCCAACGACGCAGAACCAGTGGCGGATCGCCAAAGGGCGGGGTCGGCCTGGGGGCTGGGAAAACTCAGAACCGGTGCACAAGGTGAGCATAGGGCGGAATGAGGAGGCAAGTGGCAGGGCGGTCGGGAATTCAGTTTTCCGAGACAGGCAGGGCACGTCGCAACACAACGGTCGGGGAGACGGGAATGGTGGGCGACGGAGCGGAACCGCTTGCCGCCGGTTTGGACAGGTATTGTCTCCACCACTCCCGGGCTCGCTCTGGAGTCCAGCTCGACGCATCGGCGCAGGCGGCCAGCAGGCGATCCAATTCCTCGGCGGAACCCGGCCGATCCTGGGGAGCCTTCGCCAGACATTTCATAATGACGCGTTCGAGATCGGCAGGAATGCCCACTCCGGACCGCAGACTGGGAGGATCGGGCAGAGTGGTCGACTGCAACCGCAGCAGTTGAAACAGGTTCTCCGCCTCGAACAATTCCAGGCCGCTGATCAGGTAGTAGCCCACTCCGCCCACGGCATACAGGTCAACGCGGTGATCGACTTCCAGGTTGGGGTCAATGGACTCGGGGGCCATGTAGAGGGGCGTTCCGGTAATAGCATTGGCCCGGGTGATCCGGGCCTCGTCTCCGAACTGATCCTTGACCAGCCCGAAATCCACCACCTTGATGACATCCGACATTCCGCCGCGTTGGTTGACCAAGACATTGGCCGGCTTGATGTCCCGGTGGATCAGACCCATCGCGTGAGCTTCCGCGAGCGAACCGCAGATCTGTCGCAACAGGCAGATGACCCGTCCCGCCGGTTGGGGACCGTCCCGCTGGACCAGGTCGTGCAGGGTCAGGCCGTCCAGCAGCTCCATGGCGTAGTAGAACAGTCCCTCGGGAGTGCGGCCATAATCGTAGATGGCGACGGTGTTGGGATGGTTCAACTGGCTGGTCAGCCGCACCTCGCGTTCGAATCGCTTCAGCGAAGCCTCGTTGGTCTTGGCCGGGTCAAGCAGCTTCACGGCCGTGGGGCGGCGCAGCATGGCATGATGGGCGCGGAAAACAGTCCCCATGCCGCCGGCCCCAATCTGTTCCTCGAGGGTGTACTGTCCCAATTGCTGGGCCACCAACACGGCTTGCCGGGCGGTCTTCCGCCAGCGGGCCAGCAGCCGGGTGACTCCCAAGATCGCGGTCAAAGCGAGCAACAACAGCGATCCCAGCCCCCAGACGAACCGCCGAATGACCACGGCTGGAGCGTACGCTTCGTCACGGTTGACTTCGGTGATCACCCCAAAGCGGTACTCCTCCAGCCAAGTCCAGGCTCCCACCGAGGGGATGCCGAAATAATCCCGGTAGCCCTGCACGTCGACCCCCGGTTCCCGGGTGTCGATTGCCCGCTGCACGCCGCTGGTCAGGGGAAGTTCATCCCGGGGGAAGCGGGGGCGCTCGCCGCGGGTGAGATCGACGCCCGGGTCGCGGATGGTCAGCGTGAGGATTGAACGGCTGTCGGGAGAGTCGGGGAGCAGGCCGTAACTCCGCAACTGCTGGTCGAATCGTCCGTCGGAAATGAGCAGACCCGCCGGATCGAACGCATAGGTTTCTCCCGAAGCCCCCAACCGTCCCACCTGCAAAATGCGCGTGAAATCCAGATCGGGGCGAATGCGGAGCGCCAGCGCTCCCACAATCTGGCCGTCCTGGAGCAGGGGAGCGCAGGCATACATGGTTGGCAGTCCGGCGCGGAGCCGCCCCTCGGGTGTCGGCTGCCGGATCAGCGAAGGAAAGGGGCGGGAGACGACGGCACTTCCCGAGAAAACCGGGTCGAGGAACTCTCCATATTCGAGGGGAGCCTGTCGTCCCAGCAACTCTGGGAACGAGGCGGCCACCATGTTCCAGTCGCGATCCAACAGCACAAATCCTTCAAACCCACCGTTGGTCAGCCAGGGTTCGAGACTGCTCAGCAATTGCTCCCGGGGAGCAATCGCCGGAGGTGCTCCCGGTGGCTGGGTCCGGAAAGACTCGAGCACTTCGACCGCCGCAGACTGGACGCGCCGCGACTCGGCGGCCAGTTGGCAGCTGTGCTTCTGGTTTTTCAGCCAGATCTGCAGAGCCTCGACGTTGGCGTCGCGAACGGTGGTCAACTGCTCGGCGACCGACCGCGAAAGCACTCGATCGAGAGCCGTTCGAATCCAAAACCCAAGTCCCAACAGCACCATCGCCGCCAGGCAGGGCCACAGCCAGCTTCGAACCCGGTTGAATTTCCGCCACCACAAGACCGTCGGTGAGTCTTCTGTGGGTGAGGCCGGGAGGGGCAAAACGGTCATCACGTGTTCGACCGCCACCGTGCGGGCCGTGAGGAATGGGAAACTGACCGACGGAGTCTATCAGGGTTTGTTCCTCAGCGCGCACCCTCACCGACGAGTTTGGCCAAAGGGCGACCGAGGCCCCGAGGGAGTTGGAGGCCAGCTGGGAGTGCCGGGATTCCCAATCAGTTGTCGGCAGAAGTTCTCTACCAACTGGGACGGTCACCATCCCGTTCGCCGTTGGGCCGATCGTTTGTCTGGAAGAACTGTGCGTTAGAGATCACGAGTCGCGGTGTGACGAGCTTGAAAAACAGCCCGAACGGGGTGTGAGCGGTGCTACGGCCCCGGTCTCCGCCTGTGTGGACGTGGTATTGTGTCCACTTCTGTCTTGATCGTGTCTTCGAAACAAACGGCATGGATTTGGCTCTTCCCGATTGCGTTGTGGGGAGGAGTGGTCTCAGTCGCGTCCCATGGCTTGCTGCGTCGGCTGGGAATTCTGCGGCACATCGTCAGGTCGAATGTCGAGAGAATCGGGCGATCGGGGAGGCAGCGGACGGATGTTGGGCAGCGCGTAGACGCTCGTGCGAGAGGTCGCGGGGGGTGGATAACTCGGTCCACATCGCAAGGCAGGGGGGCATTCCGGGGCCCAGCCGTAAGGGTCGCAATACCATGATTGCCGGGGCAGTCCTTCGATCGCGGTGTCCGGACAGTAGGCGAATTCGCGCCCCAGTTGAATCCCGTAAAGCTCTCGGGGAACATCGCACGAGGGGTCCCCGATCGCACAGCATCCCAGGGTCATCAGGGGAAGCAGTACGGGGGTCCAGTTGGTCAACCAAGAATGTGTTGGCATGTGGATTCCTTTCCCGACACGGAGACTCAGGAAAGGCATCGTCGCCAGGGCCACCTGATAATCACTCGCCTCACGCGAGTACCGCCCGCTCACGCAGTTTCCCCAGTGTGATGGGTCGCGGGAGGCGAAGCATAGAAAAAACAAATGTGGTGTCGCGGCAACTCTATTTTGTGAAATTGCAATCAGGGAGTATTATTAACAGGTGATTCTTCGAGTTTTCGATCCCAGCGCTCGATTCTGGAGAAGTGTTGCACTGTGGTTTCCAGTTCCTTGCGTCCGACGAGTTCCTCGGTGACATTCTCGATCGAAGATTTGCAGACATTGATTGAGCAGGTCTGGCTGGATTCCGGCTATCCGCTGGACCGGCAGTCTTTGAAAAGAGCATTGCAGGAGGCGTGCTTGGCCCGCCCCGGTTTGGCGGAGGACCTCTGGACCGTCTGGGTCGACGAAGCGTCGGAATCACTCGCTCAACAGTGCCGCCGGGTCGAGGGCCGACTGGATGACTTTCTCGAATTGGCCGAATGTGCCGCACCCCTGATGATTTGGCTCCCCAAACGGGGAACTTTGTTGGGGCTGACGGGGCGGGGAGGTGGGCGTGTCCATGTGCATCGTTCGGGAGGCGGCGGATCGCAGTGGCTAGGTCCTGCCGCGCTGAAAAAGTTGCTGGAATCTGATCAGGGAGAGGACTTGCTGCAGGGGGTGGTGTTTGAAGGTCATGTGGGCGACGTGCTGCACTCGGCCGCAGAAGGCCATTCTGCGTCACCCTGGGCTCGACTGCGGTTCCTGCTGCGACCGGAATGGTCGGACATCGGGGTGATTCTGGTGTTCGCGGTTGTCAATGGGCTGCTGGCTCTGGCGACCCCGATTGCCGTCGAATCTCTGGTGAACACGGTGGCCTTGGGGCAGCTGTTTCAACCCCTGATTGTGCTGACGGTGTTTGTCTTCTTGTTCCTGGCGTTTGGAGCCGGGTTGAAGGCGTTGCAGACTGTGGTGGTGGAAACGATCCAGAAACGGCTGTTCGCCCGGGTGGCGGGTGATCTGGCCTATCGACTTCCCCGGGTCACCGCTGGGGCGACGCGGGAAATCCACCTGCCGGAACTGGTGAACCAGTTTTTCGACGTGGTCACAGTTCAGAAGGTGTCCGCGAGTCTGTTGCTCGACGGCGTCTCTCTGGTGATCGGGACCCTGGTGGGGATGATGGTCTTGGGGTTCTACCATCCCTGGCTGCTGGGGATCGATCTGGTTTTGCTGGCGCTGATGTTTTGCATCGTTGTGTTCCTGGGGCGGGGGGCCATCCAGACCAGCATCAGGGAGTCGAAGCGGAAGTATGCCATGGCCGCCTGGCTCGAGGATCTCGCCGCCTCTCCGTTGACCTTCCATTACGAGGGGGCGGCCGATTTCGCCTTGGATCGAACGGATCGGCTAACCTTCAATTATCTGGAAGCCCGGGGGCAACATTTCAAGATCCTGATGAGGCAGGTCGTCGCGGCGTTATTGCTGCAGGCTCTGGGGAGTTCGGTCTTGCTGGGCGCGGGGGGATGGCTGGTGATGCAGGGACAATTGACCCTGGGACAGTTGGTGGCGGCTGAACTGATTGTGGCCGTGATCGTTGGGTCTTTCGTGAAACTGGGGAAGCACATCGAGAGCTTCTACGACCTGCTGGCGTCGGTCGATGAGCTGGGAGAACTGTTCGACCTGCCGATCCAGCAGCAACAGGGGTTGATGAACCTCGCGGGTGAAGGTCCGGCCCGGGTGGATGCGCGGGATGTGACCTTTTCCGTGGGTGATTCAACCCCGATCCTGGACGGAGTCTCTTTGCACGTCGCGGCGGGAGATCGATTGGCGGTGCTGGGGCCCTCGGGCAGCGGTAAGTCTCTGCTGGTGGACCTTGTGGCTGGTTGGGCCGAGCCGCAACGGGGCGAGGTTGTGATTGATGACATCGATCCGCACGATGTGCGGCCCGACGTCTTGCACCGGCGGGTGACTGTGGTTCGGCAGCCAGAGGTCTTCAAGGGAACCATCGCGGAAAACGTCCATCTTGGCCGTCCGGGGGTATCTCTGCATGATGTTCGCCAGGCGCTGGGCCGCGTCGGCCTGCTGAACACGGTCCAAGCGTTGCCGGATGGATTGGAGACCCCGTTGAGTCTCGTTGGGACCCCCTTCACCGAATTGCAGCTGCGCCGCCTGACTCTCGCCCGGGCCATCGTGGGGGGGCCAAGGCTGTTGATCATTGATGGACTGCTGGACGCTTTTTCCGACGCGGATGCCATTTCGCTTGGGAGTGAGGTCACGGCCCGTCGCCAACCCTGGACACTGATTCTGGTGACGGGGCGGGAATCCCTGGCGGCGATGTGCGACCAGAGGATTGCTCTTGGCTCGTCCCCGGACCGCCGCACTTGATGTGCCACAGACTTCCCTCCAATCCCCGCTCGGTCGTCTGTCAGTGACAGGAATTTTCGATGTCAGTTTCCAGAGTTCCCCACGTTCCAGTCCATTCCCGACTGTCGTCCCTTCCACCGACCCCCCGTTGGGTTTATGGAGAGGAGACCATGCCGTCATTGCGGTTGGCCCGATCGTCTCAGGCAGCACGGCGAATGGCGCGCTGGTTGCTATGGGGGATCGGAGTGACCCTGGTGCTGATGGCGTTTGCTCCCTGGCAGCAGTCGCTGTGGGGGTCGGGAGAGGTGATTGCATTCTCGCCCAATGAACGCGAGCAGGTGATCGAATCGCCCATCAAGGGGCGCTTGATTCGGCTGGGGGACGGAATTTTTGAGAACGCCCGCGTCTTCAAGGGACAGTTGATTGCCGAGATCCAGGATCTCGACCCGGATCTGATGATGCGATTGGAATCGCAGGTGACCGCCAGCCGGCAGGCCCGGGACTCGGCCAAGATCCAGGCCGAGGCGAACCAGCGGAACCTCGAGGCGGCCCATACCATTGTCAAGGCGTATGAATCGCAGGTGGAGGCTTACGAAAAGGTGCTCACCCAGGTGGTGAGTGCGGCCGAATCCTACGTCGACATGGCCGAGCAGAAGGTGATCTCCGAGGAGCAGACCCTGGCGGAGTTGACGGCCGGCTTTCAACAGGCCGATCTGGATCTGAAGCGGCAGAAGCAGCTGTTTGAAGAGCGGATTGCCTCGCAATTGAAATACCAGGAGGCTGAGCGGAAGGCGATCGAGGCCCGCGCCAAGGTGCGCAAGGCTGAGGCCAACATCGAGGGGGCCAAGAACGAACTGGAGGCCAAGCAGGCTGACCGGGACGCCAAGGAGCAGAAGTCGAAGGCTGACATCGAATATGCCCAAGCGGCGCTGCGGAAGTCACGGGCCGATGTGGCCAAGTCGGAAAGCGACATTGCCAAGAGCCAGGCCGAGGTCTCCAAGGCGGACAAGGAGTTGCTCGAGGCGGAAAGCAAACTGGCCCGCCAGAAGAACCAGCAGATTGACGCTCCTTTCGATGGCTTCATCGTGCAGATTTATCCCAATCAGGGAAGTCAGATTCTCAAAGAGGGCGATTCGATCTGCCGCATTGTTCCCGATACAGATGACCGCGCCGTTGAATTGCTGCTGGATGGTAATGACGCGCCGCTGGTGCAGGTCAATCGGAATGTGCGACTGCAATTCGAGGGGTGGCCAGCGATCCAGTTTGCCGGATGGCCCAGCGTGGCGATTGGGACCTTTGGCGGGACTGTGACTTCCGTGGATGCTACGGATGACGGCAAGGGGAAGTTCCGGGTCTTGATCCGTCCGGATGAGTCGGAACAGGAGTGGCCGGAACCGAGGTTTCTTCGTCAGGGAGTGCGCGCCAGTGGGTGGGTCCTGCTGGACCAGGTGCCCCTCTGGTTTGAAGTCTGGCGGCGAGTCAATGGATTTCCTCCGGTGACAAACGTTTATGCGAACGAGAAGGGAAAATCCAAGAAAGAGGGCAAACCCCCCAAGGTGAAGTTTTAGACACTTGGACGCCCACTGCTCTTGCTGCGCGTTGGGTTCTGGTTCGCCATGCTGGAATGGGGAGGCTGGGGGGGCAGGGCTGAGTTTTGTTCTGGGGTGGAATTTGATTTTTTCAAGAGATCACGGGTTTGAGCCGGTTGTGTCGATGATGCTGGAAGTGAGACGCACGGATGCCCCGCAGTGGAGCAGGACGGAGCGTCTGAGCATCCTTCAGCCGCCCGGTTGCCGCGAGACTCATTGTGCGCCGATTTTGTCCGCCGCTGGCCCTGTGCTGCCTGCTGAGTGCCTGCTCGACCGTGGCCCCGGAACGGGGCGGGGCTTCAGTGGCTTCACGACGACCCATCCCATTGCAGACCAGTCCCCAAGCTCCAGCCGGGAAACCTGCAGCCCCGGCAGCACAGTCTGAGGTAGTCCGTGCGGCGGCGCGTGGGGGCGGAATCCAGAGCGAAGTGGTGCAAGCGTCCGCCGAGCAGCCGGGGAGTGAGTCCGATTTCCTGCCCCCTCTGCCGCCGGAACGGGAGTTTATGGTCGTTCCTGGGCTCCCTGCGGATGAAGGACTGCCCGGCAACGAGGTTGAGGGAACCCTGCGGCTGGAAGAGGTGATTGGCTCGGTGTATCGGGCCTACCCCATGCTGGACGCCGCACTACGCCAGCGGGATATCGCCGCGGGAGATCAGTTGGCTGCGGCAGGAGCCTATGACCTCAAGCTGTCGGCGGGGAGTGAAAATCAGCCGCTGGGCTATTACGAGACGTATCGGACCAACATCAAGCTGGCGCAGCCGCTCTATTCGGGTGGCGAGACCTTTGCAATGTACCGGAATGGACGGGGAGGGCCATACGAGCCCTGGTACCAGGAACGGGCAACGGATGACGGGGGCGAGTTCAAGGCGGGGGTGCTGTTTCCGTTCTCGCGGAATCGGACCATCGACGAACGACGGGCGAACGTGTGGAAGACCACCTATGGGCGACAGCAGGTGGAATACGACATCCAGGCGGAACTGATTGATTTCGTGCAGTCGGCCAGCTACGCCTATTGGGAGTGGGTGGCGGCAGGGGAGAGGTATCGGATCGCGACCACCGTGCTGGAGCTGGCCCGGCAGCGAAACGCGGGGATTGAACGGCAGGTGGAACTGGGAGACAAGGAGCCTCCCCTGTTGCAGGACAACCGGCGGCTGATTGTGTCGCGCGAGGCGAAGCAGATCGAAGCGGGGCGGAAGCTGCAGAACAGTGCGGTGAAGCTGTCTCTGTACCTGCGCGACCTCGAAGGCAAGCCCTTCATTCCCTCCCCCGAACAACTGCCTGAGTTTCCCGCACCGGGGCCCGTGGTGCCGGAGCAGCTCGATGGCGACATTCAGCTGGCGGTGGAGCGCCGGCCGGAGCTACAGGTGTTGGATCTGCTGCATCGGCAGTTGGAAGTGGACCTGGCCCAGGCCCACAACGACTTTCGCCCGTCCGTGGATGGTTACATGACTGGTTTGCAGGATGTGGGGGCACCGACCAGCAAGAAGGCGGACAAGTCGCAGTTCGAGCTCGAAGCGGGAGTGATGATGGAATTGTCGGTCCAGAGACGGAAAGCGCGGGGCAAGAGCTCTGCCGTCGAAGCCAAACTGGCCCAGGTGAATGCCAAGCGGCGGATTACCCAGGACAAGATCGTCATCGAGGTTCAGCAGGCCTACCAGACCCTGGTGGCCGCCCGCGACAAGGTGGCCCGGGCCCGCGAGGCGCAGCGATTGGCGGACCAAATGGCGGCGATCGAGCGGCGCAAATTCGCCTTGGGCGATTCGGATCTGCTGGCCGTCAACCTGCGGGAACAGCAGGCCGCGGAGGCGGCCGAAACGCTGATCGATACGCTGCTCGAGGCCTTCCGGGCCCAGGCCGACTATCGGGCGGCAATGGCTTGGGACGAACCTCCGGAAGGCTGAAACAGCCGGTTTCGCGCCGTTTCCGAAATGGCGACCACCGCGGGGTGACGCAGCTTGCGGTCGACGGTGATGGCGTAGAACCGCTCCTGAACGTCGTCCAGCCGGCCAACGACCTCCACCTGGTATTGCGAGCGGATTTCCCGTTCGAGGACGGTCGAGCCAATGAACATGCCCACCCCGGCCTCTCCAAAGGCCTTCATCAGGGCCGTGTCGTCGAATTCGGCCCGGACCACGACGTGGACCCCCTTTTGACGGAACCACTGGTCGACCAGGCGCCGCGTCGCGGAATTGTTCGACGGCAGCAGGAAGGGGGCGTCACTCAGGCTGTGCGGGAAACCGGGCCCGTATTTTGAGGCGAACTGGGGGCGGCCAAACACGCTGAGCCCCGACTCCCCCAGCAGGTGATTGAACGCTCGCACCTTGACCGTGGGGGGGGCGGGGCAGTCGGCGATGACCATGTCGATCCCCTGGACTGAGAGGTCGGCCAACAGCTTCTCGTGCTTGTCTTCGAGGCAGACCAGATGGACCGGCTCGGGTAAGGAGAGGGCCGGTTCGAGCAGCTTGTAGGCAATCAGCTTCGGAACAGCGTCGGCAATTCCCACGTGGAGTCTGCGGGGGGCTCCCTGGGCGCCCCCCTTCACAACGTCCTGCAATTCGCGACCAATCGCGAAGATTTCGTCGGCATACCGGTAGACCGTGTGCCCCATCTCCGTGAGGACCAGATTGCGCCCCACCCGCTTGAAGAGCCGGTGACCGAGAGATTCCTCAAGTTTGTGCAACTGCGAGCTGATGGTGGGCTGGGCCAACAGCAGCCGCTCCGCCGCCCGGGCGACGCTCCCCTCCCTTGCAACCATCCAGAAGTACAGCAGGTGGTGGTAGTTAATCCACTCCATCGTCTCGGCCCCCTTGCCCAGGATCAGACTCCATAAAGAACTATACACCGCAGATCGTATTAGAGCAAATGAGTAAGTCGTTGAGAATCATAGTAAATACCTAATGGACTCTCGGAGTCGAAGTCGGGTCACGCGACCGGTCTCACGACCCAGGGGTGTGCCCGCCAATGGGTTTCGGCGGGACAGCGTCGAACATCGATCGGTGGGGGTGGCTGGCTGGTATCAGCCCGCAGGAATGCGGTCAGAACGGGAGGTCGAGTGGCCGTCTTGCCGACTCAGCCTTCGACCGTGTATTCCACATAGGTGTCGGTGATCTCCAAGTTGTCCTGGAATTGCTTCCATCCCTTCGCATCCAGCTCGGCGGGCCTGGCCGTTGTCCGCAGGACTTCGGGACGATGGCCGGAATCGGCGGAGACAATTACCCGGCCCCGACAACGTTGCTCAAGGCGTTCCAGCAGTTCCGGGTGAATGATTCCCCGATATTTTCCTTCCTGCTCGGGGATCAGGGCGACGAGGTCGGGGTGGGTCATCAACTCGAGCCCCTTCTCACGCAGGGTTGCATTGTGGCTGCCATGGTGGCTGACCTTGTAGAGCACCGTGTTGTTCAAGAGGTCTGTGGCGGTTTTGGTCCGTGTGGCGGACCCCGACTTCACCTGCCATTGCAGGTCGTGCCAACTCAGCCAACTGCCAACCTGGGCATCGCCCGGGAACAGCAAGACCTTTTCCGAATCCTCGAACTCGATCGCCAGCACAAGGCTCGTGTTGTTGACGGCCCCATCGAGCTGCAGGGCGAATTGGCCGGCGGCATCGAGCCAGGTGTAGTCGATTTTTCGATAGGCCTCCCGCTGCCCGAAATAGGTTTCGCGAAGGTAGTGGTTCTGGTTGGCTGCGCCGAGGGGCAAGCCCGTCCCGGCTCCAAACGGGGTGGAAGCACCAGGAGTCGCACCCGCGGACGTCCCGTCGGCAAGCGTCAAAAGTCCGTCGACAAATCCCGCGAAGCCGGCCTGATCGAGGTTCAGGTAGGTTTCCTTGCGGTCGCCAGCCGAGGGATTGGACTTCTTCAACAGCTTGTCGTCTGGTTGAATCCCTGGAGGACCGAGCACATAAACGCGGATTCCCGGAGGTACGTTCTCGGCGTCGACCAGGGTTTCCGGTTGGAAATAACGGACCCGGCCATGTTTTTTACCGAGCTGGATGACGTTTTCGAGCGCTTCCTGGGTCTTCAGGCTTTTCGAACCGGCGGCGGCCAAAGGCTCGCTGTGCGCGGTCGCTTCCAGTCCATAGAAGCTGGCCACTTCGGCCACCCCCTTTCCGAAGGCGGTCCGCGCGGCGCGGCTGGGGTCTTCGTTCAGCGAAGTCGAGGAGCCGGAAACGCCCGTGGTCGACTGCTGGAGTTTGATCGCGGCCATTTGGAGAGCTCTGGCTCCGTCTCTGAGACGTGAATTCAACTGTCGGGCCCGGGGATTTTCCGGATCTTCGGTCCAGGACAGCCAGACCTGCCGGATGACGAAGTCCGCGAACAAGTCCTGGCCCTTGCCCCCAGACTTCGTGGTCGTTTCGGGGTGAAAGTACGCGATGTGGTCCCAATGCTCGTGCGTGGCAACCAGCACATCGAGCGTGGGGGGACCTCCTTTTTTACCCTGGGGGGCCAGTTCCCGCCGCAGGTCGTCCATCACGCGTTCG
>CAIOTJ010000223.1 GCA_903861195.1 uncultured Planctomycetaceae bacterium | reverse complement strand
CTATCGGACCCTGTCCGAACTTCAGTTCACCCACGAAGTCGCCGAGTCGTCCTGACTCCCGGCCGGTCGCCCCGGTCCCGGGTGGTCCCGGACCCGGAGGGAGCCGCACGACCGTTCGCCTCTTGACTGTTGAAATTGTCTCTGGCTGAGTGTGTCTGTGGCTGAGTGTGTCTGTGGCTGAGGCGCAGGTTCGACCTCCACGGTGGCGGTCGAAAAGCAGCCTGTGAATTCGTAACCCGGCCAGAGAGGGGCGCCACCCCCCGGCTCTCGCTGGGGGGGATTGGCGATCTTCCGGAAGAGCCACCCGGTCCCCCCGCTGGCCCTGACTGACTCAGGAACCGAGCATGTCACTTCCACGCTGCGAACACCACGGGAACGGCCGATCTCTGGGACAGCCCTCCACACGGGTCGACTCCCGGCGCGGTGAGGCTGGAGGGCCCAAGGCCGCTTCGCGACGGGTCGGCGGTCGGGACTTTCTGCGCTCCCAAAGCAGGTGGTGGTTGGCTGGATGGGTTTGCGTGTTGCTCTGCGGAGCGGGTCACTTCCTGCAGGGGAAGCCCCTCGCAGCGCAGGAAGCCCGGGTGGACGGGCATGCCGATTCGGTCCCCGAACCGGTTGCTGTCCGCCGCTGCGGACCGGCCTGGTGCTACCCGCAGGATGGCTGGCTGGTGGTGCACATCGAGGGGACCCCCTACGAGCGGGGCTGGCAGCATGGGCAATTGCTCGCCCACCAGATCGCCGGGTATGTCTCGGTGATGGCCGAGGTCCGCAGCCATCGGGACCCGCAGACCGCCTGGAACGATACCCGTCGCCTGGTCGACGCCCTGTTCCTCCGCCGCTATGCCCCCGAACTCCTGGAAGAAATGAAGGGGATCGCCGATGGGGCCGCGGCGGCGGGGGGCAAGTTCGCCAATCGCCGTCTCGATCTGCTCGATATCGCCGCCATCAACTCGGGGGGAGAACTCGCCTTCCTGGACGACAGCTTGCGGGCCACACCCCACGGCCTGGAAACCCGGCGGTTCGAACGCCCCCAGTTTTCGATTCCCCGCCCCCGGCCCACGGAACACTGCAGCGCCTTTGTCGCCACCGGCCCCGCCACCGCCGATGGCCGACCGGTGTTGGGGCATATCACCATGTCGAGCCTCAATGAGGTCCGCCATTTCAATGTCTGGCTCGATATCCAGCCCACGATGGGTCACCGGTTGGTCTTTCAGACTTCGCCGGGGGGGATCCAGAGCGGCCTCGACTATTACCTCAATGCGGCGGGACTGGTGATCGCCGAGACCACGATCACGCAGACCCACTTCGATCCCCAGGGACAGGCCCTGGCGTCCCGGATCCGGCAGGCGGTCCAGTATGCCTCGACCATTGAGCAGGCGGTCGAGCGGCTGTCCGACCGCAGCAACGGCCTTTACACCAACCAATGGCTGCTGGCCGACATCAACACCAACCAGATTGCGATGTTCGAACTGGGGACCCGCAGCTCGCGGTTGTGGCACAGCAGCCGCGATGAATGGCTGGGGGGAACCCGCGGCTTCTACTGGGGCTGCAATACTCCCCGTTCCCCCGAGGTGCTGCGGGAGACCACCCCCGATCTGCGGGGCAAGCCGGCCAACCTGGTGGTCCATCCGCGGACCCGCGACAGCGCATGGATCCGGCTGTTCGAGCAGCACCGCGGACAGATTGGCGAAGCGTTTGGATTTGAGGCCTTCACCACCCCTCCCATCGCCGCCTTTCCCGCGTGCGACGCCAAGTTCACCACGGCGGACCTGGCCCGCAAGCTGCAGAGTTGGGGCCTGTTTGGTCCCCCGTTGGGGCGCACCTGGGACCCGGCCCCTCAAGACCGGGATGGGTATCCTGCGATTCAACCCCTCATCAGCAATGACTGGACTCTGCTGAAGGTCGATGCTCCTCCGGTCGCCGATCTGGCGGGAGCGCAGCGGGTGGTGGCGCACGTCGAAGACCTCGACACCGAATTCCAGACCCCGCGCGTCCCCTTCGAGTTCGATCATCCCCCCGCCTGGCACGGCACGTTGCTGCCGGCCGCCGATGCCGACACGTGGCTCGCCGCCGCCTTCGCCGAGTACGAGAAGGTGGTTGCGCTGGAGCTGGCCCTGCAGGCGGAAGCCAATGGGCAAGCCCTGCGCCCGTCCGAGAGTGACCTGCTCGACCTCGCGTTGTTTCAGCATCTCAGTCGGTGGCGGGGGGCGGTCCGCCGTCTGGGAAACGAAGTCTCGTTGCACGCCACGCAAGTCGATACCGCCCGCGGCGACTGGTACGACATTGCCCAGGGGCAGGGGGTTTGGCTGTTGCACCAGCTCCGGCAAAAAGTTGGCCTGCCCGAGTTGCGGCGGGTCCTGGACGAGTTTGGCACCCGGCATGCCGGGCAGGAGGTGACTTCGCACAGCTTTGTTTCGCACCTGCGAACTCAACTGGGGGACGAGACCGCCCAGTGGTTCGATTCTCAACTGTCTCGCCCGGATCTCTTCGAGGACGACGGGCACGACTGGACCATTTTCAGTTTCGAGGAACAACCGGAACGGAGTTTGATTGTGTATGGCACCCGGCGTGATCAGGCCGCTCAACGGGAGGCGGCGGGCCTGCTGCAAAGGGAAATCGGACGGAGGTTTTCGAATGCCACCTTGCCGATCAAAGCCGATATCGAAGTGACGGACGACGAGCTGCGGTCGCACCATGTGCTGCTGATTGGTCGCCCGGAGAGCAATTCCCGGAGCGGAGAGTTGGCCCGGGGGTTGCCGGTGCGGTTTGGCCCCAACTCGTTGGAGGTTCGGGGCCGGAGCTGGATCGATCCCGCCACCGCCGTCATTTGTGCCGGCCCCAACCCGCGCAACGACCGTTACAGCGTGGTGGTGTTTGCGGGGTTGGGGGCCGAGGCGACCTGGCATGTGGTGCAGCATCTGGATGCGCAGGCAGAGCCTCCGGCCCAAGTGCTGCTGGGGCCCGCCCGGGGTCCCTTTCTGAAGTTTCGCGTGGGGTCGAACCGGGCCAACAGCGATCGACGTTAAGAAGTCGCGGCGGTCTGCAATAGCGGGCGCAGCAGCAGAGACTTCGCCACGGCGACTGACTCAATTGCTCAGTTTTGGGGTGACGGGCAGCCGGGATGGGTGGCCTGCAGACCCTCATTGGACGGCGTCGGCGGCAGGCGACGGGGGTCGGGGGGGGTTGCTTTGGTGGCGCAAGCGGGGATCCGCAGGGGACCAATTATTGTGAACGCATGGTAATTGCCGGGGGGGCAATCACCGACAGGCCCCCCGGGGTTCGAATGCGGGCAAGAAATGATCCAGGTGGGGCCATGGTAGCCGGAAGACCCGGAATCGGCGGTTTCCGTTGGGAGAGGCTTGGGTTTTCGCCGCAAAACCGCCGAGGTCGCGGAAAAATATACTGCCGGGGCCGCGGAGAGACAGCCCGACAGAAAACACCCTGGGAAAAATGATTTCAGGAGCTATTGGCTTTAAATGCAGCGAGACAGGGCAGAGATCGGCAATGCAGAAAAGAGTTGTGGCAATAAACTTTTTATTCCTGCTTGCAGTCCGGTGAGTGGAAAGATATTATTTTCCATAGCCCAACTGAGTCGGTTGGTCGAAGTTGGCCGGGCGAGCCACACACCGTTGGTTCGAAGGTTCGTGGGTCTGGCCGGATTTGTTCTTTTAGAGAGGGATGACAGATGAAGTTGAAGACAGCGTTAACTTGGGTGGCAGCTTTGGTCGTGGGAATGAGCCTCGGCCAGGCTCAGGCATCATCATTGTTGGTTGATGATTTTAAAAGTTTGAGCACCCCCCCGGGCTCTGGCAACCAATGGAGCCAAACTGGCGCTCCGGTCTGGGGCACTACCCGCGAGTTCAACAAGTCTGGGGGAAGTTTTAGCCAGACCGGTGCGCCGGCTGGGACAATGAAGTTTACTGCGACGAGTGGTACCAATCAGCTGAGTGCGAATTACGACGGCAACACGACGACTGGCAACACGTTCATCAGCCCCACGTTCGATTTGGTAAACCCACCCCTGCCCAGCCAATTTCTGAACGTGTCGGGGAACTTCCTGACGACGGCGACCACCACTGTGCAGGCGTCGATTTGGACCCAGTCCGGAGCCGGTTTCACTCAGAACACCTACACTTTGACTGGTGGGCCAAATTGGGGCGCAAATTACCGTTTCACGCTCGCCGATTTCATTCCTACTCCGAACCTTGTTGCTGTTGGTCGAGTTCGGGTGACCTTCAACAACTTGGGTCTCGGTGAGTCCTTCGTTGACAGGATTCAATTTGCGGTTCCCGAGCCCAGCACCTTCGCTCTGGCTGGTCTCGCCGTGGTCGGTTTGGTGATCGCCCGTCGCAAGAAGAAGTAATTGGCTGGGTCGACTCAGGCCGGTCGGTGGACCGACTACCGGCCTGAGTGGACTGTTGGGGGAGTTTTTGCGGCCGTTGCCCACGAATCTTCCCCAAAATTTCCGACAATGGTGGCTTTCAACGAGATGCACAGGAGAAAGAGCCGATCTGAATAAAGTGTGTGTGGTTGATTGAGAAGTCAGGTGAGACGATGTCAGGCCCCCGCAACCGATCTTGGGGAGAATCCCGATAAGAAATATTTTTCTCCGGTTCATGGTTGCAGCGAACTTCCGAAAGCGATAAACTACGACGGAGCCAACATAGACTAACTCCGTGTGTTAGTCGAAATTCCGTGAGGGATGCGAACCGAAGGTTCGTCGGTTTGTCGATTCGTTGGCCTGGTTCTCTTTTGATTTCGAAGAGAGGGATGACAGATGAAGTTGAAGACAGCGTTGACTTGGGTGGCAGCTTTGGTCGTGGGGATGAGCCTCGGCCAAGCTCAGGCAGCATCATTGGTGGTTGATGATTTTAACAGTTTGAGCACCCCCCCGGCCACTGGCAACAATTGGAACCAAACTGGCGCTCCGGTCTGGGGCACTACCCGCGAGTTCAGCAAGACTGGGGGGAGTTTTAGCCAGACCGGTGCGCCGGCTGGGTCAATGAAGTTTACCGCGACGAGTGGTACCAATCAGCTTGTTGCAAATTACGACGGCAACACGACGACTGGCAACACGTTCATCAGCCCGACGATCGATCAGTCGGACAAGACCTATCTGTATGTGAAGGGGAACTTCCTGACTACGGGGACTACCTCTGTGCAGGCGTCGATTTGGACCAATACCGGAACCGGTTTTGCTCAGAACAATCTGACTTTGACGTTGCCGAATGATGGCTCAGGTTACCGATTCGCACTCGCCGATTTCATTCCTACTCCGAACCTTCTTTCTATTGGTCGAGTTCGGGTGACCTTCAACAACTTTGCTCTCGGTGAGTCCTTCGTCGACAAGATTTCCTTTGCCGTTCCTGAGCCCAGCACCTTCGCTCTGGCTGGTCTCGCCGTGGTCGGTTTGGTGATCGCCCGTCGCAAGAAGAAGTAATTGGCTGAGTTGACTCAGGCCGGTAGACACTCAGTCTACCGGCCTTTTTTTGTTATCGGTTGAAAGTGGTTGTTGTGCGACACCACGGCCGAGTCATGCGTCAAATGGGCTGCAAATTGCTCAGTGGCATTCGGTTTCCGCAGCTTGGCCCAGTTCGGCCTCGTTTTTTCCTCTGGAGTCCTTTGCCCGCGCGGACTTCAACAGTCGATGACTGTTTCAGAGAAGCAGTCTATCCTGGAGATACCGCTGATGGCATCCGCTGTCACACTCGCGACTGTTCCGTGATTCCCTCGAGCCCTGTCAACTCTGCTTTGGATGGATTGAGCAGGGCCCTGCGGGCGATTCCCCGGCCCCCAATTGCAGAGCACGGCCAACGGGAGTGGAGCCGAAACAGGCTTTGTCGCGCTGCGGTTTGACTCGAATGAGCGTGTTCTCGGATCGCAACTGGTCGAAGTCGTCTGTTTACGGCATTCGACCGGTCGGCAGCAACGCTCTCCAGGGCAAATCTGTTTGTCTTACGCTTGTTCTGTTGGTTTTGCGATCGGGGGGGGCCTGTCTCCGGCGGATGATTCGCCGAGCTGAGCCAAAGACCGCATCGATCCACGACCGGCAATGCCGGTTGTCTGAATAGCTCGAAGTGCCGCAGGCCCACATGACGAGCCGCCGGCGACCTGCGGCGGCTTGAAAAAATCCTTTGCCGGCGACTTGCGGCGATGGAATTCTCGTTACGCAGAATCTGCGGCCGTGCCCACCACCTGCTGGGGGTTTCCCGTTCTGAAAGCGCCCGGCGCTCAACCTTCAACACGAGCTTTGCCGCAGGATTTTCTGAATCTGGCTTGTACTGAAGCTAAACTCAATCCGTAAGTCTTTCGTTGTTCTGTTTCTGTGGTTGTTCCATGTCACGATTTGCCTCCCTCCAGGCGTCGCTGCAGCCGTGTCGTCAAAACCTGTTGCGGCACCCGCTCTACGATCAACTGGCCGATCCTGGTCGCCTGCGCCAGTTCCTCGAGCACCATGTTTTCGCCGTGTGGGACTTCATGTCGTTGCTCAAGGTTCTGCAGCGGGAATTGTGTGGGACCCAGATTCCCTGGACTCCTCCGCGTTCGACGGCTGCGGCCCGGCTGATCAACGAAATTGTGACTGGTGAAGAATCGGATCTGCATCCCGCGGGGGGGTATGCGAGCCACTTCCAGCTCTATCGCGAGGCGATGCAGCAGTTTGGAGCCGACACCTGGGGGGTCGACCAACTGGTCCAGACTCTCCGCCAGGGCACTCCCCTCGCGGACGCTCTGGAGAATCCCGACATTCCCGCCGGGGCCCGCCGGTTCGTGAAGACCACCTTCGCGTTGATTGGAACCGGCGAACTGCCCCGGATCGCAGGCGCGTTCGCCCTGGGTCGCGAGATTCTGATTCCTGACATGTTCCGGCGGATCGTGCAGGGATTGAACCAGGAGCTGGGGGGGGGGCTGAGCAGTCTGGTGTATTACCTCGACCGGCATATCGAACTGGACGGCGGCGCTCATGGAACCGCCTCTGAAGAGTTGCTTTGTGAATTGTGCGGTACGGATCCCGAGGCGTGGCGACAGGCCCAGGACGGGGCCCTGATGGCTCTCGAAGCCCGGCTGCACTTTTGGGACGACATTGTTGCGGCATTCACCGTCACCCCGCATCAGCAGTTGCTGGTTCCATCGCGCTGAGATTCCTGGGATGACTGGGCCGACCCTGCGCGGGGTCTGGTTGCCGATGCGGGGCCGGGAGAGTGACCCCCGACACTGCCCTGTGTCGGTCCCCGCACAGACCGTTGGGGAATGCAGGCTGACGGCAGGAGGATTGGGAACAGCCCCTGACCTTCCGAGGACGACTTGTCTTCGTGGAGAGGCGCGTCACAATGGCACTGATCTGCGGAGATGGTCCGCAGTCCCCTTGGCATTCCCCGAATTCTGGCCGGTGGTCGATGATCGCACCCCAGAGTCCCTGTGTGAGCTCCCGGCGGCGGTTGTCGGAGATTGGGGCGTGGCACGCCAACACCTCGCCGTGCAAACCCTCATGGGGGCGAGACGGGAAGGTGCCAAGGCGGGTGTGGTGCTGGTTGCTGATGGCCGCGGGCCTGGTTCTGGTCGCCCCGCCAGGCAAGGTTTCTGCCGGCCCCCCCGCCGCCGGGGTTTCCCGCGGAGGGAAGACATCGCCCGCGGTTCCAGGTGCGGCGTCCGAGCTGGCGGTTGACGTTCTGGAGCTGACGGACGGCTCGCTGTTCCGGGGGCTGGTGCTGCATCGGAACCGGCGGGGCGATGTGGTCGTCGCGGTCGAACGCGAATGGCTTCGGGGGACGCACTCCGATCTGCTTCGTAAACTGGAAGCGGAGGAAGTGCAGACGGTTCCGCAAGCCTGGCAGCAGCTGCACGAGCGGCTGCAAGAGTGGCGGGCGGAACCGGATCTGTCCCCCAAAATGATGTCGTTTCTCGATGGGGAACTGAACAGGGCCAGGCAGGCCCAAGACCGCTGGCGCGACGGTACTGATCCCGCCGCCGTTCCCCAGTTCGTCGTGGTCGAGTGGCCCGCCCCCGGTCTGCGAAGCCTTCGCCTGACAACGCCCCAACACCGCCAATTGGCGCTGCTTGCCTGGCGCGAGAACCTGGCGGATGTTTCCCTGCGGAAAGCTGGCAGTCTCGACCAGGAACTGCGTCACCTGGGATTCGACCCCGGAGCGGAGCGGGTCAATCTTTCAGACCGGTTGCCTGTGCGACGGCAATCGAACCGTGAATGGCAGGCCCGGCGGGCCATTCTGGGCTACACGCAACAGCAGCCGCTGGATTTTCAGGGGACGGCCACCCGCCTGATGCGGACTGGTCCCGAAGCCCAAGCGGCCAACGCCGCCGAACTGCTGGCCGCGGCGTTGCAGGCTCAACTCTCGCAGACCTTGTCGGACCTGCTCAATCCGGACGTTGCAGGAGCTGCTGGGGGTGCGCGTTCTTTTGCGGAGTCGGCCCTGGCGCAGTGTCGTCGGCAAGCACGGCAACTGCAGCTCGCTGGCTACCGGGCTACGGCCGTCCAGCTCGATGCGGCGACGGGCCAATCCCGTGTCGACTGCCGGTTCGACGTGCTGATCGGCCCCCAGGAGTGGGTGACCGCCTGGCAGGCAGGCCGGCAGTCGGAAAGCGTCCGGGCGACTCCCGAGGCACGGCAGAGGCTGCGGGAAGATCCCCAGGTGCGGGGGGTGCTGGACTTGCTGGCCCAGAGTGGACTGGCTGACGACGAAGCGGTGGCGAAGGCCCTGGATGTCGGCCTGGCGACCCAGCAATTGCAGCAGGATCTCGATGCCGAGTTTCGGCTTTTTCTGGGGCACTACGGAGTTCATCCCGAGGGGCCTCCGCTGTTTCTGCCGGAACCGGTCCTCCGCTGACCGCTTCGCTGGAACGGTCTGGGTGAATCCCGATGAGCTGCCTGACTGGGGGGAGGAGGAACGAGAGCCGTGCGAGGTGACCACGGGCAGGCGAGCCTCGGGCACTGCGTGTGTCGTGTCAACCCCGTCAATCGTCATCTTCGACAGGGTGCCGAGGGTTGGCCAGTTCCAATTGAACCGATCCGATGCAGCCGATATGTTGTCGAAACGAGGTTCCGCGGGTTTCAACCGCGAGTCGAGACTGTGGACCACATTCTGAGCGATTGACGGGGAACCTTCCCGCGGTCGTTGTGGTCGACAATTCCCGAACCCAGCCAGACTTTTGATCGCAGAGCCATGTTGACCATCGACACGAAGCAGGGATCCCGGTTTTGTGACGGACTGTCCCGTCGGCGGTTTCTGGAAGTGGGTTCGCTGAGCGTGTTCGGGTTGTCGCTGGCGGATCTGCTGCGCAGACCAACTCACGGGGCGGATTCGGCGGGACGGCCCGCCCGGTACAGCTCTCCCCGGTCGGTCATTCTGATCTGGCAGCATGGGGGGCCCTCGCAGCTGGACACCTTCGACATGAAGCCTGAGGCGGTGCGCGAAGTGCGGGGGCCGTATCAGCCGATCGCCTCATCGCTGCCGGGGCTGGATGTGTGCGAACTCTGTCCCGAACAGGCCAAGGTGATGGATCGCTGCACGGTGATCCGGAGTTTTTCGCACGGCAATGGAGATCACTGGGCGGCCGCCCACTGGATGTTGACGGGCCGGACCGGTGCCAATGGGAACGATCGGGTTCCCCGGCAACCGTCGATGGGGGCGGTGGCCTCGCACCTGCTGGGTCCGCGGGCGACCGGTTCGCTCGCCTCGGTGAACATGAATGATGGCGGGTTTGGTTTTCATGGAGCGGCGTGGCTGGGGGTCTCGCACAATCCGTTCGGGTACGGCGACTACAGCTACGGCAACGAGGCGGGGAAGCTGCCCACGGGGGATGACAAGAGTTTCTCGCTGGTCGAGGGGTTGACCTCCGACCGGCTGTCGATCCGCGTGGGGCTGCAGCAGCAACTCGATTCGCTACGCCGCCGGATGGAGACCAACCCGACCTTTCGGCAGCTCGACTCGGTCGATCAGCAGGCGCTCGACATTGTGATGTCGGGCCAGGTGCGCGAGGCGTTCCAGCTCGATCGGGAAGACCAGAAAACCCGCGATCGCTACGGCAGCGGCTGGGGGGCCCAGGCCCTGTTGGCCCGCCGGCTGATCGAGGCGGGGGTGCGGTATGTGTCGCTGAACACCGGGTACTGGGATGACCACGGCAATCTCAAGGGGGCCCTGGACGACAAAATGCCCCGCCATGATCGGGCCGTGGGTGTGCTGATCCAGGATCTGGCCGAGCGGGGCATGCTCGACGACACGCTGGTCATCTCGGCCGGTGAGTTCGGGCGGACTCCGGTCATCAACAAGGATGCGGGGCGTGATCACTGGCCACAGGCGCAGAGCGTGCTGCTGGCGGGGGGAGGCTACCGCCACGGCCAGGTGATTGGCAGCACCAATGCGAAGGCCGAATATCCGACGTCGCGGCCTGTCAGCGTCGAAGACTTCTGTGCCATCGTGTACCACACGCTGGGATTGCGGGTCGACGATACTCTGGTGGATGCCCGGTCGGGACGCCCGCAACATCTGGTTCCCGGGGGCGAGGTGCCCCGCGAACTGTTGTAATTCCGCGACGGGCTTCCCGGGTTTCTGCCGGGCTTGTATCTCGCCTCGCTGAACGCAGTTGCCAGCCTGCCGGTTGCGCATGGGGTGGTTGGGGCGTTTGTCCCGCCGCTGGAGGGGCCGGCAAGATGCGACGGTCGGTCCGACGGGCTGCGTTTCGTGCACTGGCGGAGGCCAGGCAGCCTGTCTGCGGCAAGAGTCTGGTCGGCCTCAGGGCACCCGGTCCCCGACAGCCCCCCGGCAAACCACGGCACTGCGTTCTCTGGACAGAACCCGAAACGGGCTTTGTGGCGTTGACCAATGCCCCCCGGTCCCCCGCGGCCCGCGAGATGATTTTGTGGCGGGCATTGGGGAGAAACCCATGTTGAAACGGATTCCCTGGCAGGCGTTGGTCTGCCGGACAACCGGCGTGGGCCCTCGGGTTGTGGCTGGCGCGGGCTGAGGTCTCCGTTACCGCCTTGAGTGTGGCCGATGAGGCGGGGACCACCCCCGTGGGGCACGGTCCACTGTCGGCAGGTGGGAGGGCCGCCTGCTGCGACCAGCCCCGCACGGGAGGCAGTCCCCTGGCCCTCGCCGCCGCTCCGGCACTGCTGGCCAGCCCCCAATGCCGCGGTGCTGCAGAAACAGGAGGCGGCCGGCCAGATGCCCAACATTCTGGTCATCTGGGGCGACGACATCGGCCAGTTCAACGTCAGCGCTGACAACCTGGGGATGATGGGCTTCAAGACCCCCAACATCGACCGCATTGCCCGCGAAGGGGCGCTGTTCACCGACTGGTATGGACAGCAAAGCTGCACGGCTGGACGGGCGGGCGTTCATTACCGGGCAATCTCCCATCCGCACCGGACTGACCAAAGTCGGGCTCCCCGGTGCCCCCAAAGGGATGAAGGCCGAAGACCCCACCATCGCCACCCTGCTGCGGGCCCGCGGCTATGTGACGGGACAATTCGGCAAGAACCACCTGGGTGACCGGGACGACATGCTGCCGACCAAGCACGGCTTCGATGAATTCTTCGGGAACCTGTACCACCTCAATGCCGAGGAAGAACCCGAGCATCCCGATTACCCCAAGTCGGCCGAGTTCAAGAAGCGGTTTGGCCCCCGCGGCGTGATGCACCGCTTCGCCGACGGTCGGGTCACCGACACCGGTCCCCTCACCAAGAAGCGGATGGAGACCATCGACGAGGAAGTCAACGCCAAGGCGATCGACTTCATGAAGCGGGCCCACCAGGGGGGCAAGCCGTTCTTTCTGTGGTGGAACTCCACCAAGATGCACATCTTCACCCACCTCAAGGAGGGGGTCGCGGGGAAGACCGGTCTGGGAATCTACGCCGACGGAATGGTCGAGCATGATCGTCAGATCGGGGAACTGCTGGCCCAGTCGAAGGAACTGGAAATCGAAGACAACACCATCGTGATGTACTCGACCGACAACGGAGCCGAGGCGTTTACCTGGCCCGATGGCGGCACGACCATATTCCGCGGCGAGAAGAACACGCAGTGGGAGGGGGGCTACCGGGTGCCATGTGTCATTCGCTGGCCCGGGGTCATCAAGCCCGGCACGGTGATCAACGACATTGGGGCGCATGAAGACATGCTGGCCACCCTGCTGGCCGCCGCCGGCGACACCACCGTCAAGGAAGATCTACTGAAGGGCCGCGAGGTGGCCGGCCGGAAGTACAAGGTGCACCTCGACGGTTACACCCTGATTCCAGCCCTCAAGGGAGAGGCACCCTGGCCCCGTCAGGAGTTCATCGACTTCACCGATGATGGCAACGTGGCGGCGCTGCGGTACAACAATTGGAAGGTGACCTTCCTGAAGCAGAACGCCCACGGACTGCACGTGTGGCAGGAGCCGTTTGAAGTGTTGCGGGCCCCCATGCTGACCAACCTGCGGATGGATCCTTTTGAGTTGGCTCACGACATTGGCATGGACTACCAGCGGTGGTATCTCGAACACATGTTCGCGATTGCTCCCGCCGGGGCCTACGTGGGGAACTGGCTGCAGAGCTTCCGGGAGTTTCCTCCCCGCCAGAAGCCGGGCAGCTTCAACCTCGACCGCGTGATGGAAGCGGTGACCAGCCAAAAGGGAACTGGGAACTGATCTCCACAGAACGCTGAGGTCTCTGACTGGGGCCTGCCGTCACTCCCCGCAGGGGATGTGACGGGATGCCCTTTTTTATGGCCGCTTTTTTATGGCCTGAGCACTTTGGTATCGCGTCTCCAGTCTCGACCCGTGACAATCTCTGGCGACACACCGCTCCAGTTGACCAGGTACGACAGTCAGCTCGGGGGGAGCGTTGACCCCGGGATGACGTCTGCGCTGTCCAAGGCGAAGAGGGCGTCGTGGCGGGGCCGTTCGGGTGCTCGCGTCAGAGGGGGACGAACTCGTCTGAGCGCAGATTTTGGCTGGAATCAAGCGGCAACCACCCTGTTGCCTGGGATGTAACTCGGCTCAAACGCCGATCGCACGACGTGCCCGGAACACAGGCACGTGCCGGGAACGCCGCGGGGCCTTACCGTACGCGAGCCAGAAATTACGGCTTCGCGGCGTAGGGATCCTGCGAGGGTTCGAGGAACCAGCCCCCCTTGCCGACGGGGAAGGGCTGCAGTTCGGGGTATTCGGCCCCGGTCAACTGCATCACGGCCCAACGGACAGCAAGGGCGTGGGGAGTGACCACATTGCCCGATTTGAGGTTCGGTTCGCCCACCCAGTCGATCATCCGCTTGACGTGGGTGTCGGCTTTGATGCGGCCGAGGGCGACGGCGGAAGAGTACCGCACGTGTTCCATCTCGGCCGGGACCGGGGCGGTGTCGGTCAGGCGTTCGACGAGCTGTTGGGCCAACTCGGGCTGGGGGGTGTCATCGAAGCGTTTGCCGAGGGCCCAGATCGCCGCGCCGCGGGAGTAATGCCCCATGACCGGCTGCTTGGGGATGTACAGCCGCCAGAGGGCTTCGGCCTGCCAGAATTCCATGACGGCCAGAGCCTCGATGAGGTGGGCCACCTGTTCGTCGATGCCGTCGAGCATGGGGCCGCTGACCCGCTGCTTGGTGAGTTGATCAACCCGCTTGAAGATCTTGGGGAGGGTTTCGGGGACCGCCACGCGCCGCAGGGCCCAGGCGGCGGCCACGCGGGCTTCGGGCCGGGGAATCGACTGCAGTTCGAACAGCCGCTGGGCGGCGGGTTGGTGCCGGTGTTGACCCACCAGCAGCGCGGCCTGCTCTTGCCCGCGCCAACTGTCTTGGCCCAGCACCTCGAGGATCCCCTTCCAGATCGCCGGGACCAGTTCGGGCTGCTCCAGCAGCTTGTCGAACTTCGCGGTCACCTCTTGCCGCAGGCCGGGAACGAGATCATCCAGCAGCCGCGAGACCGGCCCCATCCGTTCGGGGGTAGGGAGCGTGGTGTAGGCCCGCATCCCCTGGCGACGGACAAGATGATCGGCGTTCTGCATGGCCTGTTCGGCCAGGGGAAGCACGAGGTTGCAGTCGATGTCGTTGAGGCGTTCGAGGGCGTCGGCCGCCACGGCCGGCTCGGGGTCGACCGCCAGTTTCAGCAGCAGGGCGTGGGCATCGGACTGCTTGTGGGAGGCGAGCAGCCGAGCGGCCGCCAGGCGGTTGACCAGCGACACCCCCTGTTTCTGGTCGATCAGCTTCTGGGCGTCGGCCACGAGCCCGTCGGTTTTCAGCCGCCCGGCCGCCAAGGCGGCTTCCAGCCGCAGTTCAGCGGGTTGCAGCACGCCGTGGGCGATGTCGAGCAATTGCGGGACCGAGGCGGGATCGCCCGACAGCCCCAATCCGCGGATTGCCAACACCCGGTCGCGATGGCGGGCTCCCGCGGCGGTCAGCCGTTCTTGCCAGGTCTGACGGATCGGTTCAAATTTCCACTCTCCGAGAGCCCGTTCGCAAATGCGGCGGACATCGCCGGGGTAGTTCGCGGCGGCGGTCGCCAGGGATTCGGCGGAATCGCGGGAATCGAGCGCCACCAGCGCCTTGGCGGCACCTGCGCGGGCGGCCGGGTGGGTGTCGTCGGCCACCAGCAGGGTTCGCAGGCGGGCGACCGCCTGGTTCAACCCTGGGACCCCCATTTTCGCCCCGCGCGCCATCGACTCAGCGGCCATCCGCTGCAGATCGGCCTCGGGGCGGTCAAGCGCCTGGCTCCAGACTTCCGCCAGCCGAGTGGAGAACGAGGTCTCCATGGGGGCCCGGGGGAAATCGGGATCCGAGAACATCAGGTAGTCGGTCTGAATCTGGGCGTGAGCCGGCGCGGCGGGCCAACGGGCGGCAAGGCAGACTACAACAAGGCAAAAGAGGCGGCGGAACATCGCTGGGAAGACCTTCATGGGGCTACTGGGGCCGCGAAATGCGCCACGTCTGGACCAACAACACAATCAGGCTGACCAACGAGGCCGCGCCCAGGAACCACCAATTGCCGGGAATGAGGTTGTAATCGGTGAAACCCTCGGCTCGCAGGGCCGACATGGCCGCACCGGCCGGGTTGACCAGCAGCGCCTTTTCGACCGTCGATTGACCGAACGGGGCGTCGCGCCCCAGCCAGATCAGCAGCGGCACCACGCTGATCAGCAGCAGCGCGATGTAGGCCACGGTGGTCGAGGCGGTGGTGCGGGGGAAGAGGCTGCCGATCCCGGCACTGAACATCATCGAGAAGACCGCGGTGAAGGCGAGGCAGATGAGGGCGCGCTGCACCTGGGTGACCATGCCGGGCTCGATCATCACGATCACCAGATACCCGGGGAGCGTGGCGCAGAAGACCAGGGCGACCGTCAGAATGACGCTCAGCAGTTTCCCCCAGACGATTCGCCAGGGAGACAGCGGCGTGCTCTGCAGCAGCAGCCAGCCGCCGCTTTCGCGTTCCGAGCTGAGCAGGGCCGCCGCGATGCTGGGGGTGATCAGCACGAACAGCGCGACCTGCAGAATCACCATGATGGCCCCGATGCGCGACACGCTCCAGTCGGTCGAACCGGCGGTTGCGGCGAACGCCAGCGCCAACGAGAGCATCGCCATCACCGCCACCAGCCGCAGCAGCCAGTGCAGGCGGCCAAACTTCCGGCAGCGGAATTCCTTGACCATCACCGGGTTGACCAGGGGGGGAATGCCCCCGCTGCGGCGATTCGGATCGACCAGGAAGAACAGTCGGCGGAACAGCCGGACGCCCGCCGACTGGTCATCGGCCACCATGCCAGCCGACCGCGACTGATCGAAGATCGAGTGATTGAGCCGGCTGAGGGTCCACACGGCGCAGACTGCGGCCATCGCCAGTGAGAAGATCATGAACCGGCCGGGAACGTCGGTGGTCATCATCAGCCCCTGGCTGCCCAGGTCGCCCGCTCCCAACACGCTGGCCAGGGCCGCGAAGGGGGAGGCGCACCGCAGCCAGTCGCCAATCCACGCCAGATAGCCCTCGGTTCCCTGGAAGAAGAAGTGAGGGCCCAGCGAGATCACGCTCAGCCCCAGCATGATGCCGTAGGTCATGCGGATGGCGCCGTCGATCGAGCCGGCGTAGGTACTCACCAGCAGTCCCAGGGTCGAGCACTGCAGCACCACGAGGGCCAGCAGCATGTACAGCTTCAGCAGGTGGCTGTCGAACTTGATGCCCCCCAAGGCATAGCAGGCACAGGCGGCGGGCAGGCTCAGCAGCAAGACCAGTCCCGCCAGCGCCAGAATCGCCAGCAGCTTGCCAAAATAAATGCGGAAGCCCCCCAGCGGAGTGTTCAGCAACAGGGCCAGAGTTCCCTGAATCTTCTCTTTGACGATGCTGGTGGCCGGGAACACCGGCATCAGCAGCAGCATCGTGCTCAACAGCCCCAGCGCGAACAGCCGGAAGACTTCCATCGAGCGGTTGCCCGACAGGGCCAGCCGGTCTTCGGTCGGCCACCGCAGCAGGATCAACAGCCCCAGCATCGCCGGCAGGAGGCACTGGATCAGCGCCATCCTGCGACTGCGGAACAACGACAACAATTCCCGTCCCAGAACCGGATTGTTCATCAGTGGCTCGCTCCCACAGCGGCGGGCTGGTTGGGACGGGCGAACGTCATGAAGGCGTCTTCCAGGTCGGTCTGCACCTCGCGGAACTGCGTGACCCGCAGCCCCGCCCCAATCAAGGACGCCAACAGTTGTCCCAGTTCGGATTCGGGCTTGCCCGTCCGGAACCGCACCATCGATTCGTTGGGGGCGGGGGTGACCTCGGCTCCCGCTTCCAGCCCCTTGCGAATGGCCTGGGCCGTCGCCTCGACCTGCGAGGCATTGTCGAGCTGCACTTCGATCAGCCGTTGCTGCGAAACCTGCCGGCCAATCTCCTCCACCGTGCCATAGGCCCGCAGCTTGCCGTGGGTCATGATGGCGGCGCGGTTACAGATGCGGGCCAGCTCGGGCAGAATGTGGCTGGTGACCAACAGCGTCTTACCCATCGACGCCAGCCGCAACAGCAGTTCGCGCATCTCGATGCGGGCCTGCGGATCAAGCCCGTTGGCCGGTTCGTCGAGAATGATCACCTCGGGGTCATGAATCAGAGTGCGGGCGATTCCCACCCGCTGTCCCATTCCGTGGCTCAGGCTGTCGACGAACTTGTCCTTCATGTACGTCGTGCCCGTGGTCTCCATCACCTCGTCGATCCGCTTGTTGCGGACGCCGCGCGAGAGACCGAACGCGGCCCCGAAGAAATCGAGGTATTCCCGCACCCGCATGTTCTCGTAGGAGCCGAACTTGTCGGGCATGTACCCCACGAGGTGCTTGATGCGTTTGGCGTCGTTGACGCAGTCGGCCCCGGCGATGGTCGCCCGGCCGCTGGTGGGGCGTTGCAGTCCCACCAGAATCTTGATGGTGGTGGTCTTGCCAGCCCCGTTCGGGCCGATCAACCCCAGAATCTGCCCCTTGTCGACCGACAGGGTCATGTTGTCCAGGGCGGTGAATTCCCCATATTTCTTCGTCAGGTTCTCGATCTCAAGAACCGGTCTCTCGGAAGCCATTCAACACACTCTTTCGGGAACAGGACGAGATTCCACATCCACAGGGGTCACGCCAGGGGCCGCATTCACGCCTCAGGCAGGGTTCACGCAACGCGTGCCGCAGGGCTCAACCGGCGGCGATGTCGGCCACTCCGAACCACGAGGACCGGGTTCGGGGGGGCCCGGTCAACCTCCTTCGGTCGCCAACGAACGGGCCTTCAGGTCGATCTTCAAAGACTCCATCTTCCAGGTGCTCTTGATCACCTGCCCATCCTCCGTGCGCTGGGTCAGATTCGGACGGTTGGGATCCCCCGCCGAGAACCGCAGCAGCACCCCTCCCTCGGTCACCTGCAGCACCCCGGGATCATCAATCTGCAGTTCCAGGACCCCCACCGGGTCGATCCATTCCTTCAGAATCTGCAGTTCGCCATTCTTCCACCCCGCCACCTCCAGCCGCCCGATCGGACCCGACACCTCAATCCGCACGCGGGCCGAGACCGCTTCGAACGGCAACAGCGCGGCGGGGGGTTCGAAGACGAACCAGGCGGTTCCGGGCAGATCGCGATCGGCCCCTTCGTTCTTCACAAAATTCCAGATCGGAGACGAGGTCAGCCCATCGGGCCCCGCCCCCCGCTGGTTGCGGAAGGGCAACAGCGGCGACGGAATGAGGTAGTCGGTTCCCGGAGCGGGGCGGGTGATGGTCAGCGGCATCTGCACGAGGGCCGAGCCTTTGACCGACCGTTGCTGATCGAGCGCCAGTCCGTCCACCCAGGGGTCGGTCCAGGCGAAGATCTGCAGGGCCGACTTGCGGGCCACGCTGTCGACGCTGTCGATCACCTTCTTGAGGGTCTTCTGCCGCCGCGACTGTTCATCCGACAAAAACTGCGATGCGAGGTACTGGTTGCGGGTCAGCACATTGTCAGCCGAAGCCACGAAGGTGCCGTCGGGACTCAACTCAACTCCCAGGCGCCCCCAATTCGTGCTGATCACCGCATCCGAGACTCCGCGGGCATCTCCCGCCTGCAGTTGCCCCACCAGTCCCTGGGGACCGAAGGTGGCTTCGGCGATGAACGGTTTTTTCGTCGTGCCTGAGCGGGTCATCGTCATGGCGCGCTGCCCGCGATTTTGCGGCAGATTGACCCACCGCCACTTCCCGAGGTCGGTCCATTCCATCCGCCGGTTTGTTCCCGAGTCTCCGGACATGTCGGGCATGACCCGGCCCCCCATGTCGGACCCCAGTTCGGTCTCCTTTCCATCGGGAGAGAACAGCGCGCCGAAACCATTCGACTGGTATTCATGCGAGCCGGGAACGCCATTGACCAACTGCACCACCGACATCGCCGAGGGACTGGCATTGCTGCTTTGTTCCCCCAGCCAGACCAGCGCCCCCCCGGCCAGCAGCGACAGCACAGGCACGAACCAGCCGAGGTGCTGCAGCCGCTGGGCGCGCCACAGCGCGACCGCCGCCGCCGCCAGGGCTCCCACAAACGCGAACAGCACGCTCAGCACCTTGCCCCGGGCGGGAATCTTGTAGCCGATGTAGTCCCCCGCCTGGTCCGCCACCAGCGACTCGACCGAAGCTTCGGGAGGCCGGGCCCCCAGAAAATCGGCCGCCAACCTTTGCATCGGTTCGTTGGGCACATACAGGCTGAACTCAGCCGGATTGTTGCTGGCGGCAGCTGGATTGGGCATTCCCGGACGACCCGGGGGCTGGGGGGCATCGGGAGTGGGGGGGGGCGGGGGGGCTGCCGGAGTCGGCGGGGCGGGGGGCAGATCATCCTGACCAAACCGCGCCGCTTCGATGTTTTCGAGCCGGGACTTCTCGGCCGCCGCCCACGAATTGGCATTCACCCCCATCCAGGCCTGCGGCGACAGGGTGGTCACCAGCACCCGGCCCGCTCCATAATTCTTCCAGAACGCGGCCGGCCAGCCGTTCACCGTGTACCACACCTCTTCCTGGGGGGTGGTCATCAGTCGCACCATCGGCACCGGCTCGTCGTACCGCACCAGTTCCGAGGCATTCCCCAGGGTGGGGAGCGTCGGTTCAATCTTCACCTCGGCCAGGAACGTTCGATCGACATACTGTCCTTGCCAGTCGTCGCCGAAAAACGCGCTCAGGACCTCGGGATCGACCGAATCGAGCATCAGCCAGACCCGGCCACCGCCACCCACCCATTCCCGGATGGCCGAGAGTCCCGCCTGGTCGTTCAAAACGCGGCTGCTGGAGATCACCAGTTGGTCGATCGCCCGGTAGCTCTCTTCATCGGGGGGGAGGAAGTCATCCTGCAGATTGGCCACCTGCCGCCCATTTCCCAACTTCACCCGGCACGCCACCACCAGGTCGTAGGGGGGATTCTTGGGGTCCTGCGTCTCTTTCTCGGTGTCTTCGACCATCCCGGTGATCGGCCGCTTCAGTGAGGTGAAGAAACTGCCGCTGTGCTGAACCTGCGACGTGTCTTCCCGCACCATCTTCCCGGCACTCTCGACAATCGAGTGGAACCGCAACTGCGGTTCGGTGTACCCCTCGGGAACCAGAATGGGGTGCGACAGCTTCATTCGCGATTGCGGGGGCAGCCACACTTTCCGCCCAAACTGCAGGGAGGGTTCCTGATCGAAATAGGTCGCACAGCGCAGCTCGGCCGGCTCGGTCCCCGGATTGGCGACGTTCACATTCACCATCGCCCATTGACCGGGAACATACACATACAAACCGCCGGGGCCCGCTGGGACCACGGTGTATTTCACCTGTCCGCCCCCGTTCGCCGCGCCCCCCGCGGCCGCCGCACCCGGGCCTGCCGCCTCGGGACCCCCCGCAGGGCCAGGAACTGCCGTCCCTGGAAGCCCCCCCGGAGGCCCCCCCGGTGCTCCCGCAGGAGGACTACCCGGAGGCCCCTGGGCCCAGACTGTCGCAGTCAGCAGCCAGCTGGTCAGCAGCCACCGCCACCACCATCCCGGCCCCCCCTGGGCACTCCGCCCCACCGCTCGTTCGCCCCCCGGTCGCCCCCCCCGGCTCCGAACGTCGGCGGGTGAACTCCAGGTCTCTCGCGCAGTCAACATCGCGAATGTCTCTCGCTCCAGGGGAACGCGGAAATCTTGTCGCAGCGGTCACACGCGACCGGCGGGGGTACTTTACAGTTCACTCCGACGGCGTGCCACCCGCGCCAGTCGCTGGATGACGCCAGAACCGCCGGGCTTTCATTTCGAAGCGGGGCAACTCCCCCACACCGACGGCCCGCACCTCGGCCCGAAACAGAAATCGCTCGCGCACCAACTGCTCCACACGGTGCGTCAGGGCCGCCACCTCCGTGGGCGAGAACCCCGCCAGAGGCTCGATTTCGAGTTCCAACCGTTGCAGGCCCACCCCGTCCCAGAGGTGAATGCGAAACTCAGCCACCCCGGGGATACTGCGGATCACATCTTCGAGAGCCGCGGGATACAGGTTGTTTCCCCGAATCGTCACCATGTCGTCCACCCGTCCCAGAATGCCCCCCCGCAGCCGCAAAAAGCCCTTGTCCGCCACGCGGGGTGGAGCCAGCCGCACCCGGTCTCCCGTCCGGTAACGAATCAGCGGACTTCCCACCCGTCCCAGATTGGTGATCACCAATTCTCCTTCCTCTCCGGCCTCCACCGGCTGCAAAGTGCGTGGGTTCAGCACTTCGGCCACGCACTCGGTCTCCAGCATCTGCAGGGTTCCCGGATCGTCCGCACACTCGATCGCCAACGGGCCCAGTTCAGTCATCCCCCAGTGATCAAACACCCGGGCACCCCACCCCTGTTCGATCAATTCGCGCGTGGCGGGAATGTTCCCCCCCGGCTCTCCCGCCACCAGCAGACCGCGAACGGCACTGCCGGGCAAATCGAGCCCCTTCTCCCGGGCGACTTCGGCCAGGCGCAGTGCATAGGTGGGGGTACAGCAGACGATGGTGGCCTCGTTGTCGAGCAACGCCTGCAGGCGGGCTTCGCTGCTGGTCCCGCCGCCGGCAATGCACAGGTTGCCCAGGCGGTTGGCCCCCTCGAATCCCGCCCAGAAGCCCAGGAACGGCCCGAACGAAAAGGCGTAGTACAGCCGATCGCGAGGGATCAGTCCCATCCAGCCGAACAGTTGCCGCCAACAGTCGAGAATCCACCCCCAACTCTCGGGGGTATCCAGCCACCGCATGGGGTGCCCGGTCGTTCCCGAGGTCTGGTGCAGCCGCGAGTACGCCTCGCGGGGCCACGTCAGATTGGTGCCATACGGAGGGTGAGCCCGTTGGTCGGCGAGGATCTCGGCCTTCGTCACCAGCGGCAGTTGGGACAAATCGTCACACCGCCCGAGACTCCGCGGATCGACTCCCGCCTCGCGCCAGCGCTGGGTCCAAAACGGGTTTCGCCCCGACACCTGAGCCAGCAGCTCGCGCAGACGAGCCGACTGCCAGGCCTTCAATTCCGACCGCGAGGGAGAGCCACCGAAAGAGCGGGAATCCACCAGCATCACCTGAGGCCAGGCCACGGGGAAAGGGTCCTCCCGGGAAAGCTGGGAGGTTTCATCGGGGCGGGCAATCTGGAAGGGAGAGGGAGGAAAGTCCGGGGGACATCAGATCCACAATCGCCGTTTCAAGTCCCCCGGAAGGCGGGACGATTGATAGGGGAGTATGGCGACCAACGGCAAAGCAGAGCAACTACGACTGGGGTTCCTGACCGCCATCGAGGTTCCCGACAAGGGACTCACGGGGGGGTTACTGGTCACGAACCATTACGGGCGTCCGCTGGAGTTCCAGTGCACGACCCCGGTGCGGGCGAACGCCACGCAGGAAATCCTGTACGGAGCGAGTCTGAAACCGTTTCTGCTGGGGGAGCTGATCGGCGGGACCCTGGTCGACAAGTCTTCGGTCAAGCCGCAGTTGATCCTGACCGACCAGCCAGAGATTCTCGAACTTCGCAACCATATCGATGTGCCGGTGGTGCTGGTGGATCCGATTGGAGAAACCGGGGGGGAAAGGACGATGAAACTGGGCCGGCAAACCATTCGGTTTCATGAGGCCCACGCGTCGGACCAGGTCCGGATCGATGAAGGGGCGCAACAGATTCCCGCCGATGCCGACCTGCGGGAACCATTCAGCCGGGTTCGCGAAGCCCTGCAGGAAACTCTCAAGACTGGAGCGCTGCGATGACGCAGCCCACCGTGGAGGTCTTCGCTTCGGGGATGAACAGCGCCCTGCAGCGGGCCCCCCGGTTGAAGACCATACCGGTTCCCCTCTCGCCGATGGAACTGGTGTGTGAGCGCTGGCGACCGCTGTGGCCGACCCCGAGGACTGTGGGGCTGCGCTTTCCCGAAGCTCCCGATCCGCCCCCCAAGCCGGCCCCTGCGCCGAAGTCGCAGGCTGAGGCGACGGCCCCGAACGCCGGCGAGGGAGATTTCGCCGGGCCCGGGGCTGGTGGGGGCCCCGAGATCCCCGCGCCGCACATTCCCCTGTCGCCCCCGGTGGCGACGCTGGCCGACCTGCTGCCCCCCGGCGCGGTCCCCGAAGGGAAGCTGACCCGCATCAAGCCTCCCGCGGATGCGATTTCCATCGAAGACCGGCTCTTCTACCTGCTGCAGCCGCCGCTGGAAACGTGGCTGAAGGGTCAAGAGCTGATCATGCCCTTTGAGCCGTTCCCGTATCAATACGAGGGAATTGCGTGGCTCTTCGCCAATCAGGCGTGCCTGCTGGCCGATGAGATGGGGTTGGGGAAGACGATGCAGACCATCACCGCCATCCGCCTGCTGCTGCGGGCGGGGCAGGTTCGGCGGGTGCTGTTGATCTGCCCCAAGCCGCTCATTCCCAACTGGCAGCGCGAGTTCCAGACCTGGGCCGAGGAGATCCCGGTGGTGACGCTGGAAGGGGAAGGGCCCCGCCGCCAGCTGCTGTGGATGATGCAGGGGACCACGGTGTTGCTGGCGAACTACGAACTGCTGGTCCGCGACATGGAGGCGTATGGAGACCAGATTCCGCCGTTCGACCTGGCGATTCTCGACGAGGCGCAGCGGATCAAGAACCGCGATTCGCGCACGTCGTCCACCGCCCGCGCCATTCCCCGCAAGCGGAGCTGGGCCCTCACCGGGACCCCCATCGAAAACCGGCCGGAAGAACTCGCGGCACTGTACGAATTCATGGAGGTGGTGCCCCCCCGGGCCACCCCCGACCTGCGGCAACTGCAGATCCTGTCGAAGCAGTACATCCTGCGACGCACCAAGGATCTGGTGATGAAGGACATGCCTCCCCGGCTCGACCGGGATGAGTTCCTGGACCTCGCCCCGGCCCAACGGCTGGCGTACGACGTGGCCGAGAAGGAAGGGGTCATCCAGCTCGACGGAATGGGAGACTCGATCACCATTCAGCACGTGTTCGAACTGGTGATGCGGCTCAAGCAGATCACCAACTACGACCCGCTGACGGGCGAGAGTGCGAAGCTCGAACGGCTCGAGGCCGACATGGAGGAGATCGCCGCCTCGGGAGGCAAGGCCATTCTGTTCAGCCAGTGGGTCAGCTGCATCGAGTGGCTGCAGGAGAAGCTCGCGCGGTTCCAGCCCCTCTGCTACCACGGGAAGATTCCCACCCCCAAGCGCGAACCCATTCTCAAGCAGTTCAAAGAGGATCCCCAGGCGAATCTCTTGATGATGAGCTACGCCACGGGGGCGGTGGGTCTCAATCTGCAGTTCGCGGGCTATGTGTTCTTGTTCGACCGGTGGTGGAACCCGGCCATTGAAGACCAGGCGATCAACCGGGCGCACCGCATCGGCCAGAAGAGTCAGGTGATTGTCACCAAGTTCATTTCCAAGGACACGATTGAAGAGCGGATCAACCGCGTGCTCGACGAGAAACGGGCGCTGTTCGCCAAGGTGTTGGGCGAGGGAGAGGCCACCAACAACAGCCTCAGCCTGAACGCCTCGGAAATCTTCGGCCTGTTCGATCTCAAGGCCCGGGCCGGCAAGGGGGTCCGCAAGATCTCCCCCGCCAAGCCAGCCTAGTCTGGGGGACCACGCCGGCGGAGCGACCGGCTCAGGGCTCGAGGATCTTCACTTCCCACAGCCCCTGT
>CAIOTJ010000222.1 GCA_903861195.1 uncultured Planctomycetaceae bacterium | reverse complement strand
CGGGCCCGACGCAGTCCCCGGCGCGGTTCCCTCAGGAGACCCCGCGGCAACAGGTGCCCGTGGCCGAAAGGGTTGAGGGCGTCGATCAGCACGATATCGAGGTCCCGTGCCAAACGCCGATGTTGGAATCCATCATCCAGCAGAATCAATTGGCTGGCGAGTTCCTCGCGGGCCACCTGGGCCGAGCGGACCCGATCGGGAGCCTGCAGATGCGGGACATCGGGACAGAGTTGCTCGAGAACCAGCGCCTCGTCGTTGGGAGCTCCCGGCTGCGCCCCATAACCCCGGCTCACCAGGCAGACCCGCACTCCCCGTTCGCGGTACCACCGGGCGACCCACGCGGCGAAGGGGGTTTTTCCCGTTCCTCCTGTCGTGATGTTGCCGATGCTGACAACGGGAATTCCGGCCGGGTGGACCCGCAGCAGACCGACGTCGCAGGCCAGATTCCGGAGGGAGACGGCCAGGGTGTAGGGGCCCGAGGCGAGGGTCAGGCCTGTCCGATACAGGGCGGCTGCCAGTCCCCGCCGGTTCCCCGAGATCAATTCCAGGAAGTCCTGACGATTCATGTTCGCAGCGATTCCCGGAGACCAAACACCACGATGCCCGAGACCAGCACCGTAACCGCCAGCGCAATGGCCTCGAGACTGGATGTCCCCAACACAAACAACCAGCCGAAGAGGGCGACCAGACTGGGGAGGGGATAGAGCCACATCCGGAACGGCATCTGACTGGCAGGCAGCCTCCGGCGCAACAGGTGCAGCCCCACAATTTGCCCGATGAACTGCACCACGATTCGTACGGTGACGGCGGCATCAATGACCTGCTGCAGCGGCCAGTAGCAGAACAGGGCGGTCAAGACTCCCAGGCAGACCAGGGCCACGAGGGGATACTGGTGCTCGGGATGTACCCAGGCGAACGAGGCGAAGAAATCGCGATTACGGGCCGCCGCGAACAGCACCCGCGAGTAGCCGAGTTGGATGGCGAACAGGCAGGCGGCCACCGTCCAGAGAATGAGGGCGGTGAATCCGACCGCCACCGAACGCCCATACAGAGTCTCCATGAACTCGGCCGCGATGTTGGGAGAGACCATGGCCCGTTCCCAGGGGACCACGCCAATGATCACCGTATTCATGCAGAGATAAATGAGCGCCACCAAGACGATGGAAATCACCACCGCCCGGGGAATGGTCCTCCCCGGATCCACCACCTCGTCCCCCAGATGGCAGACGTTGTAATACCCCAGGTAGTCGTAGATGGCAATCAGCATGGCCCCCCCCAATCCGACAAAAAACTGCCCATTCAATTCGAAGGCCCGGTCGGGGAAGGTGATCAACCCGGGCTGGAAATTCCGCAGCCCGGCCACAATGACCACCGCGACCGTGATGAGCGTTCCGGTTGCCAGAATGACCCCCAGGGCTCCCAGAAACCGGATCGGCCGGCAGAGGATGGCCGTCATTCCCATCGCGGCCACGGCCGCCAGAGTGGCGGGTCCCCCAGGAATCGGCAAGCTCTCCAGGTTGGGGGTGATGTACTTGAGATAGTCGAGCGCCCCGATGTACCCCGAGGCCATCTCCAGGGTGCCCGAGACGGCGAACTGCCAGACAAACAGGAAGGGAATGAGTTTCCCCCACCGGGTCTCCCCATAAATCTTCGAGAGAAAATGGTACGACCCGCCGCTTCCCGGCAGGGCCGCCCCCAGTTCGCTCCAGACCAGACCATCGCACAAGACCAGCACCGCCGCGATGATCCAGCCAATCAGCGCCTGGGGGCCCTGCATCTTGGCGATGAACAGCGGGATCGTGATGAATGGTCCGATCCCCACCATGTTGGCGATGTTGAGTGCTGTCGCCTGCCACAACCCAAGTGTTCGGGGCAGGGGGGCGGGCTCATTCTGGGACATGGGGAATCACACCCTGGCAGTTCAGGACACGGGCCGCGGGAACGAAGCGACACCCGGGAAGGACCGCAGGATACCAGCGGGCTCCCCACCGCGCCACCTGCAGGTCGCCAATCCCGGCAGAAATTGGGCGGACCGGGAACAGCCTGGGGCGCTGTCCGCCGGTCGCAGTCGGTCTGTTCGCCCGTGGCGAGCCCGGACGGGACTTCCTGCCCGGCGGGAAACCGCCGCCGATGAGCCAACATCGGCTGACACCGCAGCGTCAGACCGTGCGGCCGGTGTCCGAATGGGTCGAAGCAAGCCGCCGCTGGGAGCCAGGGGGAAGGGGGTCAACCGGGCCCGGCCCTGACAGAGGACAGTGGTGGCTTATTTCCCGGCGGGAGCGCGGGGTGCGCCGTACTCCCGGGCCCGGCGCACCACCGACTCGACCACCTGTTCTTCGGGATCCAGCGCGAATGACAGCGGGGTGTCAGGCCCCGGTGAACAGCGGCTCCATCACCCGTCCGGCATTCAGACGCAGGGGGCGATTCAGCCGATCGCGCACTTCACTCTCGGGGTCGATTCCCAGAGTCTGGTAGATGGTCGCACCCAGATCAGACGGGTGGTAGGGGCGGGTGGCTGGGTAGGCGGCGATGGCGTCGGAACTGCCGATCACCTGTCCCCCCTGGACTCCCGCTCCCGCAAACACCGCGAAAAACGCCCCCGACCAATGATCGCGACCATCGGGAACGTAGCTGGGAGTGCCCACGTTGCCCCCCAGTTTGGGTGTGCGGCCAAACTCTCCGACCAGCACCACCAGGGTTTTCTCCAGCAAGCCGCGCTCGGACAGATCGTCCAGCAAGGCCGAGACTCCCCGATCGAACGGAGGGAGCAACCGGTCTTTCAGTTGGGTGAAATTGCTGTTGTGAGTATCCCAGTTGTTCATGGTGCCCATGTTGGCCTGCACGATGGGAACTCCCGCTTCGACCAATCGCCGGGACAACAGCAGCGATTGTCCAAACAGGTGGCGGCCGTAGCGGTCGCGAACTTCCGGGGACTCTTCGTCGAGGTGAAAGGCCCGCCCCACGGCACTGGCCGAGAGCATCGAGAACGCCTGCTGCTGGTAACTGTCGAACTCCGCCAGCAGTTGGGAACGCTCGGCGGTTCGGCCCGGGTTGTCGAGGGAGGCCAGCAGTGTTTGCCGGTTTTGCAGGGTACCGGGCCCAACTCCGTCCGGCAGATTCAGGCTGTCGAACCGGAATTTCTCGGCGTTGGGATCCTGCTTCACATGCAGCGGATCGAAGCGGCCTCCCAGCAGACCGGCATCCTGACCCGAGAATCCATAGCCATTGTGCAGATAGGTCGGCAGCAGCACCCCGTTGGGAATGCCGTCATTTCGCGGGCGGAGGTAATTGAGCGTCGAGGCGTAGCAGGGCCAGTCGTTGCGGGATGCCATGTGTGTGGCACCCAGGGGGAGGCGGTCGATGCCGGTGAGGACGAAATGGGTCGCCTGCTCGTGCCCGGGCAGGTCGTGGGTCATCGACCGCACGATGGCATACTGGTGGGCCCGGGTCGCCAGCAGGGGGAGGTGCTCGCAGATCTCGACCCCCGGGGCGCTGGTGGCGATGGGATTGAACGAGCCCCGCACCTCGGCCGGAGCCTGGGGCTTGAGATCGAACATGTCGAGGTGGCTGGGGGCCCCCGTCAGGAAGACCAGGATCACGCTGCGATCGTTCGGCCTGCCCGCCGCGTCGGCCCGCCGGGCGAGCAACTCGGGCAGGGCCAATCCCAGGCAGGACAGCCCTCCCGCTTCCAGAAACTGGCGACGGGAGGCGGGCAGAGTCTGGCGAGCTGCCGGGCGGGACACATTCAGTCGGGCGGTCATGAGGGGGGCTCCATCCGAGGGTTCAGAATGGCTCGGAGAAGGTTTTCCGGGGGAGGATGAATGGACTTGTTCCGTGAGGCTAACGGAGGTCTGCGGTCGACCACAACAGGACAATTGACCGCCGGTCACGCAGCGCGCTGAACGGGGTGAGTTCGACTGGGACTGTCCCTCCCCGAGCGGAGTCGCCTCTCAGCACACCGGATCACGAAATGGTGTCAATTGGCAGGCTTCGGTGTCATAGATGGCCGAATGCCCCTGGCAGACCGGTCCCACGACAACGAAATACCGCCCCTGTTCCAAATGGATGGGACGAATCGCGTCCCATGCGACGATCCCCTGGGGCTGGACGATCTGCCATTTGTGAAAGTGACCGGCGAACAGCATGCGGTTGGGAACGGCGTGGAAGATCCGGTCGAAATCGCAGTGTTCATCGGGGGGCCCGTCGTAAAACCAGAGGTCGTCAAGGCATTCGGGGTTCAACCAGGGCTCCATATGCGAGAAGTGGCAGTCGGCCAGTTCCAGTCGGGGTTGCAGGGCCTGCATCACACGCTGCACCGACTCATCATAGCGGGCCCGCGCCCCATCCGCCGCGCGTCCACAGAGACCAAAGTCATGATTGCCCCAGACACCAACCGCACCCGCCTCTTCCAACAGTCGACAGGTCTCCTCGATCGCCGCTCCCATCTCAAACAGGTCTCCCAGCACAACGACCTGGTCGACCCTCTGCTGACGAAACCGGTGGAGCGCACTGGCGAGTGGTTCCACATGTTCATGGATGTCGGAGAGCAGGCCGAGCTTCATGGTTTTAGAGCTCCACCGCCTTCGTCGTCGATGCCGGAGAAATCAGGACGGTGGGGTGAGTTCCGACTGCCGGACGGAGGCTGGTCGGCCTGCCGCTCGGCTGGGGTTTGCCAAGGGAACTCACCCGCCAGGGCCCGTCCCGGGAGCGGTCCTTCCCCCGCAGCGGCAGGTTCCGAGGTCTGCTCGGCAAGGTGTCGGGCCTGGCGCCGCGCTCCACGGGGCTGCGGGGGTGCCGCGCTAACTCGCGACGCTGTTTCGGAGGGGAGCCAGGGACGCAGAAACGGCGGGAGATCGCTTTTGCCTCCCCGCTGATAGTCGCGGAGGATGACCGGTGCCACGTCCGCGGGGGGTTGCCCCTGCTGCTCCGTGAGCCACGTGAAGACATACTCCGCCAATCGCTTGAGGGAGATTCCATTGGTGCGGCCAGAGGCCAGGTGGAGCCAATCGCTGAACGCCAGGAAGCGTTCGAAGGGGCGTCCCTCCCGCCACAGCCAGGGGGTCGACTCGACGAAATTGCCGCTGTTGGCGACCAGGTCCCAAAACCGGGCGAACCGCCGCAGACGCTGCATGGTTGGGGCGTCGATCAGCCGGTTCCTGAGGATTTCGTAGGGGGGATAGGCACCGTAGACCATCTCCCACGCCGCGTCGTGCCGACCGATGGGGGTTCCCCGCAACCGCTTGAGAATTCCCACCTGGATCTCCTGGGGTTGCAGTTCGACCAGGCGATCGAAACCGGCGGCAAAGCTCTCCACGCTCTCGCCAGGCAGGCCCACAATCAGGTCGGCGTGCACATGCACCCCTGTGGCCGAACGCAGCCAGCGGAGGTTGGCCTCGGTCTCGGCATAATCCTGGCGGCGGCTGATCAACGCGGCGACCTCGGGATTGAAGGTCTGGATGCCCACCTCGAATTGCAGCGCCCCCGGGGGAAATCGCACGATCACATCGCGGAGAGAATCGGGCAGGCGGTCGGGAACCAGTTCGAAGTGGACGAACAGGTCGGGGGTTAGACGCCGCAGGAAAAACTCGAGAATTGTTCGGCTGACCTTGAGATTGAGATTGAAGGTGCGGTCGACAAACTTGAACTGCCGCACCCCCCGCGCGAGCAGCGCGTCCATCGCCTGCAGAAACGAATCGAGCGGAAACTGACGTACCGGAATATCCAGCGAAGACAGACAGAACTCGCATTCATACGGGCAACCGCGGGACGCCTCGACATAGATGACCCGGTGGGCGATGTCTTGGTCGGTATAGAGGTGATAGGGAGTTCGGAGCTGGGAAATCTGCGGCAAAGGAGCCGCGATGAACTTCTCGGGGCGAGCCAGGTCAGGGGCCGGGCCGGAGGTGGTCGAGAGCAGCTGCCGGCACAGCTCGCGAAACGCCAGATCGGCCTCGCCGGCGATCACATGATCGGCGAGGCGGGTGATTTCCAGATCGTGGGCCTCGTAGCTGACTTCCGGGCCCCCCAGCACAATGGCCACGTCGGGCGCAATGCGTTTGAGGTCGGACACCAGCCGGGTCGTCTGCTCGAGGTTCCAGATATAGACCCCCAGACCGATGATGCGGGGCTGCCGTGCCAACAATTGCTCGGCCACATCGAGCGGACGGTGCGAGATGTCGAACTCGAGGATCTCGGCCCGTTCCTGCAATTCCTCCAGATTCGCCAACAGGTAGCGCAGTCCAAACGCGGCATGGGCATACCGGGCATTCAGCGTCGCCAGCACGATCTCAGCCATGGTTGGTCACAGATCGCCCAGAGGAGACGTCGCATCACCGAACTGGTCCAGTGAGACCCCCATCCGCCGCATCAGTCCCAGGTACAGTCCGCACAACCGCCGCTGATCGTCGCCACGCTCGCGGTAATCGAGCACGCGCCCCGTGGCCAGACTGCCACCCAGGCCTCCCACCGTCACCACCGGCAGACGGGACGAATCATGCCGACTGCCAGACCACATGTTCGACAGGAACAGCAACACGCTGTTGTCGAGCACCGTTCCTTCGCCTTCGGGCATGGCCGCGAGTCGCGAAGCCAGATGGGCCAATTGCGACACGTGGAACTGGGTCACCCGCAGATAGGCGTCGGAGCGATCATCGTGCGAGGCGGGATGGTGGGCCTGCCGTACGTCGAGAAAGGGGTAGAAGAGCCCCGAGAGATCCCGGCACAACAGCAGGGTGGCGACCCGCGTCTTGTCGGTCTGGAAAGCCAGGGCGATGATGTCGGTCATCAGCCGCATGTGCTCGCGAATGTCTTCGGGCAATCCATTCGCGGGCCTTTCCAGGGTCAACAGGGAGGTTCCCCGGTCCTGGGCCCGTTCGGTGGCGGTCTGCTGCGCGGCCCGGTTGCGCGATACCCGGCGTTCGACCTCCCGCACGCTTTCGAGATACTCGTCCAGCCGTGACTGATCTCCCCGGCTGACCTGCGATCGCACATGCCGGGCATGCTCACCGACGCGATCCAGAATGCTCTGCAGGCGCCGACTGCCGTGATTGTCGAACAGGCTGTCGAATGCCAGGGCTGGATAGACCTCCATGGGCACAGGGGAATTGGCATCGCGCCAGGAGATATGCGAACTGTAGGCCATCGAGAAATTGGTCTCGTGGTACCCCGTGATGGGTTGTTCGCAACCGAGCACCAGACTGGGCTGGGGGGTGGTGTCGTCGTAGTGGTGGGCCAGAACCTGGTCGGCACTGATGCCCCCTTTCAGAACGGCCCCCTTCTGAAGTGCCGCACCCGAGAGGATGTTGCCGGTCTGTCCGGGATGGATCCCCACGCCATTCGCCGCCCGGTTGAACAAGCCTTCCATCACGTTCACCCGCGATCGGAAGGGCTCGAGGGGGGCGAGGCAGGGACCGAGTTCGAGACCCGCCGGGCCGGGCTTGGCCCACCAGTGGTCGGGATTGACGCCGTTCCCCATGAACAGCGCGGCGAACCGGCGGGGAGGAGCGGCGGCGGGCCCCGCGTCACTCTCTGCGCCCCACGCCGAAATCGACTCCAGCCAGGGGAGTCCCATCGAGACCCCCACCCCCTGGAGAAACAGGCGACGGCTGTTGCGGGGGGCGGAGGTCGACATGGCGCGAGACCTGGAAGGAAGAGGAAGAGCCGGGAAATTGTCTCACAGTTCCGGATGGGGCGACAGCCCGGGTGGCCGGAACTCCCGGCCCCCCCGCCCCTCTGGGCTGTCTCACACGAAAGATTGGCTGATGGGCACAATGACCAGTTCGGGAATGCGGACGTTCGGCGGCAGTGTACAGATCAAACCCACCGTGGCGGCGACATCGTCGGGCTGCAGCATCCGCTGGCGATGCTCTTCGGTCACGGGGACCGGGCGGGCTGCCAGAATGGGGGTGTCGACTTCCCCCGGGAAAATGTTGGTCACCCGGATCCCGTTCACCCGTTCTTCTTCGCCGACGCTGGTGCCCAGAGCGGTCATGGCGAACTTGGAGGCGTTGTAGGCCACACCCCCGAGCGGGGCGGCCCGCATCCCGGCCACCGACGAGATGTTGACGATCGTGCCCCGTTTCTGCTGCCGCATCTGGGGCAGCACACATTGAATGCAATGGAAGGCCCCCGAGGCGTTGACCTTGAGCACGCGGTCCCAGTCTTCTGGACTGATGTTGGCGATGGTCCGGTTGACGGTGTTCATCCCGGCGCAGTTGACCAGCACATCGAGCCGGTGGTGCTTCGCGAGCAGACCAGACACCAGCCGCTCGACTTCACCCCGATCGGAGACATCGGCCGCCTGGGCAACGATCTTCCCCGGAACCTGGGCCGCGGTTTTTTCGAGCTCGGCCAGCCGTCGGCCCACGACAATCACCTGCAGGCCCTGCTGGGCCAACACACGGGCAATCGCGGCCCCAATGCCAGAGCCACCGCCAGTCACCAGGGCCACGGGAGTTGCTGCACTCATGAACGATCCAGGGTCTCACAGGGAACGAGAAAGCGGGGCCAGCGAGGACCCCGCCCAAGGGGAATTGGCCGCATCTTACCAGAATCCCTTCCCGCCAGAATCTGGTCGGGCCGGAATCGGATGGGGTCGAGGGACCGGCGCACGGAGACCCTCGCCGCAGGCGAGGACGCCGCCGCTGCGGGGCGAAGGCTGGGAAACTGTCAGCCGGGAAACTGTCAGCCGGGAAACTGTCAGCCGGGAAACTGTCGGCCGGGAAACTGTCGGCCGGGAAACTGTCGGCCGGGAAGCCCGTATCCCGGAGACGGGGGCTCGCGGGCCGCTCAGCGTGGCTGCGCCCCTTGGGCCTGCACTTCCTTGAGGCGACCACGATAGCGTTCGTAGAACCGGCTGTGGCGGCTCTCGGGCGGATAGGCCCGGCCCGAGATGACCACCGCCTTGTAGCCGGTCGCGGGCTGCAGCGGCGATCCATCGGTCACGATGAAATCAGCCAGTTTCCCAGCGGCGAGGGTCCCCACCTTGGCATCGACGCCGAGGATCTGGGCGGGATGGATGGTGACCGACTTGAGGGCGGCCTCTTCCGGAAGACCATAGGCCACGGACAGACCCGCTTCGAACGGAGCATTGCGGGCGTTGGACGCATTGAACCCGGCGGTGCTGGTGGCATTCGAGCGGATGGCGAACAGCACTCCCGCCGCATGCAGCCGACCCGCGTTCGCATACGCCGCATCGAACGGATCATGTTCCGCGAACGGCCGGCGCATCACCGCTCCCAGAATCACCGGAATGTTGCGTTTCTTCAGCTCGGATGCCAGTTTCCAGGCTTCCGAGCCGCCGGTGATGACCGGGGAGAGTTCTTCCTTCTCGGCCCAGAGAATGGCCTCGGCAATCTGTGCCCGCGAGTCGGCCTCGATGTGTACTTTTTTCTGACGCGACAGATAAGGGGCCAATGCCTCGAAGCGGGGGTCGGCAATCGGGAGTGCGGTCTGGGTCGCTTGAGCCTGGGCTTTCAGTTTGAGGTAGAGCCGCGCGTCGGCCAGCAGGCGGGAGATCTGGTCGATCTGACCCTGATTGTCATTTCCCCCCGGCCATTCGATCTGCAGGGCCATTTCAAAGTCGCGGATCAGCTCGGGGACCGTCCAGCCATGCAGCTGCATCCAGGACGATTGCCCCGCCACCAGGGGACCGGCCGGCCGGATGAGTGACGAAGTAATGCCCCCGGCCCGGGCGACCGGGATCAGCTCGGAGTCGGGATTGACCGCCACTCCGGTGCGCAGGTCGGGCTGCAGTTGACCCGACTCGCTGAAGTCGTGCGTCTCTTCGGCCGAGCCGATTTCCTGCAGTCCCAGAATGGAACCGGCGTCAATCAGGCCGGGGTAGATCTGCAATCCGGAGACATCCAGGACAGGGGTCCCCTCGGGAATGGTCACCTGCGGGCCGACGGCCGCGATATGGGGCCCATGGACGAGCAGAATGCCATTGTCAATGGCCGGGCCATCCAGCGGATGAATGCGGGCTCCCTTGAGGGCATAGGTGGTTCCTTTGAGGGTCGCCAGGTCGAGTTTCCGCCCCTGCAGTTCAGCCGTCGGGGGTTCCCATGCGGGAGGTTGAGCGGACGACTTCGCCGCCGCCGCCGTCATGGCCGAGGGCTGTGTCTCCCGCAGGAACCAGGTCTCGCCCTCAATCATGGTGCGCTCAACGCGCGAAAAAATGTTCAGCGGATGGGCCGAGTAGACCACGAGATCGGCATCTTTGCCGACCTCCAGAGAGCCCATGCGATCGGCCAGACCCAGCTCCCGGGCGGCGTTGAGCGTGACCATGCGCCAGGCCGCGTCGGCCGGCGTCCCGCCGTAGCGGATCATCTTGGCCGCCTCGATGTAGAGGTGCCGCATCAGTTCGGCGTCATCGCTCTTGAGCACCACATTGACCCCCGCTTCGTGCAGCAGCGAGGCGTTGTAGGGGGTCGCGTCGAAGGCCTCGATTTTGTAGGCCCACCAATCGCCAAACGTACTGCAGCTCGCCCCATGGGCGGCAATTTCGGGAGCGATCTTGTACCCCTCGAGAACGTGCTGCAGCGACCAGACCCGAATCCCCAGTCCCGAAGCGACCCGCAACAGCATCAGAATCTCGTCGGCCCGGTAGCAGTGGCTGTGGATGAACTTCTGGTGATTGACAATGTCGGCCAGGGCTTCGAGCCGCAGGTCGCGACGCGGGGGAAGCAGCCGGTTCGGCTGTGAGGCGGCCGCCTGCGCCTGGGCGTTGCGGTCGTACTCCTGCCATTCGCGGCGGTAATCGATCGCCTCGAGAAAGGCCCGGTTGAGCGTCGCCTCGACACCCATGCGGGTGTTGGGGAACCGGCCGCGGCTGCGCTTCACATTTTCGCCCAGGGCGAACTTGACCCCCTGGGGATTGCCATGCAGCAGTTGATCTTTCGCGACGGCGCCGTATTTCAATTTCACGACCGCGTCCTGGCCACCGACAACATTCGCCGAACCGTGCAACATACGAATGGCCGTGACCCCGCCCGCCAGGGCCCGGTAGGCCGCGGGATCGTCCGTGCGGACCACGTCACGGACGCGTACTTCGGGCACGAGCGACGACGTGGCTTCGTTCACCCCCCCCAGCCCCTCGGGGAACATGATGTGGCTGTGGGTGTCGATGATTCCGGCCGCGACAAACTGCCCGGTGACATCGAGCACCCTCATGCCGGGGTCTGGTTCGAGCTGAGGACCAATCGCGGCAATTTTGCCCCCCCGCACGAGGATGTGGTGCTGGAGCAGCGGGGGGCCGATTCCTGTGAGGACGGTCGCCCCCTTGAGGAAGACATTTCCGCCCGTCGCTTCCGGACGCAGCAGGCGGTCGCTGTCGAGTTCGGTGGGAAGTTCGGAGTCGGCGATGGTCGCGGGGGGGTTGTCGCGGTCATCGAGGGTGGGTTGCCCGGTGGCGGAGGGGGTGGCCGGTTCGCCCGGCTGCCGTTGGATGGTGAATCTGGTCTGGCCGCCGAAGGCCGATTTGAGGTTCCCCTCGCCACGAGCCGCGTCGGCCTCCTGGATGTCTCCCTGGAATCGCAATTCCAGCGCCTGGGCCCCCGCGCCGATGGCGACGGTGAATTCGAAGTGCCGGCCTTCGACCTTGCCCGCCGCAAGCTTGCCGTCTCCCTGGGGGCTGCGAAACAGCCCGGTGAGGGTGTTGTTGTTCTGGATGAGGTCGAGAGTGCCGAAGAGCTTGCCCTCGCCCGAATCGATCTCGACATTCCAGGCACCGGCGAGGGCGGCGTTGGGAGGCGGAGCGGGAGCCGGCGGGGGAACGGGTTTGGCATCTTTGTGATATTCAAAGTGGCGTCCATCCACGAAGAGATGGCGGACCCGCGCCCGTTCGTCCTGGAATGACCCTGTCAGCACCACGATGTGGGCCAGCTTGCCCGGCTCAAGGGTGCCGAGGCGATCCTGAAGACCCAGCAGGGTGGCCGGTTCGCGGGTGAGGGCGGCGAGGGCCGCCTGGGGGGGCAGGCCTTTCTGGATCGCCTGACGCAGACTGCGGAAGACGTGGCCCGGTTCATTGAGTCCTTCGGATCCAATCGCGAAGCGGAGACCCGCTTCATGGAGCAGTCGGAGGTTGGAGACCTGGGCGGTCCACCGGTCGAGTTGCCGCTGTTGGGCCCGGCGGGGGGGCTTGGCGCGGGGGTTGAGGGGGCCATTGGCCGGCTCGGGTTCCACTCGGGGTTCGTCACCCCAGTTGACGAAGGCGATCAGCCCGCGAGACTCGGATTTAAGCCGGTCGATCGCCCGCCAGGCCTCGCCGACACCGACCAGAATGGGGGGCAACTGAATTTCGGCGGCAAAGTCGAGGGCCCGGTGAATGTCATCCCGGGATTGGGCGACGAACAGGCTGTGGGGCTGACTTACGAGGGTATGTGCGAGCGCTTCGAGGACGGGGTCTTCGGGGGGGCGCGGCACACCGGGGGCCTTGTCGCGGAAGAGCTGCTGGTGCTGGTGCCAGCGACGGGCGTCAAGGAGGGACTGGCGGAGATGGGTGATGCCCCCCATGAGGGTGGTGGGATATCCCGACTGACCGAGCGGCAGCAACTGGAATTCGGGGAAAGTCGTGTCGCGCAGAACCGACTCGCGCAGCGGAAGTCCGCTGGTGGTGATGAGCAATCCCGAGCCACTCGCGAGTCGTCCCTGGGGGACAATGTGCAGCGTGGTAAATCCTGACTGGCGGCGCAGCTCCCACAGGGCAGGATCGGCCCGCAGGCTGTTGCGAATCGAAAACTCGGGGGTCAGGCCTTTCCGGTTGTCGGTGGGGGTTCCGGCGAGCGCGTAGCGAAAGGTTTCGAGGAGGCGGCCGGCATCGACGGCGGGGTTTTTCTGGGGGTCCAGCGGGGCCTGGGTGGCGGCGTCAATGAACCCCGGGTAGATGGTGTGTCCCGCGAGGTCAATGACCTGGGCATCGGCGGGGGGGGCGAGATTGGCCTCGACCGCCGCGATCAATCCATCGCGAATCACAACAGTAGCGGCAGGCAGTTCCTGTTCCGGGCTCACCACGACGCGGGCGTTGATCAGGGCCCAGGCCCGGGGTTCGAATCCCGCTGATCGGGGGGGTTGAGCCGCGGCAATCAGGGGCGCGATTGCCAACAGACTGGCAAGCGACGGAAGCAGGCGAATGCGCATGGTGTCGGATCAAAGTGGATTGACCAGCAGGTGGTCGAAATCAGGTCGAAAATTGAGACTAACGAGGGGGATCAGGGGTCTGCCAGCGGGGTCCAGAGAGAAAAATCAGTTTTTTCCCCCTTTCGTGTTCTCTTGAGTTGACATCCGTTCGGATTCCTGAGAGACTCATCACGCTGAGTCGATGTGAGGAACCGCCTGCGTCCCCAATGGGATGCCCCGATGGGAAGGTTGGTTCCCGGGCCCGAAAGTGGCTGGTTGCTACGGCCCTGTGGGTCGGCGCCAGATGAAGCGGGTCAGACTGAGTGTGTCACATCAGGAGCGTCACATCAGGAGCGTCACATCATTGTGGGCCACGGAGAGTGGGTCGCAGGGATTTGGTCTGTGAGAGTGGTTCGCGGTTGATCCGCGCTTGATCTGTGGTGGATTCGTGGGTCAGCTTGATCCAGTTGGTTCCGCCGATCACTCCAGGCGAGTTGTTCACTGTCGCCGAAGCGATTCCCAGATGGTCGGCCCGCCCCGTGTGGGGCGAGCGGTGTTTGTGGTGGTCGTAATTCTTGGGCGATGTTTGTGGTGTCTGGTGGTTGGAGGCGACTTCGGCGGATGCGCTGATTGGGTTTGTCTCTCCATTCGCCGATTTTCGGTGGCAAGCTGGGGTTGGATTGTTCCGGGTGTTGTTTGGCCCGGATTGAGTCTCCCTGTTTTCGCTTTTCCTGGTTGCAGCTTTTTGGGGGCAACTTTGCGGCCGGCATTGTTTCCGGGATCCGTGTTGGGTGTCGGGTCCAGTGGCTTTTTCTCTGGTCTGGGGCCGCTGGGTCTGTCAAGGTTCTCACTGGCCGCAGATGGCGGTTAGTCGCGGGGTGTGGTCGAGTCTCACCGGCTTCCCATTCTGTGGATTTTCTGGCACCTTGGCTGCGTGCGGTGTTGTTTCGCACGCTGTGGTTTGTGTTCAGCTTTCCGCCGGTTGAGGCCTTGACGCACGGCCGTTGGCCGACCCGCGGGGCTCGGGTGTCTTTCGATTTGTGTTGGAAGCGTTTTGTCTTGGTGTGATGCGAGGGCCTGTGTGCCCTGTTTGGCTGGGTGAACGCTGGGGACTCCAAAGCGCTTGGGTGGGGTGGGTGGCGGCTGCCGGTCTCGAGCTTTCCCGGCGACAGGCGTCGCGGTCCAGGAAAACTGTTTTTTCCAAGATCTGCTCTGGCCGCGTCTGTTTCTGGCCGCGTCTGAAACAGGGTCTGAATCTGCCAGTTTGAGTGATGATCCCGCCGGTGTGGCGGGGACGGTGTTGTTGAGTTGGTCGTGATTGGAACAGTGCGGGCTTCCCCTCAAGGAGGGGGCT
>CAIOTJ010000221.1 GCA_903861195.1 uncultured Planctomycetaceae bacterium | reverse complement strand
GGGCTGCCAGCGGCCGGGTCGGCGGCGGCTTCTGCTTGCCGCTGGTGATAGGCGGCCCGCTGCTCGTCGGGCTTCGCGGTGTAGTAGTCGGCCAGGCTGCGGTGCGCCTCGGCATTCCGCGGGTCCAATTCCAGCACATTCCGCAGCCACGACGCCCCGTCGTCGGGAGAATCATATTTCAGCAGCGTCTGGCCAATCTCCAGCCGCGAGGGAACGTCCTGGGGATCTTCCTTCGCCTGGTCCATCAGGTTGCGGGCCCGGCCCAGTGCCGCCTGGGCCCGTCCCACGAATTCCAGGTGTTCGCCGGCCTCGTCGCCGCGTCCCGACTGCTGCAGCGCCGTCGCGTACAAAAACCGCAGCCGATACTCCTTGGGCCGCTCCCGGACCAACGGCTCCAGCCAATCGATGGCCGCGGCAGGCCGCTGATCTTTCAGCTCGATCTGGGCCATCATCATCCGGGGGGCATACCCCTGGGGATCTTTCTGCAACACCTCCAGCAACTGCTGGCGGGCCGCCGTGACATCGCCCTTTTCGAGCAGGCAGTGCCCCAGTGCCGTGGCCATGTCGGTGTCGTTCGGGTTGCGCCGCAGCAGCTCCCGCACATGCCGTTCGGCTTCCTCGTACTGTTCCTCGTCGACCAGCGCCTCGGCCAGATAGCGGCGAATGTCGTCCCGTCGCGGTGCCAATTCGAGGGCCCGGCGAAAGGCGTCGACCGCCTTTTTGTCGCTCCCCGCGTGCGCCTCGTACAACCCCAGGCTGAAATACGGTTGGGGATCGCGGGGATAATCCTGCTGCCAGACTTCCGCCAGACGCAGACCCTCGGCGAAGTTGTAATTCGCGAAGAACCCGCTGACGTAGGCCTCGCAGATCTCGGCTCCATCGGTCTCGGAAAACTCGGTCAACAGCCGGGGGAGGTGCGGAGCGGCATCCTTCATCCGCCCGTTTTGCGCGAGCAGCAGCAGTTCCTCCAGCTCGATTCGCCGGGGCTGATAACCCAGCACGCGGGCCCGCGCCAGCCACTGCTGCAGTTCTTCGAATTGACCCAGGTGACGGTAAGTTCGCGACAACAAAAACGCGGTTTCGCCCTGGGTGGAATCGAGCAGCTCGGCCCGCTGCAACGCCGCGAGAGCCTGCGGATAGTTGCGATCCTCGAGCGCCTGGCGGGCGGCCGCGAGGGTGCGCGACAGACGAATCTGCGGCCAGGCCCAGACCCCGGCCCCCACTGCGGCCAGGGCCGCCAGCAGCAGGCCGATCTTCAGTCGACGTGAATTCGCAGTCGCAGTCATAGTGTGTTCCGTGGGGCCCCGCGCGTCCCTGTCCCGGGACGGACTGCGGCCAGAACCCTATGGTAGATCAGTCCCCCCCGGGGCCACGAGCCAGCCGACAGGTTTCTGCAGCGGCGAGCTTTCCCCCCTCCGCACCCGCGGCGTCTTTCCGTAGAATTCGTGACTGTTCGCAAGTTCCCGCCCCTTGACCAGAATTCCCCCCCCCGACCCTGTGAATTCCTCCGAGGCTTTCCCCGAAACTCCCCCCGTGGGCGCTGCGCCGGCGGCTCCAAGTCGCTCCCGCAGAGGGTGGTGGTTGGCCGGGCTGGCTTGCGGATTGCTGGGGCTGGGGCTGATGGGGACCGGTTGGTGGAAAGATTCCCCGGCTCCGGAACGGCACGTGGCCGCGGGTCTCGAGCAGTTGGCGGCGGGGGTGCTCGAAGAGGCCCAGTTGCAGTTGTTGGTCAACCTGGCCCGCCGGAATCCGCGGGTGCGCGGCTTGGGGCCCTTGTTTGAGGGGGCTTTGGCCACGGCCGAGGGGCGTCCCGAAGAAGGCCTGCGGTTGCTCTCCACGTTTGAGCCGGGCGAAGTGAGCCGGGTTCCCCTGCTGATGACCCTGGCGCAGACCTTGCAAGCGGTGGGAAAGAGCCAGGATGCCGCCCAGGTGTACCAGGAAGTTCTGAAGCACGATGAGCGGTCTCTGAAGGCCCGGTATGCCCTCTCGGAGTATTGGTATCAGCGCGGCGCCATCACCCGTGCGATGTACGAGTTGGAGCAGATCACGCGTTTCGATTCACAACAGGGACGCGCCTGGACCGCATTGGGACAGCATTCCTTCGACTTTGGCCTGGTTCCCCAGGCCGAGCGATACCTGCGGAACGCCCTCGACTGCCAACCCGGGGCGGAAATTCGCCGCCAGATTTGCCTCGATCTGGGGCAGTGTCTGTTCCAGCAGCACGATTTTGAGGGGGCACTCGAATTCTTCGACCAGGCCGAGCCGGGGCCAGTCACCGCCGCCTGGCGGGCGGAGGTTCTGGCCGCCCTGGGCCGCGAGGACGAATCGCGCACGGCGCTGGCCGACGCCCAACGGTTGGGGCCGGCAGACCGAACCGTGCGGTTGGCGACGGCCAAATTGGCGCTGCAGTGGTCCGAGCCGCGCGAGGCCCTGACCGCCATGCAGGCGGGGGTGGCCGAGAACCCGCTCGATCGGGACTTCCAGTTTCAGCTGGCTCAAGCCTGGTCGGCCCTGGGGGAGACCGCCGAGGCCGACGCCGCCCGCGCGCGGTTCGCCGAGCTCGACCGTCTGGCCGACCGCTACAGCGAACTGAACACCCAGGCCAGCGACCGTCCCGACGACATCCCGCTGCGGGTGGAGTTGGCCGAACTGGCCGAGAAACTGGGACGCATTCCCCAAGCCGCCAGCTGGCGCCGGGCCGTCCGGCTGATCGAACAGCAGCGGTCCGTCCCGCCCCCGCGCTGACGGTCCATCCTGCCGGGGGACTCAGCCGGGGGGATTCAGCCGGCCCGGGCCTGCTGCAGTGCGGCACACAGCGCTTGCCGCTGGATTTCAAATTCCTCGGGAGGAAGCACGGGGTGAAGATCGGTCGTCGGCAGTGCGGTCGGCAGGTCGACCCAGGACCGGCAACCGGCCATCACCGTGGTCTCGGGGAGGATCCACGCGGTCGACCGCATCCAGACCCGCACCACCAACGCGAACAATCCGGGTTCGCGGTAATGAAACCGGCTGTGCACCGTCTCGGCCGACCAGCCGTGCCAGGCCGCCAGGCGATCGAGCCCGGTCCCCTGGGGCAGCGAGACCACGTCGGTGACCTCGACCAGGGACCGCAGCCAGAGTTCTCCCGCGGGGGGGGCCAGCGTCTGTGCCGGTTCGAGCCACTTCGCGGCAGCCGGGCTGAGATGGGCGGCCTCTTCATGAAACCGTGTGGGATACAGCCAGAAGCGGCGATGGGCCACGCGAAATCCGGCGGCCCCTTCATGCAGGCCCCCCTTGCGGAGGATCAGAATCTGTTCCCCGGCTCCCAGCGCCAGACAGACCGCCGCCCATTCCTTGAACGCCACGCCACACAGGTCCGGCTGTTCTTTCGGCACATCGCCCACTGGGGAATTCTGCGTGGAGCCGGTCATGGGGTGGGGGCTTCAGGGAGGAACCAGAACAGCCGGCGGCGGGCGTCGGCATCGAGTGGGGCGGCGTATTCGCTGATTTCAAACGCTTGAGCCAACCCGGCTGCCGCTCCTTGCTGGGGGCCATAAGTCGCGATCAGTTCGGCGCGAAATCGATCGGCATACGTCCGCAGGTAGCCGTGCAACTGGCCCGCCAGCCAATCGAGGCGGGCCACCTCACCGGTCGGGACCGCGTCGAGTTGCTGTTGATTGAAGGGAAGCCAGTCGAAGAACTGCGAGGCGTGGCAGGCACACAGCCGGGTGATGGCGGGCAGTTCATCGGTGATATCGAGAATGACATCGGCCCGCAGGGGGGTGGGGCGGGTGAACCGGTCGTTCATGGTGGCGACCACGGGGTCGCGGCGCAGGATGGGGGCGTCGGGGCAGATCGACGGCACCGTCACCAGGTACGAGGCATCCTGCACGGCCTGGCCAATCGCCCGGTGATCGGGATGGTAATCGCACGTGCGATGGGTCAGCACGAGATCGGGGCGGAAGGTACGGATCTCGCGGATGACCCGCTCGCGCAATTCGAGCGAGGGTTCGAGGCGGCCATCGGGGAAGGGCCACAACTCGGCGGTGGCGCCGACCAGTTGGGCGGCCGCCCGGGCCTCGCGGGACCGAATCTCGGTCAGCGGTGGTCCCGCGAGAGTTTGGTGACCTGCCCCGCCATCCGTCGCCGAGACCAGCTTCACCACGTGCCCCGCGCGCGTGTAATGCAGAATCAGCCCCCCCGCGTGAAACTCGGCATCATCGGGATGTGCTCCGAGGATGAGGAGACGCAAGGGAACGGCGGACATCTCGGCACCAGAGGGCGGGGAACGTGACGGACCTGCAGAGTGCGATCCTCCACCATGTCGCCAGCCAACGCAAGCGGGCTGCGACTGACGAGGGCCCCCGGCCAGCCCCCTGCGGGTGACGGTGTGCGAGAGTCGCCTGGACGGCGCGCGAAATCACTCCGCGGCAGCGACAGTGGGTGTCGTTGGCGCGGAGTGACAAGATCGTGATCTCAAGAGCCCGCACTGCGAACCAGCGCGGCACCGCAGTCCCTGAAGGGGACCGCGCGAGGCGGGGATCAGTGACGGAACATCACAGATCGGGGCCTTACAGACTGGCGATGCGATTGACGGGGGCCGAATCGTTGGCCAATTCTTCGACCTCCATCCGGTACTGCATCAGATAGGCGTCTTCCGCCGAATCGTGGTAGTGATTGCGCAACACCTGCACCGCCCGGAAGCCCTGTGTCTGAAAGAACAGTTGGGCGGGCAGATTGGTCTCACGCACTTCGAGCACGATCTCGTGGCGGCGTTGCTGAGACAGCTTGTTGATCAGCTTCTCAACCATCTGGGCTCCAATTCCCAGACGGCGACGCCCCGGCTCGACGGCGAAGTTCAGGATGTGCAACCGGGTCTTGTGCAGTTCATAAATCATGAACCCGCACACCCGACCTTCGTGCTCGGCCACCATGCCGATGCAATTGCGCTGCCGCAGACACGACAGAAAATCTTCTTCGGTCCAATTGAACTCGAAGCTGTCGCGCTCGATGTCGAGCACTTCCGCCATGTCACGACGGATCATCCAGCGAATTTGAACAGACAGCGTCGGCTTGTGCGGCGCTCTTTGCTGTTGTGACTGACCGGAGCTCACTTGGCCTCCTTGCCGACGGTTGCGTGATCCTCAGATTCGTTCAACGAACCCATCGCACGCACCAGTCTTGCCGATCGTGGTGAAAAGACGGACTGTGGCGAATGTAACGCCTCGGCGAACACTAACAGATCATTCGCCGAGACGGAAGTCCTCTTTCCAGCGATCCCGGAACGGCCCGCGACGGCGGTATTTTGCCGGTAAACAGCCGATTCGCGGGGGCCAACTCCGGGACCACCGCGGGCATCGACGCAGCGTTTTGGTTCCGGGAGACCGACACAATCTTCCCAGGCAGAATTTTCCGGCTGCGGGATCCGCTGCCCCGAGAACCGGGTGGCGCGGTGCGCGGCACTACGGCAGGTTGCCGATCCCACCCGCCGCGGGGTCTTACAGTCGGCCGCGCGTTCTGGGGAGGAGCGGGCTGGTCGCGGGCGCGCTGGGCAAGCGGTGGGTTTCCGGCGGACGCGACGCGCGGGTGGGACGTGGCTGTGGAGCGAAGTCTGCGTCGGCTGACGTGACGTTGCCGCGCGGGGCCGCCGCGCTGGACGCCGGAAGGGGGGCAGATCGTCGCACTGCGTCTGGTCCCCGTGATGTGTCCCGACCGTTCGGTGAGGGTGGGCGCGAGCTGATTGGACGAGCGACGGACTGCGGGTCCGCTGGTGATTCCGGGGGGGTAAGTCGCTCTTCCAATGGCGGTTCGCTCTCGGAACGGAACAGAACAAACGGGGAAATTGCGTCCGCCAGTTCCGCCCGCGAATGGAAGGCGCGGAAATCGTGAGACCGACCCGCGAAGGGACTCGCATCCAGGACCGAGATCTTGCCGATCTGGTCACTCATCCGGATCGTGTCGTCTTCCTGGAATCCCCCCCGTCCCAGCGCCTGGCGATTCCCCAGCAGATCCTTGAGGGGGTAGGCATTCAGCCAACTGTCCCGCTCATTTTGCATGACCAGCATCCGCTCGGTCACGGGCAGGGCCGCGCCGTATCGTTCGCCGGGGTTCAGCCAATCGTGGTCGACCGCCGCGGCCAGCAGTACGGCATTCATCCGCCGGGGAACCCCCAATCCAGGAGCGAGCCGCGAGCCATCTTCGAGCGCCCCGCCTCCCAAGGAATGCAGGGCGGCGACGGAGCAGCGGGCCCCATGGCTGTGTCCCACGAGGCAGACGGGCTGGTCGTTCGGGAACTGGCTGATCAGGTTGGCGAGGTACAGCGAGTGCCGCGAGGCCCGGCGTCCCATCACCGCAAGTTCCAGCGGGAACACCAGAAACGCATAGCCGTCGGCCGGCCACGAGAAATAGACAAACTGCACCTCCTGGCCCTGGGCCGCCTGCTGAATCCACCGCAGCGAATGGACGCTCTCGGTGAGCACATCGGGCCAGTAGTTGTAACTGCCATGGATGGTGATGCACGTGGGGCGGTCGGCCCGCAGCGTCTGCAGAAAGACCTCGCGCGGAAAGGCCTGCATGCTGTGTGGGGTTCGATAGAGGTAGACCAGACTGCGGCTGGAATCGATGTCGGTGGGGGGCAGGGAGGCCTGTCGGCTGGAGACAATCCAATAGCCGCCGGGAACCTCGGTGAAGAGCGGTCCCCGGGGCGGGACGGGATCGCGAACGGTGGGCGGAGTCTCGGGGGGCAGGAACCCGGACTCTTCTCCAGGGGGAGAGGCCCATTCGGGGGTCGACTGAACCGCGCGGGCGGTGGGGGGCACGTGGCCACGCACAGGGGTCAGCGATCGAGAAGAGCGGGCCCGCCG
>CAIOTJ010000220.1 GCA_903861195.1 uncultured Planctomycetaceae bacterium | reverse complement strand
CTGAGGGGTTCCAGGCCGACGACGACACTTGGTATTTCCCCCGGGTGGCGGGCACCTTCAAGGAACGCGAAGGGTTTCACGGCTGCCAGATGCCAGAGCAATTGCTGGGGCGAATTGTGCGGGCCTGTTCGAATCCCGGTGAATTGGTACTGGATCCTTTTTCAGGAAGCGCGACCACGCTGACTGTGGCCAAGAAACTGGGCCGACGTTGGTTGGGTTTCGACATCAGTCCGGAATACATCGAGCGGGGACGGGCCCGACTGGCGGCGGCTCGGGTAGGAGACCGTCTCGAGGGGGCCGCGGAACCGTTGGTCAGTGCTCCGAAGACGAAGGACGGACGGACTCTCGAGTCGAAGAGCCGAAAGCCGACAACAGGCAAGAAGTCCCAGACGGAAACAAGGCGGAAACAGAAGTCACTCCCGTTGTCCAAAGACGAGTGAGGTGGCATTCCCAGCGACAGCAGCAGCTCACACGACCGCCGATTGATGCTGGGGGAATTCCCTCGATCCACGGATCAAGTTCCGGTGCCTGGCACCCCGGAGCTTTCACCCCCGCTGATTCAGCAGGTGGGTGGTCGAACTAGTTGCACGGGCGGTTGGAGGGAATGTGACAACGAGGACTGGAATGTGGAGACGACGTGCCGGGTGGGTGTCCCGGGAGACCAAGCACGCAGAACGGTGGGGTCACCGAGAAACTGACAGGGAATCGAACCATGCGAGACATTCTGTTTCTCTGCACGGGCAATTATTACCGCAGCCGGTTCGCAGAGCTCTCATTCAACTGGCAGGCGCAGCAGCGAGGCCTGGATTGGCGGGCCGAGTCTCGCGGATTGTGGTTGGAGCCAGGCAATCCAGGGCCTATTTCCCGCAATGCCCTGCGATGGCTCGAACAGCTTTCGATTCCGGTTCCTACGTCTCACCGGTTTCCCCAGGAGTTGGTGGAGGAAGACCTGCACCGGGCCCAATTGGTGATTGCCCTCAAGGAGATCGAGCACCGTCCCCTGATGGAATCATTTCACCCCCTCTGGGCCAATCGAATCGAGTACTGGCGAGTTGATGACGTGGACTGCGCAACACCCGACGAAGTGCTGCCCAAACTGCAGCTCCTGGTCGAGGCGCTGGCAGACCGGCTCGATGGGGGGCGTTGCACGGAGCCCCATTCCTCAACGACGACCGTAGTGCGATGATGCCGGGAGCGAAAGCCCCCATCGAAGACGCCGCACGAAGGGGAGATAGCCCGCCCACCGTGCAGGTTCGGCGTTGGCTCAGTCCCGCAGTCGTTCAAAGTGCCGGGAGATATCAATTGTTGTCGTCAATCGCAAACGCCCGCATTCCCTAGTCGAAGTCTTCCGGGGGATAACAGACGCGCCCCTGACGTAACGACTGTCGAGACAGCGTCGACTTCAGAGACCATGAAGGACAGCGATCCCCTCAATTGAGGGAATCGATCTCTCTGGTGGTTATTGGGGTCCAGAGACCATCACGACAGCGCTGTCCCGCACCAGATGATCCCAACCCCTTCCCGCTCGAGTGCCTCGCAGTGAAATCCCGGCAGTTCCATTAAATAGCCAACGTGTCATTGCGCTCCCGGGTCCTCAACATTGGCTTCACGCCCGGCAATTGCACCATCGCACAAAAAAAAGCGATTCCTGCCGATGCGGGGACCTGACAAACAGGTCGACTCCCATGCCGTTCATCACGACCCGAAGGAGCCGTCTGCCGACTGATCCCGCAGCCTGACCAGTTGGGGAATGAACTGCGTGAAGGCCCGTGCGCGATGGCTGATCTGGTGTTTGACCCGTGTCGACAATTCGCCGAATGTCCGGCCGTATTCCCGGACGAGAAAATATGGATCGTAGCCAAACCCGTTGGTCCCACGTGCCTGCTCGACGATGATTCCCCGGCAGAGACCCGTGGCCGACGCCCGGATGCTTCCGGTGGGATCGGCCAGCACCACAGTGCAGGTGTAGGCGGCAGTCCGTTGCTCGGGGGGAATGTCGCGCAACTCGGCGAGCAGCTTGGCGTTGTTTGACTCGTCCGTGGCCAGGGGTCCACTGTAACGAGCCGACCAGACTCCGGGAGCGCCTCCCAGAGCGTCGACGATCAGGCCACTGTCCTCCCCAATAACCCAGCACCCCAGCTGGCGAGCGGGGAGAGCGGCCTTTTTACCGGCATTCGCCAAAAACGAATCGCCGTCCTCGTCGATTTCGCCGACTTCGGGAAAGTCAGCGACCGATCGGACGGCGATCTTCCAGGGAGCCAGCAGCTCGGAAATCTCGCGGGACTTCTTCCGGTTGCGGCTACTGAGAACCAGTTCGAAAGGAATGGACATTCCGTGATGCTCGTGGAGATCCCGGCGTTTGTCAACAACGGTCCACAGCGGACACCAACCCAATTACCAGCGGGGAACCTCCATCACTTCGGGAACGGGATCGGCCGTCCAGGACTTGAGGGGGGTCTTGCCATCCTTGCCCAACAGGTAGAAGGCCTCACCCACAAGTACCTTCTGCTTGGTTCGGGGATCTTCCCGCTCTTTGCAGCGCAGTTCGTTCGCCAGCTTGAGTAGCGCGGGGTCATTGGGAGTGGCAAAAGAGCCCACTGTCACGACCGATCGAAACCGCTCGTGGTAGACGTAAGCCTCCAGTTTGTACTGGTTGCGAAGCACCGTAGCGAGTTCGTCGGCACTTTCGCCGGCGGTATCCAAAGAGATGTTCCGGCGGTCGGACAGGGTCTTCTCAAACTCCTCAAACTTGGAGGGCTCGACCGAAGACAGTCCGTAGAAAGAGCAGACGACCAGTGTGTACTTGCCCTTGTTTTCCAGCAGGGAGTTTCGGCGGCCCGAATTGAGGGTCACCATGAGCGGGTCTTTTGTCCGCTGCTTCAATTCATCACTGGGAATCAGCGGATTGGGGGCCATGAAGGCCTTCTTGAAATTGAGAGGCACTGCCTCTTGCTTGCCATGGTGGGTGACCTCCACCTTGGGGCTCATCTTTTTGATGAATTTCAACGTCGACTGGGCCGTCTTGTCCTCAATACTGGGATAGTTCCCAGCCAAGACTGCGATCTCACCGTGCTGAGCGGTGTAGTGTCGGGTTTGCCGACGTTGACTCTTGTCGAGAACTTCGATGTCCTCGATCTGCTCATCCTGCTGATACACATAAGCCGGAATATTCTTGGCCCGAAGCAGGGACACCAGCTGATTGGCGGCATCAATGGAATTTTGCCGTTGCTCGTCCGATTCACCCGAGAAACTGGCCACCTTGATCATCCAGGGGCCGTGCTTCTTCCGCAGGTGATAGACCTTATTGGGGTCCGATTCAATCTTGCCGGCCCAGGCGATGCCCGAAATGAGCCAAACCAGAGCCGCGGCGGCGGAGAGAAAACGACAAGACGAGAGACCGAGATTCCGCACGAGAGACTCCCTTCAAACGCGGACGAAATCAGCTGGAGACTGGTATCGGGAAACCGCAGACACTTCCTGTGTCCGTGGAAACCCTAACACCCAGTCGATGAATCCGAAGATTCACACTGGGTGCATGCCAGGGAGAGCCTGAAAGTCAGGGAACAGCACTGATTGAGTAGGGACCACCAGCAGGTGGCGGACTCTAGCAGTTCGTTCCCAACAGGTAAATACGAATCGCTTACGACTCGATTTCCAGGGTCGTGATCAACGGGCTAACCCGTTGGGCTTTGGCCAACAGGGCCGCCTTGTCGGCCTCACTCGTAGCCTTCGCGAACTTCTCGCGCAGCTTCTTCAACTTCGCGCGACGGCTGCGCCGCCGACGGATCTCGCGGGTGCGTTCAATCGAACCCATAACACTGGTCACACAGAAATCAGGGCCATCGCGGATCTGGGCAAGGGGACCATTCCCCATCCAAAAGCCACTTCCGCTTCATGGAAGATCCTGCATCATACCTGTCGTGGGTTTCCCGGTCAATTTGCACCCGCACTAGAAAGCGAAAGTGCGACAGGGGGGAGGATGAGCTGACACCTGAGAACAGAAGTGATTTCCATCCAAACAGATGACTCCCCACTCCGCGAAGGTGGACCTGAAATTCCTGCGATTCTGCCTCCCACCGCGTGCCTGAATACCTTGAGATATCAGCGGAATCCCTCCATCTCAATTCCCAGTGGGAGCTGGCACGGCAGAACTTTCAGCCATCATAACCACTTTGTGGGCACTATACTGGTATACCCTGCTGCGGTGTCGGCCCACTACCTGTGGTGGCGACTTTCGAGAAGACCACAAGATATGCAATCTCGCCAGGAAATCTTCGAAATCGATTCCCCCGTCATTCCAGATAAAAACCGGAAAATCGCTACAAATTAACTCATTGACGAAACCAGCACGGGCCGAAAAAGAAGGACAAGTGTCATAAACCGCCACGACCATTCCGGTCGGGCGTTTCTTCCCTGCCCCTGCTTTCCCACCCCCAGTTGCCATGATTTCTCCCCTTCGCTACCGGCTGGAGCAACTCATGAAAAAGGCGCGAGTTGCCTCCGCGCCTTGCCTCGCCATCATGGCCGCCGGATTGCTGGCTGGCTCTGCGGCCGCCCAGGATGTCCCCGGGCGAGCCGCGGTGGGCGATGGATCCTATGGATTCGACCGCTTCGGAAACCGCAACTATCAGTTGCGGTCGGACATCGGAGACGGCGTCGGGTACAGCAGCGGGTACCAAACCTTCGGTATCTTCCAGCCGTTCATGCTGGAAGAGGATCAGTCGCTGCTCTTCGTGAATCCCCGCGGGATGGTCACGTACGACAGCGGGCACTTTGCTGGCAGTCTTGGAGGCGGTCTGCGGTTCATGAATCCCGAGACCGAGCGGATCTTCGGGTTTGGAGCCTGGTGGGACCATGATTCCACAGGAGACTTCGATTATGACCAGTGGGGACTCAGCCTGGAGTCGTTGGGGAACGTCTGGGACTTCCGGATCAACGGCTACATCCCGGTCAATGATGGGACCAACGTCCTGCGTCAGAACCTTACCGGGAATATTTTCTTCGTCGGAAACAACATCGGTTTGGGGCGAACCACCGTTTACCAGTCCCAGTTCGGCGGTGGTGATTTCGAGTTGGGCGGAGCCATCATCCCGGGCTTCTCTGATGCTGGCTTTCGGGCCTACGCGGGGGGTTACTACCTGCAGGGTGACGATACGATCGGGGCCGGTTACGGGGTGAAGGGGCGGGTTGAGGCACTCGTGACCCAGAACTTCCTGGTCAACGTGGGCTACAGCAACGACACCTTCTACGACAGCAATCTGACGGTCGCCCTGACCTGGTACTTCGGTACTGGTGAGGATGCCCGCTGGTTCCAGCGAATTCCTCAGACAAACCGGCTCTATCAGCAGATGGAGCGCAATTACCGCAACATGGTCTTGACGCACGAGGTCTCCGACTTCGTGAAGGCCCTGCGGGCCGGCGGGACCGGCGGCTCGGGCGGCGCTGTCGGAACACCCATCACCGTGGTCCACGTGAACAACACCGCAGGGGCCGGTGGAGACGGCAGTTGGGAACGTCCCCTGAATTCGCTGCCGGGCACTACCGGTTCGAATGTCGATATCATCTATGTCGATCGCGGCAACGGCACAACCCAGAACATGACCGGTGGGATTGTCCTGAACGACTGGCAGCGTCTGTTGGGCGAAGGGGTGCAGCACACCTTCACCTCCACGCAGGGCACCTTCCTGCTGCCCGGCTACTCTCCAGGGGCCTTCCCCTCGATCACCAATCTCACCGGCAATGCGGTGGTCCTGGCCAATCACAACGAAGTCTCCGGCTTCAATATTCCCAAGGCCGGCGGAAGTGCCATCTACGGCAACACGGTTCAGGACTTCAATCTCAACAATCTGAATATCACAGCTGCGGGCCTGGCGGGCATTCAGATCGACAACGCCAGCGGCAGCGGCCGGATCACCGACGTCGACGTGGTGGGGTCTGGCGGGAACGGCATCCAAATCGCCAGCCAGGGCAGCTCGGTGTTGAATCTGACCACGCGCAACGTTTCGTCCACAGAAAACGGTGAGTCGGGCCTCGATGTGCGAGGTTTCGACACCTCGCGGGTCACGCTCTCGAGCACGCTGGACACCTACAGCGACAACGATCTGAACGGCGTGTTCCTGGGTGCGTCCGATTTCTCGACCGTCACGGGAACCTTCACCACCCTGACAGCCAAGACCAATGGCGTCGATGGTGTGCAGGTGGTTGGAACTGGCAATTCCGACATCAGCGCGTCGATTCTCGGCACCTTCTTCACTCGCAGCGCCGTCTCCTCAAACCAACGGGACGGCATCCATATGCTGCTGCAGGATGCTGCCACCGGAGGCCTCACCGTCCGACGGACCGACATTCTGGGGAACGCCCGGGATGGAATTCGGGTGGACCTCCAGGACAACTCGGTCGGGACCCTGCTGGCCGACAACAACCGAATCGAAGGGGGTTCGGTGGGTCTGACCTTCTTCATCTCGGGGAATACCTTCCTCGATCCGTTCTCGATCACCAACAGCTCGCCTGTGGGCGGCCCCAACATGGTCGAGTTTGATCTGAACCTGTCGGGTACACTCGTCTACGACACCGTCGGATTCGCCGCCACCCCGTTCGCCGTCGTGCCTCCGACGCAGATCACGACGGGACTGCAGACGGTCAATGGCACGACCCAGCCCCCCGGCTGGACGGTGGCCGACAACTCGCAGAACCTGAACCTGACCTTCGACGATTTCGCCCCCACCGAGACCTTCTCGTGGAACATCGATATCGATCCCAGCCCGGGTATTGATGGTGCCGTGTTCGGAAGCGACCTCATCGGGTCAACGGTCCAGGCGACCTATGAAGACGGCCAGATTCTCACGGGCCTGCTCGTGGGAGTTGCTGGGGATCCCGACGCCTCGACCTTCGTCGCGACATCGGGTTTGGGGGGTGGCAATGGGATCAACATGATCACTTCCGGGAACGCCCTCCTCAACAGCGCGACTATCACCAACAACACGATCCAGCGGACGGGATCGAGCGGTGTCGCACTCGACATGTCGGACAACTCGAACATCGGGTTCGGCGGCGTGAACATCTCGAACAACACGATCACCGATGTAGGGTCGGCTGGAGTTTTCGATGGCATCAACCTGCTCGCTCGCGATCAGGCCAACCAGGCGGCCCTCTCCGGCATCAATATTAATCAGAACACCATCACCGGCAGCTCGGGGAACGGTGTTGGTCTGCGGGTCGAGGACACCGCCCTGTTGCAGGCGGTCCTGAGGGGCAACACCATCTCCGACAACACCCTCGCCGGCGTAGCAGGCTCGGGATTGGGAACGCCTGGTGCGGTTCCTCCAGCTTCGCTCAATGTGCAGTTGCTGGATGAGAATCTCATCAGCAGCAATGACGGCGGCGGCGTGCTGTTCGACACAGTCAATGTCGAAACCCTCCTGCTGGTGCAGAACTCCGAGATCCTGAACAATGGCGGGATCGGCATCGGGGCCACGGCGACCAATGGAGATCTGGACCTGGTGGTGGGTGGTGCTGGGCTGACGGACGGGGTGACCATTGACGGAAACGTCGGTGCGGGGATCGCCATGACCCTGCTCGACACGGCGACCGGCAACCTTTACGTCGAGCAGGCCAAGATCATCAACACCGCGGACGACCCGACCAGCCCGATCTACAACGGTCAGGGAATCGATGTCCGCCTGAGTGACTCGGGAGTGCCGGCCACCGCCACCGCCACCCTCGAATCGCTGATGATCTTCAACAACCAGATCGGCAGCGACACCAATGCCGCCGACGGGAATGCCGGCTCGGGCTTCTCGCTCTACGCCGACAATTCCACGACGGTCGCCCTGGGAATGATCGACGGGAACATCATCGCCAACAATGGGGGTTCGGGGCTCTTCTTCGATCGCCGCAACACCGCCACGATTGATCAGATCCTGATTACCAACAACCTGATCGATTCGAACGCCCAGTCAGGCATCGAGATCAACGCCCGCAACGCCAACAACGATGTCAACGACTACATCATCGCCAACAACGACATCACCAACTCGGGGGCGGATGGCGTCTTGATCAACGTCGAGGCCGATGCCCAGGTGAATGCCGACCTGTTCGACAACCTCATCGCCAACAACGCGGGCTTCGGGGTCCACACCACCGAGTCGATCAACGCCCAGGCCGACACCCGGTATGTCGACGGCGAATGGCATGGCAATGAGATCGTCAACAACGGCCTCGCGGGCATCCAGCTCGATTCGGCTGTGGATGACCTCTCGATTGGTGTTCCTGGAATTGGTAACAACATCTCCAACAATGGCGGTGGTGGGATCGTGGTGAACGGCCCTGGTACCGGCCAGATCACCGACAACACCATCAACAACAATGGTGGGACCGGCATCGATCTCAACATCACCTCCAGCTCGGTGAATCAAGAGAATGTCTGGGCGATCAGCCTGAATGCGATCGTTGGCAACGCCGGAGACGGCATCGAGATTCTGAACAACCAGGCCCAATTCGACCCCTTCACTCCCGGGTTGCAGGTCACCCTGACCGACAACAACATCCGCCGTAACGCCGGACGCGGGATCGACATTCTCAACCGGGTTGGATCCGCAGGTCGAGCTGACCTGTCCATTTCGGCCGCCGGGAACTCGATCATCGAGAATGGTCTCGAAGGTGTCTATCTCGTCAACACTGCCTCAACGACCCAGAATCAGACAGCCCCCGCGACGGCCGCCCTCGCAGCGGATGGAGCGGTCAACACCCGGCCGCGGACCATCTTCGACTTCACCGATAACGTCGTCACTGGCAACGGCGTGAGCAGTGCCTTCAATTCCACGGGTCTGGTAATCCGGGTGGGCACCAGCGATGGTGACGCCGGCCCGACCTTCGCCGGTGGATTCTTCTCCGGCGGACGGGGTGGTGTGGGGGCCACGGTGGTCGACAACACCTTCGGTGGAAACTTCGGCAACGACGTCTACTACCAGTCGTTCGTCTCGACCGTTGATCCGGCTGACACCGCTGGAACCTGGTCCGACACCGAGTTCACAATTGACTCGTACAGCAGCGACCCGCTGGCCAGACTCGACCTGACGCAACACAGCAACCTGTTCGACTCGGCCGCTGTGAACAATGTGGGTGCCCAGTACACGAACGCCGAGCCTGACTTCAAGTCGCGAACCAATGGTGCGACCGATCCGGGTCCCTTCGGGTTCGACACCCGTCCCCGCAACGCCCAGCGTCTCGCAGCCCGGTTTGGCCTCCCGCCCGGGACCCCCGGTGGTGGCTCGAACGCCTTCCTGTATCCGGGTCTTGGCCAGAGCACCTTCCGGTTGTTCACTGCTCCTGGTTTCGACGCGACCGCTGGATTCATCTTCGACACCCTCCCCTACACCAACCCAGCCAGCTCGAACGGTGTGGGACCCGACAATCCGGTCGACTTTCTGCCCTTCGGCTGGACCCGGGTTCCTTAAACCCGATCGTCTGACCTGTTGAATCTCTGACTCCCCTGCCCGACCAGCCCCAGACTGGTCGGGCAGGGTTCGTTTCTTACTGGCCACTGGCCAGTCGCACATTCGCACTGCAATTGACCCGCGCACGACAAAACGGGACCATCACTCGCTTCGAAAGCCCTTTGGTGATGTGCGAAGGGTCTGCGGACGCCCAGCTTCCCCCATTTGCCGCCACAGGATGACTGACTCCTTCTCCGCCGCCAGCGAGCCCGCCCGGTTGTTGGCCCAAGACCTGATCGACCGGATCGAACAGTTGATCCTGCAGGCCGAGCAAGAGGCTGTTCCGCTGGAGGTCGATCCTCAGCGGCCGCAGTTGTTCCAAATGTTTGCCGAGGCCGAGGCGGCCGGGTTCCTGTCCGACGAGTCGCCGATTGACCTGTCGTGTGACGCCATTGCCCGGCACCTGGCCGATCGCTGGAATCTGCGTGACCTGGGACAGGCGATCTCCCAACCCACCCGGCTACCCCCGGCCCAGCTCAACCGTCTGCGGGTGTTGTGGTCATTCATGCGCCTGTGGATGGAATGGAGCTACGCCTGGCAGCGCTGGCGGGAATTCCATCCAACCGAGGGGGAGAGTTCGAGCAGTTCCCCTACGAGTCGGACTGAGTGAATCAGAACGGTTCGGGACAGTGCATTCTGCCATTGTGTCGGGGAATGGGTGGAGTTCCGAGCAATCAATCACTCCCCGGCATCAAAATCGCTCGTGCACTGGGCTGGCCTCCAGGGCTGCCACTCCCCAAACAATCGAGATTGTTCTGCAAATCCAGAACAGGGTCTGGCACCTGCGACCGGCGGATGTCCACCGTAGGGCGATTCCTTGACCCGACTCGGTCTCATTCCGGTTCGTCGGCGACACGGTTCGGCGAATGAAAGCGGCGGGTGGCCGGTTGTCCCAAATTCAAACCCATCCGGGCGGCATTCAGCACCTCGGGCTCGATTCGCCGACGGGAGGCTGCGGAAGTCCGCGTACCGATGGTAGGCAGGGTCCCGTCTTCCAAACCCGAATCCGCACTCGGGACTCTCCTCTCTTGGGGAGTGCCCAACTCATGGGCTGCAGAAGGCCTTCCCAGCATCACCCGGCCCACAGTCGCCAGCGTTCGGGTGCTGAAGGCTGGCCAAGCTTCCGCCGGCGAGGCGGCGAGTTCACCACGCCGCAATCCGGAATCCACAGCAATCTCCGGCGTGTCAGCCTCAGTGGCCGTTGAGGGCGGAGTCACCATTCGAGCAGCGGAGGAGGACCGTAGCGACGGCCGAGCGGCCGGAACCGGTCGCTGGCTGGAGGGAGAACTGCGCTCCGATACGTCTTCTCCCAACTCTGCGTCTGCCCGCCCAATGGTCGGAAGTTCGGCCACAGCCGCTTCAACCACAGACTCGTCCACCTCAGACTCCCCCGTCACGTGCTCCTGGGAGACGGCTTCGTGAGAGACGGTTTGGATGGCGGGACGTTCAGCGAGGTGCCCCGTCGGGAGTTCCTGCTGGTCGGCGGTCGCCGATACTGGTCGCGGTTCGGGCTTATCCTCGAGAAAAGAAGTCACATCCAGCGGCTCAGATACCGGTGCCGGTGCCAATTCAAGAGACGCTGTACGTGGCAATTGCGCGGGACCTTTCCCCTCGAATTCGGCTCGAGCCTGGACTGTGGACTCGGAGGATTCCTCGATCCGCGGTGTACGACTCCGGGGCGACGGGGCCCTCAACCGGGCCACCGCACGCTGTGTTTCGTTTCGAGAAGTCCGATCCTCCAGTTCAAGTCGAACTTTCGCCAACAGTGCCTGGGCCTGTGCCTCTGTTCCTCCCCGCCGGAAGTACTCCACAGCCTCGGCCTCGTCGCCACGATGAGCCGCCAGCCATCCCATATTGTAGAGGGCTGTGGCATGCTCGGGGTCAAGCTCGAGAGCCCGCCGCAATTCCTCTACCGCCTCGCCATCCCGGTGTTGCAGAAACAGCGACCAACCCAGGCTGGTGTGCAGGTGGGGATTCTCGGGTTCGCGTTCCAGGGCGGCGCGGTAGTGCCGTTCCGCGACACTGAAATCCTGGTCCATGTCGGCAGCCACCGCGAGGTGATGGTGTGCGTCGGCATGGGCAGGATCCAACACCAACAGTCGCCGATAGGCATGCAGAGCGGAAGTGTTGTCTCCCGACTGTTTGGCCTGTTCGGCTTCGGCCTCCACCGCCTCGATTCGGGCGGCCAGATCGGCGCGGTTGGGAACCTTGGTCGCCGGGGCAATCGACGTGCCGCGCGTCTTCGCAATCGGGGTGGTGTGCGAACAGCCCGCCAGTACGCACATGGATACGCCCAAGGCGCAGCACAACACGCGTTCCATGAGTGGAGACAATTGAAAAGTGGTGAGCGCGGCAACGAGCCCTCCATCCGGGGGGGATGGAATTGCTGCCGTGAGGAGAGGGGATGTGTACAGAGGGGAGCAGAGAGAGGAAATTCGGTGTACCATGCCTTCCATGAAGGTGTCGATAGGAATTTTGACAAAACAGTGTGCCCATTCGCGATTTGACTCAAGTTGCCGGGTTCTGCGGGCCGGGGCCTGACGGCTGACCCTTGGTTCCGCACTCCGGGTGCCCAAACACCTCGACAGACAAGCCGCTCTTGAAGAAAACCGGGGATTCGTGGTATCACCCCGCTCCTTTCCCGCGTTCTGCGGATCCTCCTGCCTGCGGTTTGTCCCCCTCTTTACGTGCCTGCCTGTCGGGGGTCTGGTTCCATGCGAGATACTCTGTCACTCTGCCTCATGGTCTGCGTGGGGCTGCTGACTTGCCCCCCTCCGCTGGCGGCGGCTCCACGCCCAAAGTTTCCCTACACCACGACGGTCCTGGCCGATTCGGCCGAAGTCCGCTCTGGCCCTGGAAGCAAATACTACGCTACCAGCCGCCTCCGGCGTGGACAGACTGTCACCGTCCACCGACATGATCCAGGTGGGTGGCACATGATTGCTCCCCCGGCTGGCAGTTCCAGTTGGATCCCTGCTGACGCGGTCACGAAAACCAGTCCCCGCTCCGGTGTGGTCAAGGTGGCCCAGGTCGATGTTCGTGTGGGGGGGCAAGATGCCCGTGATCACGATGTCTACCAGTCCCGGTTGCTGGAAGGTGACGAGGTCCAAATCCTTGGAGAGCAGAAACTGCCGGGTGAGAATTCAGCCACGTCAATCAACTGGTTGCGAATTGTTCCTCCCCGGGGAGAGTGGCGTTGGGTGGCGGCCCAGTCCCTGGCACCCCCGGGCACAGCCCAGTCGAAACGCACAATCATTCCTGCGGGAGGCTTCGCCGACGAAGCCGAGGAGCGTGCTGGCGAAGAGCTCGTTGAGGGGACCACCTCCGGCGGTGTGAATTCCCCAGATACCCCTGGTTTCACGGGAGGCAGCAGCGCCGAGCCCGCTGCCCCCTCACGGGTCTCCCCGAGTTTTCCCGAGGAGGAAGCGGCCGATCCCGCCCCTCTGGCTGAAGTTGATGAGATCCGTCCCGCCGAACGGCCCTATGTCGAGACGGAATCACGCGCGCCGACCCGTCCCAAGGGGGTGAAGTCCCGCGGGGGATCGTCAGTTCCCGCCTTCGAACCGGCACATGATGAACAGTTCGAGAGCCAGTTGATTGCCTTGGAGCGACTGGACGAAGACTTGCGCCAGATGGTGCAGGCCGAGCCGCTCCGTTGGGATCTTGAAGGGATTGAGGCTGAATACCGAAGAGTGGGAGCCACTTTCAGCGACCCGGCCCTGACTGCCATGCTGGAGGCCCGGTTTCACAAGATCCGCGGATATCGGCACATGCAGCAGCGGCGGCTCGCCATTCGGCAGATTATGCTCGACACCGAGCGACGGGATGCCCAACTGGTGGCCGCCCAACGGATGGGGCTTCCTCCGGGGCCCATTCTGACCCCCCGCCAGACTGTGGTCGCCCCCCCTCCACGCGAAACGCCCCTGGCGGGTCGCCCGGCGGGAGCCTTCACCCGAGGAGGGGGCGGGGCCCCTGGGACAGCGCCTCCGATGGTCGTCCAACGGCCCGAATATGACGGAGCGGGCATCGTGCGACCGGCAGGTCGGCCAGGTCTCCCACCCTATGCGCTCGTGGCTCCCGATGGACGCATTCTCGCCTATCTGGCCCCGACTCCCGGGGTGAATCTCAATTCGTGGCAAAACCGCGAAGCGGGAGTCCTGGGACAGCGGGCCTACGACTCCCGATTGGGAGCTGATGTGATCACGGTCACCGGTGTCGATCCCGTGCGGCTTGTGCGCTGATCCCCCCCGCCCACCAGCACCGGGCGTCGTGACGTACCATACATCGATCACCCCGGATCAGTCGCGAGCGGTGATGACATGCTGCTCAAGCCCCGCTCCAGCGCACCTGCGATGCGAGACGGCTTCTGGAGTGATCGTCACCAAGGGAGCAGCGAGCGGACCGCCTTCAGCAATTCGGGAACCTGCTGTGTGCCGGCCAGCCATGTGCCGATGGAGTAAAACAGACAGCAGGCCAACAACATCAGATTGCGCCACCAGGTCGGCCGCAAGGGTCGGGGCAGCAGCGTATTGTTCACGACCAGCACCTGGAGCGAGGCGACCGCCAGAACGAAATTGGCGATAAACCCCAGAAACTTGAAGAGCTGCATCGCTTTGCCGAAGAGCAGCGCCGCACCGCCAAACAGCGTGACACAGATCAATACGCTGAAATAGATCCGGGAGATGCCCCCCTTCCGCTCCCGCAACCGGGGGCTGGCGGTCCACAGGATGTCTGTTACGTTTCGGACCATGGCATCGGTGTTCCCGAGGTGGGTCGAGAACAGGATCCAGAATCCGTTGATGAGCCCGAGACCCCACAACCCTCCCCAGAGTTTCGCGGCCAGTTGCTGCGCCTGATAGGCACCCGCATTGGGACCATCCAGTTGCAGTCTGGGATCGACAATGTACAGGGCGAGATTGACGTTGAGGAACATTCCAAAGAAACACCCCAGGGCCCACAACCAGATCTGGTCAGCCTCGACATACTTCCACCAGGTCCGCCAGCGGGCGAGATTGGTCTCGGTGAGGGGAAAGACCTTGCCCACGTGAGAGGGGCCTTGTTCATCACCGGTAAAAGCCCCGCCGATGGCTCCAACCCGGCCCCCCATGCCAAATCCCTTGTCGCGCACCCAATTCGAGATGATCAGGTTGCCGATCCCTCCCGAACCGGCGGTGGCCGCCAGAGTCGCCAGGAGCAGCAGGTCGATGTGTCCATCGGCCTCACGCGGGGCGGTACCGAACTTGAAGAAACCAGCGAACGTCTTCCACGAATGATCGAAGGGGATGTACCACAGGTTCACGAACATCAGGAACACGAAGATATAGGCGATCATCGCCCACGAGACCCGTTCGAGTGTGCGTTCAATCTTGTCGCCCGAAGCCAGCAGCACCACCCCCAGGACCATCACGAGGTAAGAGATCAGGATCAGGGAGGTGTCATTCTCCCCTTGCTCGCCAGGCATCCGCGACAGGAACAGCGCAAACAGCACCGGGGCGCACCCCCGGGCAAGTGCGGGGACCCCCAATTGCAGGATCGTGATGAAGGTATACGCCCCTCCCCAGACGGAAGATCCGGGGCGCAGGCGCATGATGCCGGTGAGGATCGGCTCACCCGTGTAGAGCGTGTAGCGAATCGCTTCGAGATTGAAGAACAACTGCAGGATGATGGCGGTGGTGGCGATCCAGAAGACATCCACGCCATGTTTCACGGCGGTGGCCGGTCCCACCAGCCACTCCCCACCCCCAATCGAGGCGGCCAACAGAATGGCACCGGGACCGATCACCCGGAAGACATTGCGGGCGTTGAATGGCAATGGTTCGGGCAGGTCATCCTGACCCCATGCGGGAAGCCGGCTCATAAGCGCTGGGCCTTGGGGGAAAACTCAGAAAAAGGTGCCATCCAGACCCTGTTCCGGCCGGGATTGAGCCCCGGCCGGAATCATCGTCGCGGGCAGAGCAGGGCCCAGGAATCTCACGCCCGGTACCGGATCATTCCGCGCCGGGAAGCCACAGCTTTCCCTTGGCGGGAGCGGCTGATTCCGACTCCGGAGTCCAGAGTTGGCCCGGAACACCCCCACCGGGAAGTTCAATGGGACCATCGCTTCCGTGCCAGGGTCCATCGTCGACGAGGTTGCGCAGCGCGGTCACCAGATCGCGCTTCAACTCGGGCAACTTGGGTATGTAGGAGTGCCAGATGCGAAGGGCGATCTGCCGCACCTCGTCCGGTTCCTCGAGCAACCGGGACTGGGTCAGCAGCCGCAGTTCCCACATGACCTGCTGCTGCAACGGCACTCGCCTTTGACGGGCCTCTTCCAGAATCTGCCGCAACAGCTCCCGCGCCTTGTCGTGCTGACGCTGGTTGTGCAGCAGGTCGGCCAGCATGTGGCTGGCGGTCTGCTGCAGACGCCCCTCGGCATCGATCGAAGTCCGCCCCCGAATCTCGGCGAGGCAATCGACCATCTGCGGGAGTGCCGATGTCTCGGCAATCAGACTGGCTCTCAGCAGTGTGTCGTCGGCGAGCGACGGGTAGTCGAGCCGGCGCAGGGCGAGGGGGTTCAGAGAACCCAGTTCAGTGAGGGTGACGTTGCTCCGGGGGGTGAGGGGCAACTGCAATTCCTGCCGCAGGGCATCGACATCGAGTTGCGTCGAAATCTGCAACAGCCCCGCCTGGGCCACAATCACCGCCGCCCGCAGCGGGGTGGCAAGTTCCGCCACTCCGACCGCCTGCCGGGGCGTCTTGCCAGACAGCAGCGCTTCGGGGGTGTCCCTCCACTGTTCCAATTGACGGGCCATGCTGTCACGGCGCAACCGCGACGACTCAATCGCGGTGCGGGTGGGCCGGTAATAGCTCCCCAGCAACACCCCCACTTCCGGAAGGATGATCTCCCGGCAGTTGGCATCCTCATCGAGAGTCAATTCTCCGCCAGCCGCCTCGGTCAGCAGGGACTTCAGCGCGATGTCGTCGGCCCGGCTGTTGGTCATCAACATGCCAGTCGGGCCCCCCTCTTCGGCAGGGCGATTGTAGACGACCAGTGTTCCCTGCAGCCGGACCAGCTGGTCGTCCCCTTCCGCGGGGATCGGCTCGGCCGTGAACGAGTAGGTCACCCGTGACGGATCGTGTGGCTCGTGCATGGCCGGGCTGTCATGGTCATGCTCGTGGGGAGCGTCCACCAGCATGATCCGCGGGTTTCCTTCCAGCTTCTCCATCAACCGGCCCAGCGAGGCGCACTGCACACGGCGCTGCATCAGTTCGCTGCCGTTCTCGGCCGTGGGGGGATCCAGCAACCGGGCCAGCACGAGAGTCTCGGCGGCCGACTCGGGTTCGGGATCATTCGCCGCCGAGGCGGTCAGTGCCTTGACGGCCAGTGGTTCCTCGGCAGCCCAGGCATGGCACAGTCCGATGTTCCACCAGATGGCAGGGTCATTCCGGCGTTCTCGGGCGACGGGCAGAAAGGCCTTCGCGGCGTCGCTGTAGCAACCCTGGCGTACCAGTTGGATGGCGGTGTCGAACTGGGCCTGCAATGCACCCAGATCGGGGATATTCCGCAGTGGATACTCGACCCGCAGAGGGAACAGCACCGACGCATCGCGGGTCATGCCCGTGACGACCTGCAAGGCCACCCGGCGGTCTTCGGGCGGGGCCAGCTCCAGGCCCCGCAGGGTGTATTGCAGCCCCGACAGAGGATGATTGTCATTCGAGAGCTGATCTCCCAAGGCGAACAGGGCATTGGCCCCCCACGCCGAAATACCGCTTCCCACCTTCTGCAGAAAGCGGTTGAACTTCTTCTGGCAGGATGGCCAACCCCGCTCCCGCAGTTCGACCAAACCATCCAGAGCCAGGACCGATGGGTGCTCGGGAGTGTCCTTGAGCATTTCCTGCACCAGCTCGCCAATCCGCTGGTTGAAGGTCGCCGTCTGCTCCGTTTCGGCCGGCAGCCGCATGAGGTTGTCAATCAACGCGAGCCGCAGACCGGTCCGGGCCGACTTGTCGCTGACACCCTTTTTCAGCACCCCCTCGAGGAAGGCGACGGCCTTGTCGTGCTGCTCCCGCTCCTCCAATTCCTGCACCCGGGCCAGTTCGTTCAGAACCGGCAGGCAGCAGAACTTCATTTTCTTGCCGCTTCCACACGGGCAGAGGCGGTAGACTTCTTGATCACTCATCAGGGGTTCCCACAAATCGGTCGGTCGACGACGGAAAGGGAGAGGGTAGCAAAACACGTACCCAATGTGGATCGATCCGCGAGTCCGGCGAGGGCGGGGGCATACCCCCACCCCGGCGCCCCGGCCTCGCACCCGGAAAGCCATGTGTCAGAGATCCGCCCGACCATCGCCGGACGGTCAGACTCCCAGATCGCGCTTCAGGCGGTCAACCGCCTCGACGACGTCGGCCAATTGCCTCCGAAGTTCCTCGAATTGATCGGCCAACTCGGCCTGTCTTCGGCGCAATTCCTGCAGTCCCGGGTCGGGTCCCACCGGCGGGACCGCAGACCGTCCCGCATCCGGGGTGGCCGTCGCGACTGTCGTCATCACGGAAGCCGGTCGTGAGGGAGTCGCCGGAGGGAGTTCCTCGGGCTCTCCCTCGCGATAGGCCAGGGTCTGCCCCTCTTGAGGTTGATACAAATTGTGATCCACCTCGACTCCCCGCCGTTCCAGCGGGCCATCGGCCTGGATCAGTTTCTGAGTCAGCAGCCCCTGCAGCTCCGTGCGCAGCTGCTCCTGTGTCTCGAGGGACCCCTTCGGAGCCATGCGGCCGGCGCGCGTCCGCAACTCACCCGCCGCCTGGCGTCCCCGCAGCAGCAACTCGGCCAGAATCCCCACCTGGGGCTCGCTCAACGTGAACCGTCGCCGGACATAGTGCCGGTACTTCTCGGTCCGGGCCCCCTCCGTATGCACGGCCGCCACCAGCCCCAGGTCGCGCAGCTCGTTGAGAGTGTCTTCGATGTCGGTCTCGTCGTAGTTGGTCAACGGCGACCGGTTCGACTTCTGATTGCAGCCTGAGATCAACGAGTTGATTGTCAGAGGATAGGAATCGGGAACCGTCAGCGCCTTTTCAATCAATGTCCCCAGCACCCGCCGTTGTTTCTTGGACAACGACGTGATGGGGGGAAGATTTGGGTCGGGACCGGGATCATGCATGCGAACACCTTCCATGAAAGAGGAACCCCGGGCCTGGGTTCCGGGGCCAATCATCTCAAAAAACGCCCTAGGTCTCCTCGCGGCCGCTGGTGCCAATCATCTGGTTCACCGCGGAGGTGCTGCCAAATGCGAACAGGCAATCCCCCGCCTCAATCATCGCGTTCCCCGGCGGGGGCATCAATCGCTCGCCGCTGCGTCGCCGGATCCCGACCACGATCACCCCCAGGTCTCGCAGGTTGGTCTCGGCCAGGCGTTTGCCCACATACTGGCTGTGGTCGTCGATCTGCACATCAGCCAGCTCCAACTCCTGTCCCTGCTGGTCTCCGATCTCCAGGAAATCCTCGATGTTGGGATTCAGCATGAAGCGCGCCATCTTCACGGCACCCGTGCTATAGGGACTGACCACGCGATTGGCCCCCGCCCGCTTCATCTTGTTCGCCGCCGCCTCGTCGCTCGCGCGGGCGATGATCTCCAGCCTGGCCGAGAGCAGCCGGGCCGAGAGCACCACGTAGACATTGTCGGCATCCGTCGGCAGAACCGTGGCCAACGCCTTCGCGCGGCCAATTCCCGCTTCGTGCAACACGGCATCGTCGGTGGCATCCCCGGGAATGTGCAGCCAGCCGGAGTCGGTCTCGGCTTCAAGCCGTTCCGCCTCGCGGTCAATGATGACAAACGGCTTGCCCCGCTCGGCCAAATGCCGGCAGATGGTCATTCCCATTCGTCCCAGGCCACAGACGATGTAGTGCCCGCTCAGTCCGTCGATCAGGTGCCGCATGCGTTTTTCCTCCAGAAGCCGCTGGATTTCGCTGCTGAACAGAAATTGCCCGAATGTAAAGGCCGAGTACGAGACCACTCCCAGTCCACACGCCAGAAACCCGATGACAAACAGCCGCCCCCCGGGCCCCAGTGGAACGATCTCTCCATAGCCCACCGTGGTGGTGGTGGTGACCGCCATGTACAGACAGTCGATCCAAGCCGCTTCGGGGGAGAAGAACTTGAACCCCGCCGTCCCCAGCAGCAACAGCGCGCACAACAACAACAGCGGGGGAACCACCCTCCGCCACAGAATCACTCCGCGATGCCCGCCGTGGTTGTTGAGGGGAAACATGGCGGCCGCAGTCTACAGGCGCAGCAGCCACTTCGACAAACGGGACACGGGAAGATCTTCGGCCAGCAGCCGCTCTCCCGTTCCCGCATCCTCCAGCACCGCCTCGGCCGCCAGCCATCCCGACCGCACCGCCCCCTCCATGGTGCTTGGCCATCCAGTCTGAACCCAGTCTCCCGCGAGATAGAGCCCGGGAACATCGGTCCGCACTCCCGGGCGGTGGCGGTCCGCTCCGGGCAAGACGGCAATCACCGCCCGGTGCTCGGTCACCATGCGGGCCCGCAACAGCCGCGCGGAGCGGGCCCCCGGCAACAGCCGGGCCAACTCACCCGCCACCGTGTCGATAGTCTCCTGCGCCGGCCGGGCCGCCGCATGGTGCGACGCGCTGATCACCACTTGACCGTACCAGCCCGAAGAACTCCTTTCCTCACCCCCCCCGGCCGCGGATTCCTCCGGTCCGACTGGCCTGCCCTGGATGCGTTCCCGATTGAACAACCACTGGCTGGTCTGCCCCACGAAGGTCACATGCCGATCGGGAGTGATCTCGCGGTCGTACCACAGATGAACACTGGAAATCGGCGCGGTCTCGATCTGGCCGGGGCCTTCCACCGCCGACCACCGCGGAGCCAATTCGGGGGCCAAATCGGGAACGAGGTGGGAAGGAACCGCCAGCACCACGCGAGAGGCCCGGCAGGTGGTCCCATCCCGCAGAGTCACCTGAACCCCCTCCTGACCGCGCGCGAGCGTGCGGACTCCGGCGTTCAGCCGCACCGCCACTCCGTGCCCAGCCAGCCAACCCAACAGTTCCCCACCATACAGCCGCTCCAGGGGCACCGTGGGCAGCCACACCTCCCAGCCGGCGCGATGAGTCAGAAAAGCGTCGACAAACACCTTGCGGGCGTGCGCCGCGTCGAGTCGGTCGACCGTTTCCGACAACGCACTCACCAGCACCACATGCCAGAACAGCTCAATCACTCGCGGGGGCTGATGTTGGTCCGCCAGCCAGCGATCAAACGGCAGGCCCTCCAACCGCTCGGAGGGAGTCCCGGCGAGCGCCCGCAACCCCCGCGAGAGGTGCCAGCGGTCACTCCAGGACAGATACGACAAGCGGGCGAACGCCGGGGCGAGGTGCAGCGGCGCGGGAAACGAGCTGGCGGCAAAGACATGCCGCGTTCCCTCGGGCCCGATGAAAATCAGCTCGTCCTCCCGATGAAAGAGGTCGGCGATTCCCACCATCTGGCAGAAACGGGTGAAATTGGTGCAGCAGCCCAGCGAAACGTGCTGGCAGTTGTCGAGCCACTCCCCCGTCTGGGCGTCGCGGAAGGAACTGGCCCGCCCCCCGAGCCGATTCCGCGATTCCAACAGCGTAACAGTCCAACCCCGCGCACCCAGAGCGGCCGCACAGGCCAGCCCCGCCAGCCCCCCCCCAACCACCAGAATGTCGCGCTCTCCGGCCGACCCCTCGCCCGTCATCGCTCACCCCGTTTCGTGGGACTGACTGCCGTCGTCGGTCCACCCCCGCCCACCACCACCGCAGCGGCCAGCCGACATCCTGCCGATGAGCCAGTTTGATGTCTGGCCTCACTGCCACCCCGCGCATGCAGGGAGGCAGGCACAAAAAACGCCGGGTCTCTGAAGACCCGGCGTGATGGTGGAACACAAGAGCGGGTGATGGGGGTCGAACCCACGACATCAGGCTTGGGAAGCCAGCACTCTACCACTGAGTTACACCCGCGATGGGGAACAGGGCAGAACCCCGTTCGCTCGCACAATTTTAGCTTATCGCTCGCTTGTCAGAGGGTCAAGTATCGGCCTGGAACAAACCTCCCGAACCGCAATCATCGAGCGGCCCCCATCCACTTCCCCCTTTGGTTCCCACCAGTCGCTGAGCTGGCCGGCGATATCCGCACGGCAGCGACCCTACAGCAAACGCCACAACGAGTTCCGCACCCCCTCCAGCCTTACGGGACGAGAATAGTGGTAGACCTCCAGACCTCCAGGGATTCCGGTCGGAACACGCAACAGACATTCGATCCAGTCGGGACCATTGAAGGCCGAGAAGGCCAGTTGAAATCCCTCGAGCAGTTCGTCCGGAGCCAGGTTCAAATCCGGCCACAGAATCGGACCGGTGTCGGTCTGGTAGATGAAGTCCCGCTCATTTACGTTCACTGTCTTCACCGGATAGGTCAGTTCGACCGCGTATCGCGGGGTCTCCCAGGCGGTGCTGGCCACCAGGGGATGATGACCGTAGGTGGCGTCACAGACCGCCGCCGCGGTCAACAAAGGTTCCCCCGCAGCCTCGCCCACGTGAATCCGCAGCGCGTCGAACGCCTCGGCACACAGACCGCTCTGCCGGTCTGGCTGCTGGCGACCATGTCCGTAGAGCAGCACCCCCTGCTCCCGCCCCAGATGCGTATAGGTCTTGATGTTCAGGAATTGCCGCTGGGAGACCACCGGAATGAAATCGGCATTGGGGACCGTCCAGACATCACTCGGAACTCCGACCCGTTCGGTCTTGCAATTCGCTCCCAACACAAACCGCAGCATGTTGTTGGTACGAAGATCGCGGACATCGCAGACACAATCGAGTTGGATCCGCGCGCTATTCAGTGTATAGGGGGGCGGATGCGAGACCGTCTGTGGCGGCTTTTTCAGTGTGTCGATGCGGAAGGTCAGGAACGAACGGGCAAAATCGATCGTCGTCATGCCAACACCCGGTTGGGAAGGGAGAAGCCAGGGGCCGGCCGACAACCCGGTCAAACCCAAGGGCAGAATATCACATCCGATTTCGGCCCGCAGGGAAGCGAAGCACTTGACGGCTCTCAAATCGACTCGGGGTTGACGTCGCGACCAGCCCCGCCACAGCCCAGGACCCCACAGGCTCGGGGCCGTCAGAACCCAGACGCGGCCTCCACTCTCCCCGCCCAACTCAATGCCGCCAGAGACCCAGCAGGACCTCGATCAGAATCAGCACCACCACCACAACTTCCAGGAATTCACCCCGGTGCAAGGCGGCCTGATCCGAGACCACCTGGTAGACTCCCTCCAGCACATCGATCGCCCGGCGGATGTTCCGCCCCCACTCCTCCAGGTGAAACCGAACCGCCAACTGCTGGTAGATCCGGGCGACGTATGGATCCCCCACCAGCATCAGCGCGCTGCTGGTTCGTTCAAACAGTTCGTTCACCTCGGCCTTGAGCTCCCCCAGCTCGCGCAGCGGACGCCAATGACTGCGCCAGATCGGCAACCGCCGGTGCGCCAGTTCGCGAATCATCCCGGACGCCTGCTTCAGCCGCGAATCCAGCCGGGCATCCAACCAGCGAAACTCCAGCAGCTGCAGATTGGCGAAGGCAATTGTCTCCAGCACCTCGCCGCAATCGGTGTCGATCACCACCGCCGCCCCCCAGTCGGTCACCAACAGGTCGGTTGGGGTGTAAGACAGAGTCAACCGCAGCGCTTCGGCCTGTTCCGTATCCGACAGCGGTTCGTCCTCCAGTCGGACCAGGTTCGCCAACCACCCCCGGCACTCCTCCAGCAACCGCGCCGGAGGCGGCAGGTGCTGGTCCGGGAATAACTGGAAGACGAAATAGTCTTCACTCAACGGACTCCAGGCAGGGCGCACAATCGCTGCTTTCAACCGATCAAAAATCGGTTGCAGAAGCTCCCGGGCCGACTGGACCAGCCCAGCGGGCTCAGCCAGCTCCCCCGCGAGAGCTGTCAGTTCAGACACCGTCAGTTGCCAGGGGACTTGCCAGCGCAGACTCACGACACCCAAGTCGAAGACCAGTAGATCGGCCACGGCCTCCATCCGGCCTAACCCGGGCACCTCCAACGCCACGACCGGCAACTCCAGCCGGAGCGGGGGAACCTGATAGGCAATCGACGCGGGGGTTCGCGACCTTCGGGGCAACTCGTGCCACTCTCCAGGAACCAATCCGCGGGCGGCGTGCAGGTCGATCTCCTCGCCCCAGTCGAACGCCACGAAAACATGCAGCCGCCCGGCAATCTTCCCTGCCTCCGCGGTCACTCGCTTCCCTTCAGGAACTGCTCATGAACGCGGTTGATCGCCGCGGGATCCGTTTCGCCGTCATGCACATACAGCCCGTACCGCAACCGGGCCGATTGCCCCGCCGGAAGATTGAAGGGATCGGCGGGCAGACTGCCGTTGGTGTAGGCGTTCTGCCCAAACGGGCTGAGGGTGAACAACCCATAATCCCGGACATGGAACCTCGAGCCCCGGAAATTGCGCGGATGATCCAACAGCGCCACCCCCTTGGTCTGTCCCTCGACCGTCCCCACATAATCCACCCACTTCGAGAGCTGGCCCCAGCACTCTTTTTCTCCCTTCTTCCCCTCGGCATTCTGGATCCGCCCCCCCTGCTTCCCCCGCAGGGTGTCGGCCACCCGGATGCCAAACATCCCCTCCTTGGTGTCGCCGAAGGTCACGGGGTTCTTCCCGGCAGTGAACTGCAGGTCGTAGATCAACAGACGGTTGGCGTAGACCGAAACCGTGGCTGTTTCGATCAGCACCGGTTGGCCATCGTCTCCCAGCCAGTGATTGGTGATTCTCATCCGCGCGGGGTTCCCCTCGGCAGCCAGAATCTCGACCTTCACATTTTCGATCTTCCCCTTCTCGGCCCAGAACTTGATGCCATTGACTTCGTCGATCGAGCACCATGCGCCTTTGTGATGCGGATGATCCTCGGGTTTCTCGAGGGGCCGAACAATGCTGATGCCATCGGCCGCCCGGACTGGAAAAAAGTAGGGCTTCGGTTGCGATTTGGCCGTCCGCAGGGTGGTGAACTCGTGCCCGTCGATACTCACAAGCACCGCATCGGACTGTGGTTCCAGCTTCACCACTGGCTCGGCCGATCCGAACCGTCCCAGCAGCAGAGACAACACCACCGCAGCCACGAGACGCCGAATCATTGCATCACCTGCCAGAACCTGAACACCGACCACCTGCGAGTTCACAGCGCCTCGACAGGAATGGCGAATTATCCCGGAGCCCTCGGGGGGGGACAAGAGACAATCGTAATGACCCGCAATCCCTCGAACCACCTGGCCTCATTCCAGGAATCCCAGAGCCCGGAACACCGTGACCGGGGACATCTTTTGTCGGTGCAGATCTCTCTTCACACAGGGATCGCCCCACGGGTCAGCGATCGCGCCATTCGGCATGACACCGCCCACACGACTTCTCCAACTTCGAGAACTCCCGTTCCATCACCTCCAGGTCCGAACCAGCCAAAGCCTGACACAGCCGCTCGGCTGTCTCGTCGGAGGCCTGCAACAACGACCGAAACTCGCCAGTGTAAGCGGAGAGATCGGCGGTGCGCCCCAGTTCGTGCAACCCTTCCTGCACCAACCGTGCGATCCCCCGCGGCACCAGGTCTGGATGTTCAGCCGGTATCTCCCACCGAGCCTCCCGACACAACTTGAGTTCGTCGAAATAACGCCCCAGTTCAGCCATTCCCGAAACCAGCGAATCCACCTGCGCCACCTCGACCAATTCGGGCAACGGCTGGTCGGGCGCCGGCGGAACAAACTCGCGGACATCGCGGTACAGCCCGTGATAGTCGCGGCTGGTTCCGGCCAGCCTCAGCAGTTCCTCCGCCGCGGCCGCGTCGAGCTGTCCTGCGGCGCGGCAGGCGACCGCGGCAGCGGCCGGGCCCCGGTGTTTGCCGTGATGACAATGAATGTAAACCGGCCCGTCACTCTCGCGCATCACGCTTGCCAGCGCCAGCCGGGCCCGCTCGGGAAGACCATCGTAACCAATCGGAATGTGCACATAACGCAATCCCCGTTCACGCGCCAGATCGACCTGTGGCCGAGCCCCATCCACACTGACGATGGTGTTCACTCCCATGGCCACGAGACTGTCGAACGCCTCGCGCCCCTGAGGTTCGCTGCCGGAATACACCTGGGCAGAGACCCGAAACACATTGTGCAGACCGGGTGGTTCGGGATTGAGCCGCGTGGTCTTCGCGACTGCATCCGCGCGATGATCGGCAACCTTGGCTCCGGCAACAGGCTGCTCACTCTTCTCATCAGGGGAAGTCACTTGCGGTGCCGCCGGACGATTGGATTCGCCGTCCGGGCGCAGACACCCCCCCAGCACCAGTGCGGCCAACAGAAGCACGCCAACACGAGGGGGACCCGACCAGACCATGAGCCGATGACCATCCAATTGCGGCAGGAGGAATCATGTAATGCGAGACACGACCGACCCACCGGTCAGCCCCGCGCAGAGCCATGCCTGCAGCCAACTCGGGGGTCCCTGTCCACAAGATCGCGACCGGTCCGCGATTTGTCTATTCGCGAACCGGCGGTTCGCGGTCACGGACTCCATCGGCGTGCCGCGTCACCCGCAGGTTGAACCCGTGGGAAGCCCACGCGCTGATCTTGCGAAAGTCATGTCACGAACTGCCACGTGACGGTCTCGGGAGGTTACCCCGATCCCATCTTCCGGATTGGCCGCTTCACCTTTGGATCCCGAAGCGTCCCGGGAGTCATCCAGAGAACCGGCAGCATGAAGTCTTTGGGCTCTTGACAACTCCCCAACATTCCCCGGCCGGATTCAGTGAGAGTCATCTGGCTGTACAGCGCCGGTTGTGAACCGTCATGAATCGCGGTCGTGGGTCGGTTCAGTGAGCATTGGTCAATGTCGGTTCCACCGTCGCCCACTGGCTACCATCCGCCCCCGAGACCGATCGCTTTGACCATCCCCCGAACCGCCACAGGTTGTGGCCACTCGAATACAAGGCACCGGTTTTGTCCCCATCTGAACTTGCTTTGCGCAGGACTGGGCTTGTATCGATTTTGCCGAATGAACTAAGACGCTGCGCAAGATCGCACAGGACCGCGGCCACGCGGTGTTAAAGCATCCAGGGACGGGTGCAAGCTGTTCAGCCCATTCTCTGGTCAAGGCGTGATTTCAAGGACGAAACGATTTGCCCAAGGGGAGGCCGCCGCTGGTCGAAGGGGGTCTCCGCGCGCTCGTCGCGGTTCCGCGCCGAACGCGTCCACCAAGCTGGCCCCATGTCCCAATTTCGCCGGCCGACCACGGTTCTCGGTTGCCGCAGCGTGCAGTCCTGGGCTTTCATCCGGTGCACTCCTGGCTTGTCTGGCTCCGGTCGAACGTCCCGAACCCAGCCCGGGTTCCACGACGGCAGCCGCTGGCCGCAGATCGTCCCGCTGCTGCTCCAGTCCGCACGCCCTGCTGTCGCGCGGCGACACGAGCGGTTCTTGTACGAGTTTCAGAACCCTGCCCATCCCCCACGGCCAAATTCCATGATGTCCCGCTGCGAGGAAGAACTGGCCGGCCCTGCCCTGCCAGGTTTGAGTCTGGTACTTCCCGCTCACAACGAAGAACCGGTCATCGCCCAGGCGATTGCGGAAGCCTGCGAGGCGTTGGATGACCTGGGGGTGCCCCATGAAATCATCGTCGTCGACGATGGCAGCCGGGATGCGACAGCCCAGGTCGCCCGCGCGGCAACCGTCAATCGTCCTCAGGTGCGCATCATCTCGCTCGGACGCAATGTGGGGTATGCCGAGGCTCTGCGCAACGGGTTTCGTGCCGCCCGCTACGAGCTGGTCGCCTTCACCGATGCCGATTGTCAGTTCGACCTGCTGGACCTGGGAAAGCTGTTGGAGCTGTGCCGGACGCACGACATCGCCTGCGGGGAGCGAGCCGATCGCCAGGACCCATGGCGGCGCAAAGTCTACTCGAAGGGGTTCAATATTCTCGCCCGGGCGCTGCTGGGAACCCAGGTGCGAGATTGTGACTGTGCGCTGAAGATCTTTCGCCGCGACTGGGTGAACTCGGCCGGATTGACGTGCCAGGGATTCTTCTTCAACGCCGAGCTGCTGTGCCGGGCCCGCCAGGACGGGCTGACCATCGGAGAAGTGCCTGTCACCCATCGACCCCGTCCGGCCGGTGACAGCAAGGTCTCCATCTGGCATATTCCCCCCGTCCTGAAAACTCTCGTTCAATTCTGGTGGTCACGGGCGCTCTTCGCCGAGCCCACGACCGCTGCTGAGACAAACCGCAACACCCGATTGGGGCTGCCGGAACTCGGTTTTTGCCTGCTGCTGGTGATGCTGGCCGGCCTGATCTGGGCCCGCTTGCGGTTTCCCCTGATGGATCCCGACGAAAGCCGCTATGCCCAGATCGCACAGGAAATGGTGGTCACCGGCAATTGGCTGGTGCCGAAACGGCTGGGGCAACCCTACCTCGATAAACCGCCGCTGTTGTATTGGACAACCGCATTGGCCTTCCGGGGCCTGGGTATTTCGGAGGCGACCGTTCACCTCATTCCGGCCCTGGCTTCGTTGATCACGGTCTTTTCCACATTCCTGCTGGGACGTCGGCTGGTGGGGAGCCTGGGAGCCGCCGTGGGCAGCCTGTTGCTGCTGTGTTCCGCGGGCTTCCTGCTGAGCGGTCGATTCCTCTTTATGGATTCGCTGCTGACCAGTTGGACAACACTGGGTTTTCTGGCCGCTCTGGTGGCGGTTCGTACCCCCCGGGTCTCGTGGGGACTGTGGCTGCTGTCGGCCGTGGCCTGTGGACTGGGAATTCTGACCAAGGGGCCGATCGCCCCCGTGCTGATTGCTACCCCTGTGGCCGCGTCGCTCTGGCTGACAGGGCGAATCTCTCAACTCAGCTGGAAACTGCTGGCCTGCTACGCGGCGATGGTGCTGGCCATCGCGCTCCCCTGGTTTGTCGCCTTGGCCTGGGCCGAGCCGGGCGCCCTCACCGAATTTGTCTGGAAACACCACGTCGAGCGGTTTGTGTCGGGTCTCGAACATGCCGAACCGGTCTGGTTCTTCGTTCCTGTGGTGTGCGTTGCGATGCTTCCCTGTTCGATTCTCTGGCCGGCGACCTGGGCCTTCTTTGCGAGCCGTGAGCAGGCAGTCCGTGCCCGCCGCGACTGGGATGTGGGCAGCCTGCTGCTGGGAGCCGGCTGGGTCCTTCTGCTGTTCTCCGCCGCACGCTGCAAACTGCCCCCCTATATCTTGCCGATGTTTCCCCCCCTCTGCCTCGTCATGGGGGTAGCCGTCTGGGGGATCATCGAGGGATGTTCCCAGCACAAGTTTGTCACCTATGTCCGGCTGCATTCGCCCCGGGACCTGTGCATTCTGCTGACTCTGGCCGTGCCGGTGGCCGCCTCGATCGATGCTCTGTTGTCGGTGAGTCTGGGCGGGGCCAACTGGTTCGCCTGGGGATTGTTGGCGGTGGTGGGAACGGGTCTGCTGATGCCGCGGACATTGTCCCGGTACGCAATCACAACCCGTTGGATCGCCGCCTCCAGCTTCGCGCTCCTCGCCATGATCGCCACGACCTTCGACTTTTATCCCCGCATCGCCCTCAGCCGCTCTTTCATTCATCCGCTGCGCCAGGTTTGCCCCCAGGAACTTGCCGAAGGAATTCCCGTGGTCAGCGTGGGGCTCTCCCGGGAAATCGATTCGCTGTCGTTCTACTTCCCGGACCTTTCATTGGCGGTGTTCGATCAATGGTCGGTGCTGGAAGCGGCCCACACCTTGCCGGACCGTGGACAGACACTGTTGCTCATCGACGAGAGTCTGGTCGATGAATTCCTGGAGAACTCCGGCGGCGAGACGAATCTGCGCGAGTTGGCCCACATTCATCCCTGTCGAGTGTTCGAGAGCCTCCCCCGCGAGAGGGTGGCCAAGACGGTGACTGCCGCCCATACGGAGTCGACCGCCAACGCATCCCCAATGATCCGCCAGACTTCCGCCACCCGCTGAGGTCTTGCTGCCGCTGAGGTCTTGCTGACAGTCACGGACCTGGCAGTCGACACCACGCAGTGGTCCCGTGAGGTCAACCGCCAGGTCTGTTTTTGGCGATCAGCGATTTGCTCTGCGCGAGTTCCAGTGCAGCAGACCAACGTGCTTCACTCCGAAACGCAGGCTCTCCTCGACGGAAGAAATCGGCCCGTTCGAACCGGCCGATTCGGGCGAGCCGCAAATTCCGCACGACTCTGGACCCCAGTTCAAGCCGTCGGAAACCGACACAGAATCGCCCCCGGTGTGCAACCCTGATGTTGGGGAACAGGGCTGCCGCGACGCTGTCCCCCCTGGGAGCGTCATACTGGCACCCGACACTCTGTTGCCGCGTCTCGCGCTGTGGCCCGGTTTCAATCGTGCGGCAGCATCAGTTTTGACCGGGGATGGTTGGCGAACCCCCAGTCGGAGGGTTGATACGCGATGGCCAGCTCGGGAGTCTCTTGCCGGTCCCCCGACACGACGACGCTGCGCAGACAGCGGTCGAGAATGCCTGTGGTCAACAATGTTCGCTCGATGGGATAGACCGCGTGACCGCGGCGAATGGTTGCCTCGAACGCTTCCAACAGGTACGAAAAGTGACCGAAGACTCCCCAGTCCTGCAGCTTGAACCAGCAGGCCCGCGGCTGATGCTCGCCCCGCAACCGGCAGGCGAATGCGAATCCGCCGGAAATCCCCGCTGCCATGATCACGGCTGACCGCAACCCGTCGCTGTGTTCCAATAGATAGGCCGCTGGTTGGTAACGGGGATTATCGAACTCGGCCGCCAGGGGGTCCCAGGCGTTCGGGTCCTTCCGTCCCGGCATGGTCTGCAGGGCCGCAGCGAAGAGTTCGCTCGACCAACGCCCTGCCCGCTCGGTTGCCCGGATCTGTCGTCCCAGCGCGACTTCCACCGACGTCACCCCCGCCTCACCCCCCCGCCGCCGTTCGAGCATGCACTCGTGCACTTCCAGAGCATGAAAGCCGTAGTCTTCCAACGGGCCATACCCAATCGTCAGCGCCTCTTCGATCTCGCAGTCGCGCGGAAGTTCCAGCACCGGCAAGCGCCAGGTGAGAGGCAGCGACGAGCCTGCCAGCAAGGGAATCTTCCGGTCCCGGGCGGTCTCGACCATCGCTCGCGCATCGGCCCAGCGGTAGGCCAGGTGCTTGTCATTGAAATACGGCACCACCTGTCCACAGCGGTCGAAGGCCGCCACGGCCTCGTCAAAAAACCGCCGGCGGGGATACATCTTCTGGCGCGTGTCGGGAGTCAGCGGGTAACTGCCATGTTCGGCCACTCCCAGCACTCCCGCAACCTGCACCCGGTTGGTTCCCAGGGTGATCGCCTCGTCAATCGAACGGCACAGGCGGACGCCATGTTTCTCGGCCAACGACCGGCTGATGTCATGCTCGTGATCCTGCTCGACATACATGGACACGAGCTTGAGACCCGGACGGGGTACGTCATTGTTCCGCTGGTACCCCTCGAGGATCTTCGAGACGATCACGTCGGCATGGCTGACAGGGTAATACGCAGTGACCAACGCGGTGACCGGCAAAGGCTCGGCCTGTCCCGCGTGCTCCGCAGTCAAACCGCCGGCCGATGCCGCGACGCCACCGGCCAACACGGCCGCAGTCCGACGCACAAACTCTCGCCGTCCCTGCAGGTGCGGACTGGGGTTCTGCGAATGCAACAAATGACCTCCTTTTTTGGTATGAACGAACAGTAACCAGCGACCCCCAAGTACTCCCGGCGTGATTCGAACACGCGACCGACGGATTAGAAATCCGTTGCTCTATCCAACTGAGCTACGGGAGCAGGAACTGTGGGGACCTGAATTCTCTGGAGGGAGAGCGACCCGGACCGCCTCCAGAAGTCTATCGTCTCTCTCGGGCAACGACTACTTTGCCTGCTGGTTGTTGCAAACAGACACCCGGTGCCATGCTCCGGTTCAGGCAGGTCCCCCGAGTGCAGCATGGGGGGGGACCGCAGGCGGTCCAATTGTTGCGGGGGAGTGGTGCCATGGCGGCGGGATATGTGTTGGCGGTGTTGGCCTCGTCACTCTGGGGGTTGACGTATTGTCTCGACGAACGGCTGCTGGCCGGCCAGTCGGTTTACCGCCTGTATTACCTGCACACGCTGGGAGGGCTGGCGGTGACCGCTCCGCTGCTGTGGTGGCGGGGTGAATCGCTGCTGCCGGTGGGGGGTACCGCGCCTGCCGGGGGATCGGCCAGCCCCGCCTGGCTGATCATCGTGACCATGCTGGTCGCCACGATTGCCGCCTTGTCGATCTTGAAGTCGATCCAACTGCTGGGGGCCCAGCGGGCGGCGGTCTTCGAAATCTCGTATCCGCTGTTCGTCGTGCTGTTCGGGGCACTGCTGTTCGATCAGGCGGTTTCGCCGCGCGTGCTGCTTGGCGGGCTGCTGATCTTCGCCGGAGCGTTTGTGATCATGCGGTCGGAGGGGTGAACGGGGGAAGGCGGAAGGCCGAAACCCCGAAAGTGCCACTGGGGGGATTGAGTCGGGGACGGTGCGGGGGTCCGGAAGCGCGGTCTCCTGCGATCGGAAATCTTCGGCCGCATCCGGATTGAGGCGGGGGTCGAGTGCTGTGCCCGGCAACACACCCGGACGGGCGGCCAGACAACTTCCCGTTCCCCAGCGAGACTCAATCGGTCTTCAGCGTCCCATCGCGGATCGTCAGCACGAAGTCGCCCGGTTCGATGTGACTGCGGTCATGGGTAACCACGACAATGGTCGAACCGTGCTGGTCGCGCAGTTGCCGCAGGTGGCGATAAATCTCGGCCCCCGAGGTCGAATCAAGTTCCCCGGTCGGCTCGTCCCCCAGCACCAACAGCGGCCGCTTGAGCAGGGCTCGGGCGATGGCCACGCGCTGCTGTTCTCCCCCCGAGAGTTGGTTGGGGCGGTGATCGAGCCGTTTGGCGAGGCCCACCTGGGTCAGTAGTTCCACGGCCTGCCGGCGCAGGTCGGCCGAGATTCCCTGGGGCAAAAATGGGACCAGCACGTTGTCGACCGCCGAGAGATTACCCAGCAAATTGAAGTTCTGGAAAATGAACCCCACTTCACGCCGCCGGAATTCATCCCGCTCGCGATGAGTGAATTCCGTCAGCGGCCGGCCGAACACGCTGATGTCACCCGAGTCGGGGCGATCGAGCCCGCCCAAGAGGTACAGCAGGCTGCTCTTGCCGCTGCCGGACGGGCCGACGATGAAGCTGAGCCGGCCCTGGGGAATCTGACAGGTCAGCCCCCGCAACGCCCGGACCTCATCGACACCCCGGCGGTAGGTCTTCACCACATTCGAGACATTGATGCAGGGAGGATTGGCAGTCGAGGCATCAGCCACGGCGAATCGCCTCCATCGGGGCCATGCGGGCGGCCCGCAGGGCGGGGTAGAGCCCGGCCAACATCCCCAGCACACAGCTGAACAGCAGGCTCGCCACCAACAGTTTGGGGCTGGCGTAGAGATGAATGCGGGTCGGGAAGCGGGCATTCACGGCATGGGTGGCGACCCAGCCGACGAACGCCCCCAGCACACCCCCACCCAAACCCAGCAACGCGCTTTCACACCCAATCAGGGTCAAGACGTTACCGGATGACCAACCGTTCGCCTTGAGAATGCCGAATTCGATGATCCGTTCCGAGACGCTCATCAGCATGGTGTTCACAATTCCCACGAAGGCGATGGTGATGCCGATGGTGGTCATGATCGCCAGGAACAGGTCGAGGTCGGCGGTGAATTGCTGCACCTGATCGGACCAGTCTTCGGGGCTGCGGACTTCGATGGGGGCCTCTCCGGGCGACGTCTGGGGGGGCTTGGATTCTCCGCCGGCGGCGAGAGCCGCCTTCGCCAGTGGGGCCAGGCTTTTGAGAGCGGGGTTGTCTCCGGCCAGATCGAGTGCCTGGTCGAGGGTGGGTTGCCAGGCTCCGGGGCCCCGGTTGGCCAGCAGGGCGTTGATGCGGTCGGCAATATCGGCATAGCGGACGGCCGCCTGAGGCTCGACATAAAAGTTGCAGACGGTGTCGGTCCCAACTTTGCCCATCTCGCGGGCGAGGGCGATGTCGATGATGATCGCCACGTCGAGGAACAACGACTTGGTGTCGTAAATGCCCACGATCTCCAGCAGCTTGCCGTCGACCTTCAGGGTGTCTCCCACCGTGCACTGATGTTCCTCGGCGATCCCTTTCGAGATCACACAGTGCAGGGTTGTGCGGTCCTCGGCGGTCAGGTACCGCCCCGCCACGATCTTCTCGCGGTAGATACTGAACAGCAACTGGTCAGCCCGTTCGAGATCGGATCCGAACAGGAAGCGGGGGGGGCTGATCGCCGCTTTGCCTTCGACGAGGTGGGCGCGGGCCCAGACCTCGGGATGCACCACATGCACACCCTCAACGGACCGCAGTTCGGCGTCCCAGTCGGCTGGCAGGCGGGAAAACAGCGGGATCGGAGCTCCGGGCTGGATGATCACCAAACCGGGCATTTTTCCGAAGGTCGACTGGACGGTGTCCTGGATTCCCTCAGCCACCGAAAACAGCCCCACCATACCGGCGATCGCGACCGTAAGGCCGCACAGGGCCAAAGCACTGCGTAGGGGCCGACTGAGAAGATTGCGAAAGGCGAAGGGGAACATAGTGAGAATTGTAGTGCGTCGGGGGAGGCTGTCGAGGAGGGGAGCCGGGGGCTGCTGGATTCCCCATCGAGAGCCCCGTAAAATCTCGATTGATCTCCAGTTCATTCCACTGCAAGTCTGGGCATGCCACTCGACCCGTACAAGACTCTGGGCGTCTCGAAGACCGCTTCGGAAGAAGAAATCCGCAAGGCCTACAAGAAACTCGCGCGGACCTACCACCCCGACATTGACCCGTCGAAAGAGGCCGCCGAGAAGTTCCAGCAGGTCCAACAGGCGTACGAGATTCTGTCGGACAAGCAGAAACGGTCCAATTTCGACCAGTTTGGTTCGGCCGAGGGCCCAGCGTTCAACCCACGCACCCCACCAGGCGGCGGTTGGGCCGGCGGGGGTGGGGGGCCGGGTGGATTTCCTTTCGATATGGAAGAGCTGTTCCGGGGAATGCGAGGGGGGGATGGCCGGGGTCCCCGGAATCCGTTTCCAGGGGGGTTTCACGTTCAGGACGGCCAAGACCAGGACATCGAGATCAACGTGCCGTTCCTGGTGGCGGCCGAGGGGGGGAACTACGACCTGTTCCTGCAGCGCGGCAACCGCGATGAGCACCTGGTGGTGAAGATTCCCGCCGGCGTCGACACGGGGAAAATCATTCGCCTGGCGGGTCAGGGATATCCGGGCCAGGGGGGTGGCCGCCCGGGAGACCTGCTGGTGCGGGTGGTGGTTGAGAAGCATCCCTGGTTCCGGCGGGAGGGGCGTGACCTGATGGTCGAGGTTCCCCTGACCCCCACCGAGGCCGCCCTGGGGGCCAAAGTCGAAGTCCCCACGCTGGCCGAGGGAAAGATGGACGTCACCATTCCCCCGGGGACGTCGTCGGGCAAGAAGCTGCGGCTCAAGGGGAAAGGGGTGCTGTTCCACGCCACGAAGACCCGCGGTGATCTGTACGCCACCATCAAGATCGTGCTGCCCCCCACCCTCTCTTCCAAGGCCCAGGAGCTGTTGAAGCAACTGGGTGAGGAAGCTCCATTCAATCCCCGGAG
>CAIOTJ010000219.1 GCA_903861195.1 uncultured Planctomycetaceae bacterium | reverse complement strand
GCCAACGTCTCCAAGGGAGATCCGGCCAACACGAAGCTGGATCTGAGTCTGCAGGACTAGTTGACCTGGCGTACACGCAGGTTCGTCAGGAGCCTTTCGGGAACCCGCCCGGAAGGCTCCTTTGCCATCCGGTGAGGAGAGTGGGCGTTGCCATCGCGAAACCGAGGTTTACGAGCGGCTCTCTGGGGCGCGGGAGCCCTGTTGCTGGCCCTGGCGGCCTTGGGGGCCTGGAGGTGGCATCGGGGACAATCGGCCGCCTCTCGGAGGCCCGACATCTCGGCGACCGTGACCCAGGTCCAGCGGCTGCTGGACGAGGCATTGGCAGCCGCCCGTCGAGGAGATCAAGAGAAGTTCCGGACGACGGTCGAGGCGCTGCGCGAGTATCCGGGAACGGGCGAGCATCTCAAACTGCTGCTGGGGGTGGGGTTGATTTTCAGTGGAGATCATGCGGCCGCCCTGAAGCAGATCACCCGGGTGCCGCCGGCCGGGACCCTTCGTCGGCCGATGCTGCAGTGGTCGGCCGAGTGCCTGATGAGGCTGCAGCGCTGGGGAGAGGCCGAGCAACTGCTGAAGCTGTTGATCGAGGAGGATGCGTCCGATCCAGAAAACCACCGCAATCTGGCCACGGTCTATCACAATCTGGGAGCGATGGACTTCGCCCTGGCGGCCTTGCAGGAGACTGAGCGGTTGGATCCGGAGGACCACCGTGCCTTCCGGCTGGCGGGATTGATTCTGAATGCCGACTACGCCAACTACACCGAGGCCATCCTGCAATACCGGCAGGCGCTGGAGAAATCTCCCCCCGAGGAAGTGCAGCGGGCCATTCGCACCGAACTGGCCCAATGCCTGATTGAGCAGCGAGACTATACCGCGGCTCTGGAGATCCTCGAACCGGTGTCTGAGGCTGTTCCTGTGCTGGTGATGCGGAGTGAGTGTCTCTGGAGCATGGGCGAACTGGATGAGTCTCGGAAGTTGCTGGCGCAGGCCGAGCAGGAACGTCCCGACTCGGTCCGGGTCCGGCTGTTGCGGGCCCGGATGCAGCTGGATGAGGGGGACCGCCAGGGAGCGATTGCCATTTACGAAGAGTTGCTGGCGAAAGAGCCGCACGACTTTCAGACCCGCTATCAGCTGGCTCTGGCGTACCAGGCGGCTGGGGAGACGGAGGCGTACGAACGGGAATTGGCCCGCTACCGTGAGTCGGAAGTCAAACGGAGCGAGCTGTTCGACATGTACCGCGCGGCGATGCAGCGCCCCGCCGATTTTGAGATTCGCGAGCGTCTGGCGGCCCTCTGTGACGAACTGGGGCAGCGCGCGCTGGCGGAGACCTGGCGAAAAGCGGCCCTCAGTGCCCGGGAATTGGCCGGGCAATCGCCGCCATAGCAGCGGCGATGCTGTGATGAGGGAAGAGGTGATGAGGTGAGAGGCCGGTCCGGCGTTGGACTTCAGGTTGGGGCAGGGGGAATTTGCGATGTCCCCGCGAATCTCTGATGAGTCGATCAGGCCGTTCGTTTGGAGAGGTGCCCCAAGGGGGGGGCCGAAGCACCTGTCGTCCGTCGTTGCGACACCGGATTGCCTTCTCTCCCAGCCGATGGATGCTCCGCGGAGCGGCAAGCGGGGAGGGAGCGGAGTGCTGGCAGCATGTACGCGACTATTCGTCTTCGTCGCGTGCTTCGCCGACGACTCGAATTTCGTTGCGAACCGACTTGATGGCGGGTTCGAGCATCGCCATTTTTTCCATCAACCGTTTGGTGGCCGCATCTTTGGCGACCCCCCGCAGGACGACCGTGTCTCCTTCGGTCCGCATGTCGATCCCCTGGAACTGCTTCCGGTCATTGAGTTTTTCAATGCGGGCGGCGAGCCGGGTTTGGGCGGGAGTCACTTCGGCGGGGTCGAACTCGAAACCGACCTTGAGCGTCGGCCGAATCTGACGGCTCTGGGCTTGGTTGGATTGGCCGTTGAAATTCTGACCCATCCCCTGCTGGCCTGGCTGGTTGCGATTACGATTCTGATTGTTCCGGTTCTGCTGGCCGAATTGTCCCTGCTGGCCAAACTGATTCAGCATGCCGTTCCGGTTGTTCCGGCCGTTCATCATGCCGTTGATATTGGGCATCTGAGCGGCCTGCCCTGACTGCCGCATTCCCACGAAACGGCCGCCGGCGGTCGAGCCCCGCATCGAACCCTCGGCCTGGCCGAGCCCCGTCTGATTCTGCCCGAGCCCTTGACTGCCAGTTGACTGGCCTCCCAGGGACGGACCGCCAAACTGCATTTGCGAACCCGACGCGCCGCTGGTGCTGCCGCGGGCCCCCATGGAAGCGGTCCCCCGGCCATTCTGGCCGCTGTTGGGGCTGCTTTGCCCGAACAATTGGGCCGCCGCGGGTGAGGCTGTGGAAACCACGACGCCCACTGCCAGCGTCGTGATCACAACCCACGGTGAATTGCAAGAGGCCATGCGGGTCGACTCCAGGGAAGGGAACCTGCGGGCTCCCGAAGGCTGCCGTGCAGAACTTGAGAATGAAATGCTATCGCAGCGACACACCGAAGTGAAGAGGGGACTCTTGGCATCGACGCGTCGCGCCCCCCCACTTGGCCCGGTGGACCGCTGCCCCCCCCATGCTGAAAAGTCACCAAACTCGGTCCCGAACCGCCCTGGCATGCCCCCCCGGTTGCTGGCAGGCTGATCCTCGTGTTTCTGGTCGAACGCCACGTCACTGGGGCCCAAGCCGACCGCGCGCTCGCCTCGGTGCGACTCGGCAGCGCTCGATGCGAACGGACCCCGATGTCATCCGCTCCCCTTGGAGGTGTTCGCCTGTTACCTATGGGCCGTTCAGTCTTCCTCGGTTTCCGGCCACTCATCGGCCGCTGACAGAACCCGCCGTCGAAGCACACGGTCCTGGTCTCGTCCCCTTGTGTTGTCTCGCGAGGGGGACTGCCGGGAGTTGCTGAGGCGGCTCGAGTTCACCCGTCGCTCCGGAACCGTTCCCGGTTCCCGGTCGTCGTCGTCCAAGTCTGCCGCGAATTCCTCGTCGAGCTCCTCGTGGTTGGCGAGGACCACCTCGCGGCGCACCGGCTTGCGGCGTGAGGCGGGAGCGGCCTGCTCGGCGACAGCGAACTCCTCGCCCTGCTGCTGCAGTTCCCGCATGATGCGGGCTCGTTCTCGCTCGTTCAACGGGGTCGCGGAGAGACCCGGAGAGTCTTTGGGTTTCCGGAGGGCGGTCAGATCGATCGATTCAATCCGGCGTGCCAGTTCACTGTGCGGCAACGCATTTCGGTCGCTCCGGCCCATTTCGAGTGAGCGAATCTCGGGAGTTCCGTCGTCTTCCTCTTCGCTGGTGTGAGCGCGTTTGCGTGCTTTCAACGCGGCTTGGTCCGAGTCCTGAGTGTCGCGGTACTTCCGGCCGGGCAGGGCCACGTAGGCCATTTCCGAGTTGACCGGCGATCCGGCATCAGGGGTGTAGGTCACCCGCAGGCTGCACTGCGCCTTGTGAAACCCAGGTCGTGTGTACGGGATGAAGATCGTGTAAGACTGCCCCAGTTTCCCGGGTTGCCCGAGCTGGGCGATGTCTTTGCTCTCCCAGATGAAGTGATGCAGTGGTTTGACCTGTTCATCCTCTGCCCCCTGGTCGTCGAACAGGTAGACGGAGACGCTCCCGCTGGTCTTGGCGGCGATGGGGCTTTTGGAGGTGAAAAAGTACATGGTTCCCACGAAGCCGCGGGTGGTCTTGTTGTCGATCCCGGGGCCTTCTCCCGGCTGCCACATCGCCAGCACCTGGACGATGGGATTCTTGGGAGAGGCTTGGGGAATGCGTTCCTGGCCAAGGTGGAAGTTGCCCAGTGATGTGCAGCCGCTGGCGGCCAGCAACAGGGCGGAGGCCAAGACCACGACTCGTCGCAGCGGAGACGTTGTCGGGAGTGACATGAGTGGGGGGGGGGCGGGAGGAGGGAGGCAGGGAGGAGGGAGACAGGGAGTGGCGAGAGCACACAGGCATCGGAAACCGGGGGGAGGGACGAGACCCTCACCCCCGGTTCGAGAGGCGACTCAGTCGTCATTCACGGCCGCCGGCTTGCGGCGGCTGGCTGGTCGGGACGTTCCAGCCGCGGTCGTCGTCTCGCGAGCTTTGGCGGCTGATTTCCCCGGTTTGGCTGCGACCTGCCGGACTGGCGCCAGTTCGAAGTCGGCATACTCCTGATCTTCATCGGAGGGGTCCGCAGGGGGTTCTGCCTTGGCCCGACTCAGTTTCGTGGTGGCCCGGGCGGGAACGGTCGGGCGTTTCACCCCGGAGCGGCCCGCCGGAGGAGCCAGGGTCGGTTCGTCGAGGCTGCTGTCAGGCTCCGGGGGGGGCGGAATCACACGGCTGGGCCGACCGGTCTCGGGGAGCGGCTCGGGGGTGACGCCCGGGGTGTAGTTCATTTCCAGGGGGCGGTTGGAGGGGTTGGTGACCGGCCCGAGGTTGGTCGAGGTCGAGTAGCCGCCGAGGTCTTCGCTCGGGACACCGAAGAGGGGACCGTGGATCGACTCGGCCTGACATTCGATGAAGTTGATCCGCTGGGTTTCGATCTCCTTGATCATCTCGGCCTCTTCTTCATTCCGGATGATGCGGGGGGTCAGGAAGATCAGCAGTTCCGTTCGGCGGGTCCGCTTGAAGTCGGCCCGGAAAAGTTGTCCCAGCAGGGGGATGTCACCCAGAAGCGGAACCTTGCGTTCTTCGACAGTGTTCGAGCTGGTGATCATGCCACCGAGCACAATCGTCTGCCCGGTCCGGACGATGACCGAGGTCTGGGCGTTGGTGGTGTCAATGATCGGCGAGGTGATCACGCTGCCGTTGGGATTGGTGAAGAGGGGGATCCCCTGGGGATTGAGGGCGTCCTTGCGGGCCGAGACCTCCATCACAACCATCCCTTCGGGGCTGATGCGGGGGATGACCTCGAGGATGATGCCAACGTTGCGGGGCAGCACGATGGGGGTGGCGTTCCCGGTGTTCTGGTTGATGGTGAAGCTGTCGACGCGGGGAACTTCCTGACCGACCTGGATGGTGGCCAGCTGGTTGTCGAGGGCCTGGACCTGCGGGCGGCTGAGCACGTCGATACGGCGACGGGCGGCGAGGGCCCGCAGCAGCACGCTGACGCTTTCCGAGCCTGCGGCCAGCACGAGGCCCCCGTAGCCCAGGTCGCCATTCACCCGGCCGACTGCGAGGCTGCTGAGGGCCTGTCCGCCGACTCGCTGGGTGTTGAGATTGGGGGAGGTGTTGTTCCCCAGGGGGTTATTGTTGAAGTTGAACCCGGGGGTCGAGCTTTGTGAGACAATGGTCTGGGTGGTGGTCTGCACCCCGTTGGGGGAGGTGTTGGTGGTGGGGACCTGAACCAGTTCGGTGATCGCGCTGCGATCGAACAGGATGGAGTCCTGGATGCCCAGTTCCACGCCCCATTCGTCATTGCTGGTCAGTTCGACTTCGACCAGCAGGGCCTGGATGATCACCTGCTTGGGGACCTGATCCAGCTCGCGGATGATCTGGATGATGTCGTCGAAGTAGCGGGGAGTGGCGCTGATCAGCAGTTTGTTGCCGACCGGTTCGGGGACCACAACGACCTCGCGGTCGAATTGGTCAAACGCGCTGACCAGGGCGGGATCCTGCTGTTCGATCTGCCGTCGCGATTGCAGGAACTGCTGAATGGCCAGTGACACATCGGCGGCCGGGCTGTTCTTGAGGGCGTACACCCGGTTTTGCCGCTGGCGAACGTCGCTGGAATCGAGCGACAGCAGCACGGCATGCACCACTTCGAGGGCGTCTCCACCGCCGATGGCGATAATGCTGTTGGTGCGGGTGTCGACCGAGAACCGCAGGGGAATGAGGGTGCTGCTGGCGTCATCGGTGCCGGCCAGGGGGAGTCCCCCGCCAAATCCGCCCTGTCCGCCGGCCCCCCCCCGTTGCCGCTGCGCCTGGGCCGCGAACAATCCCTCCAGCAGGGCCACCATCCCGGAGGCGTCGGCGTTGGAGAGCGGGAAGACCTTGATTTCGGCGACGGCCGAAGCGGGCTTGTCGAGCCGCTTGATGAGGGTCTCGATGAGCGCGATGCTCTCGGCGGGGGCGGTCACCACGATACTGTTGGTGCGGGCGTCGGGATTGATGCGGATGTCGGAGATGATGCCCGAGCGGACGGCCCGGCCGTCGTCCCCCTCGGCGTCGAGGAACTCGATGATCGAGCTCTTCACATCCCGCAGGTCCTCGTTCTGGATCTGCTGATTGCCACCACCGCCGCCGAAGCCCCCGCCACCCGCCCCCTGGTTCTGCGCCTGGATCCGGGCCGGTGTCAGCACCGCGATGATGGCCTGCTGCAGCGTGACCGCCAGTTCGTCGGCCAGGGCGTTCTGGAGGGGGAAGATGCGCAGTTGATTGACCGAGTCGGACCCCAGGGTGTCGAGGTCGTTGATCAGCATCGAGACCTCGGCCATGTCGCGGGGACGGGCCTGGACGATGACCGAGTTGGTGCGGCTGTCGGGAACGACCACCACGCGGGGAGCGAGGACCGCCGTCGAGTTGTTGGCGTTGTTGGTGGTCGCCTGGCCCGGGGTGGCGGTCTGGCCGACCGGATACATCTGCTTGATGGTGTCTGAGACCTGGGACGGAACCGCGTACTTCAGGCGGAAGACCTTGTATTCGAGCGTGGGATCACTGGGCTGGTCGAGTTGTTCGAGCAGTTCAAGAATGGCGTCGAGGTCGGCCTGGGGAGCGACGATCAGCAGGGCGTTGGGCCGGGCGACCGGGAACAACGCCACCGACGACGTGCTGGCCTGTCCGCCGCGCGCCGCCTGCTTGGGGCTGATGCGGTCATAAACGGCCGTCAGCAGAGTGGCGAGCGCTTCGCTGTTTTGATGTTCCACCGGAACCATGCGGACCACCGGGGCGCTGGCTTCGCTGAGCTTCTCGATTTCCTTGAGAATGCTCATGACGGTTTCGACGTCCTTCTCATTCCCCTTGATGATGAACACGTTGAGATCGGGGACCGCCTCGATCGAGACTTCTCCCTTCAAGCTTCCCTGGAGAGCCTGGGGGATGGGCATTCCCTGTTGGGCCCCCGCGCCCGCACGGCCCCCCTCGGGGCGCCCGCGGGCAGGAGCGGCGGGCTCTTCGTCGTCCGGTGCAGCGTTGTCGGCGTCATCGCCCGCGGCGTCCCGGGCCTCCTGCATACGGGTCGCCAGCACCAACTGGTCGAGTTCGGTCTGCAGCGACTTGGCGAGGCGCGAGTCGGCCTTGTTGGAGGGGATGGCTCGGATTGCGCCCTGATCTCCCGGAGGAAGCTTGTCGAGTGCCCGGACCAACCGGACGATGGCCGGGGTTTCCTGCTCGGTCGCTTCCACCAGGATCGAGTTCCGTTCTTCGTCGACGCCAATCCGGAACCGCACGCGACGCGCCCCGGGATCTTCCGAAGGGGCCAGGATGGCGAAGCCTTCGAGTCCTCCGGGACCCTTGGCGAGACGCTGCGTACTTCCCTTGAACGCCTTCAGCAGCGACTTCTCGATGCTGCCGGCATCGCGGTTCGAGAGGCGGATCTCGGTTTCGACCAGTTCGGACGAGTCGGCTTCGACCTCGGCGGCCACCCGGCGCACTTTGCGCAGAGGACGTGTCTCTTCGAGATCGTCCTCCTCGACGGTCGCCGGACGGACCCGACGAGCGCTGTTCGCCAGCCGCCGGGGAGACTCGGTCTCGGCCTCTTCGATGGTCTCGCGTCCGCGGGGGGGCCAGACGGCCTGGGCCTGGGCCGGACGACGCTTCTTGAGCTGCGCCAGTTCCTCCTCCGCGGCCAGGGTGGCTTCGTGCGCTTCGGCTTCACGCCGGCGCTCATCCTCCCCCTTGACCACTGCCGGACTGTAATCCATTCGCTGCTGATGGGTGCTGATCAGGACCAGGTGGTCACCCTTGACGACCAGTTTCTGACCCATCGCGGCCAGTTCGCGATTCAGAATGCGGAGCGCCTCTTCCGGGGAGTGCTGCTTCCGGTCGATGCGACTGAACGGGCGGGCGGGAATTTCGTCCGCCACCAGTTCTTTGTCCATGCTCTTGGCGACATCGTTGAGCACTTTCTTCCAGTTCGACCGCAGGTAATTCAGGCGAATGCGGCGGCTTTCGCCCGTCGCGGGGAGGTCGAGTGAGTCGCTCTCCTCGCCGTCGGCCGACTCTTCGGGCTGAGCCTGCGAGGGACGCCCCTTCGAGCTTTTCAGGGGGGGCCGCTCTTTGGTGCCGGCCGAGAGCGGAATCACCGCAGACGCCAGAGTCAGCACCAGGGCGATGCAGCAGGCAGCCACAGGGAGCAGGGATCGGAAGGGTGAAGGAAGTTTCCGCACGAGGTGTTCTCCTGAACGTGGGTACCGTCCGCCGGGACCAATGCAGCCGCAACCAGGCTGAACTGGTAATTCCCCCCGAAATAACCGGCACGAACCGTTCTCCTCTGTTTATCGGCACTCTCGTTGCGACTGCTTGAGTCCACCAAGGCTTCCCAGTTTACTTTTTCGGAAAATCTGAGTTGGCCGCTGATGGCGAGGGACCGGGCTGAATCGAGGGTGACCCAGATCAGCGGCCAGCACGGATCAGCGGCCAGCACGGGCAGGGGAGGTGGACTGGGGGGCTTGGTGAGGGTGGGGCGTGGCCGCATGCTGGGGAGTTCGCAGCCACCTTGTTACGCTGGCCGGCGTGAGGGATGTTCCAGGGACCAGAGGCGCACTTCGAGGGACCAACCGGCCGACCATGACTGTTGATCTTCTGCTTCAGGGGGGGACCGTACTGGATGGTTTGGGCCATCCGGGCACACGGGCGGATGTGGCCATCCAGGGCGAGCGGGTGGTGGCGGTGGGGAACTGTGGCCAGCTGACTGCCCGGGAAACGCGGGACGCATCGGGCCTGGTGGTCGCTCCGGGTTTCGTGGACCTGCACACCCATTCGGATGGCTGGCTGCTGCGGACCGGAAACTTCGAGGTGAAGACGCGGCAGGGGTTCACGACCGAAGTTCTGATGGCCGACGGCATCTCGTACGCCCCCGTGCGTGACTGGAATGCCGCCGAGTGGATCTTTTACCTGCGGTCTTTGAACGGTCTGCGACTGGATCATTACCGGGGTTGGGAGAGTCTGGCCGATTACCAGCGGGAATTGGACCGCAATACCGCCCAGAACTCGCTGTTACAGATTCCCTACGCGAATGTGCGGGTGAATGCACTGGGGTGGGGGCGGCAGGCTCCCGACGACTACCAGGCCCGTGAGATCCGGGCCGCGATCCGGGAGGGAATGGCGCAGGGGGCCGCGGGACTGTCGACCGGGTTGGACTATATCTCGCAGTGCTTCGCGACCACCGGTGAGTTGGTGGATGCCTGCCGGGCGATGGCCGATCGGGGTGGGTTGTACGTCACCCATGTGAGGTACAAGCAGGGATTGCGGCGCGCGGTGGAGGAAGCGGTCGAGATCGCCGAGCGCGGCGGCGTCCCGCTGCACATCTCGCATTTGAAGGCCAGTTCGGGCCTGGATGTCGACCAGACACTCGGGTTGATCGACTGGGCGCGGCGACGGGTCGATCTGACGTTCGACGTCTATCCGTACCAGCCGGGCTCGACGATGTTGAACTTTCTGATTCCCAACGAGTGCTGGGAACGGGGGCCGCTGGGAGTGCTCGAGCGCCTGCGCGAGCCGGCGATTCGGGACCGCTTCGCCGCGGGCCTGGCGGCTTACGATCTCGACCTCGACGAAATCCACATCGCCTGGACCCAGTCGAAAGACAACGCGGTGCATCAGGGGAAGCTGCTGAGCCAGTATGTGGCCGAGACCGGTTTGTCCGCGGCCGACGCGCTGTGCAACCTGCTGCTGGAGGAACGGCTGGCGGTGCTGCTGGTTTTCAATCAGGGAGACGACCGGCTGGTGGAACCGTTTCTGCAGCATGACCTGTACCTGATGGGAAGTGATGGAATCTACTTCGACGATGGGGCGGTGCATCCCCGGATCGCCGGTTCAGCCGCCCGCCTGTTGGGGGCGTGTGTGCGCGACCGCCACTTGTTTTCGCTCGAAGAGGGAGTGCGCAAGCTGACCTCCGGCCCGGCGCGGCGGTTTGGGTTGAAGGATCGGGGCGAGTTGCGTCCCGGGGCGTTCGCGGATGTGGTGGTGTTCGATCCGCGGACGATCGCCGACCAGGCCACCTACGAGAACCCGCATCAATTCGCCACGGGGGTCCGGGACGTATTTGTGAACGGGACGGCGGTGGTGCGGGACGGTGCGCCGCTCCCGTTCACGCGGGGGCTGGCACCGGGGCGGGCGCTGAAATTCAGAGAATAACCCACCCGCAGGGAAGACCTGTGGCCTTGCGACACGACAACCCGGGGACCCATACTGAACAGGCGACAGTCCCGTACCAGGCAGCACATTTCCACGGATTTCATCCACCATGCTCCAGATCAAAAAGTCTCACCAGCAGGGTGTCACCGTGCTGAGCCTCGAGGGGCAGTTGATTCATGGGGGCGAGACCCGGGCCCTGGCGGAACAGTTGGCCGGGCTGCTGAAGGCCGGGGAGGTGCGGGTGTTGTTGGATCTGGCGGAAGTCGGTTTCATCGACAGTGCGGGGGTGGCCGAACTGGTGGCGGGATACAGCAACCTGCGGCGCGCCGGCGGAGACCTGAAGTTGTGTCGGCCCCAGCCGATGATTGCGAAGGTGTTCCAGGTGGTGAAGTTGACCTCCCGCCTGGGGGTCTGCGACTCGGTGGCCGCGGGCGTGGCCAGCCTGGATGAATCCGGGGCGAACGACCCGGATGCGGGGGGAGAGGGCTGAGATGGGCGTTGCGCGTTCCGCCATCGGAGAGTTTCCGCCGGGACGGGGGGAGTTGCTGTTCCCGTCGCGGGAGGGGCAACTGCGGATCTTCACCTGGCGGCCGGCCGCGGTGGGTGACGGTCCGCTGCTGGTGGTGTTTCACGGCGTGTTGCGCAACGCGGCGGAGTACCGCGACCATGCCGAGGCACTGGCGCGGCGGTTGGGGGGGGCGTTGGCGGCCCCATTGTTCGATGCCGAGCGGTTTCCCACCACCCGTTATCAGCAGGGAGGGATCCTGCGGAAGGGGCAGCCGGTGGCCGAGCGGGATTGGACTTTCAGCCTGGTGCCTCCCCTGGTCGATGCGCTCCGCGAGTCGCTGGGGGGGGGTGGGCGCAAGGTCCACCTGCTGGGGCATTCCGGAGGGGGGCAGTTCCTGGCGCGGATGGCGGCCTTTGTTTCGCCGATGGTGGACCAGATCGTCGCCGCCAATCCGGGGACACATCTGTTCCTGAATCGCGAGCATGCGTTTCCTCTGGGGTTTGGCGGATTGCCGGCCGGGTGGGGTGACGACGCGGTGCTGGAACGCTACCTGGCTCAACCGCTGACGATTTATCTCGGGACGGGCGACATCGTGCGGGATGAGAATCTCGACGTCTCACCCGAAGCGGACCGCCAGGGGCTGTCGCGCTACGAGCGCGGGAGGCGGGCCTGGTTTCGTGGGCGGGACCTGGCGCAGCAGCGGGGCTGGCGATTCGCCTGGCGGCTGGTGGAGGCGCCCGGCATTCCCCATGATCACGAACGGATGTTCAACCATCCCCAGTGCCTCACGGCCCTGCGGGGTGCCTGACGTTCCTGGTGGAAATACTGACAGACAACCTCGAGAGACCAGACCATGGAGCGGACCTTCCAGATTGCCGTCATTGCGGGGGATGGAATTGGCCCCGAAGTCACCCGGGAAGCACAGCGCGTGGCGGCCCGTGCGGCCGGACTGGCGGGGGCCCGGTTGGAGTGGCGGGAGTTCCCCTGGGGGACAGAATACTACTTCGCGAACGGCCGCATGGCTCCTCCGGATTTCCTGGAGACGCTGGCCGCCTGCGACGCGATTCTGCTGGGGGCGGTGGGGCATCCCCGGGTGCAGGATCATGTCACCCTGAATGGGCTGCTGTTGCCGATTCGCCGCCGGTTCGATCAATACATCTGCCTGAGGCCTTCGTACCTGTACGAAGGGGTCTCCAGTCCGCTGGTGGGGAAGCCCGCCGGTTCGATCGACCTGCTGGTCTTCCGGGAAAACACCGAGGGGGAGTATGTCGACGTGGGAGGGCGGGTGTATCGGGGGTTTCCGGAAGAGACGGCGCTGCAGACGGCGGTGTTTACCCGGCGGGGGTGCGAGCGGATCATCCGGGCGGCGTTCGAAGCCGCGCTCACCCGCCCGCGCCGCAAAGTCTCGTCCATCACCAAGAGCAACGCCCAGGGGTATGGGATGGTCCTCTGGGACGAATGTTTCGCTCACGTCGCGGCCGACTATCCCCAGGTCACGACCGAGTCGCTGCTGATTGACCGGGCGGTGATGGAGTTCGTCCGACAGCCGGAATCATTTGATGTGGTGGTGGCCAGCAATCTGTTTGGCGATATCTTGACCGATCTGGGGGCCATTGTGGTCGGCAGCATGGGGCTGGCGGCTTCGGGAAACATCGACCCGACCCGCCGTGGTCCCAGCATGTTCGAGCCGGTGCATGGTTCGGCCCCCGATATCACCGGGCAGGGGATTGCCAATCCGCTGGCGGCCATTCTGTCGGCCGCGATGATGCTCGAGCATCTGCAACTGTCGGCGGCCGCGACGGCCATTCGGGAGGGGGTCGCCCGGGTCTTGCGGCACGGGGGCGTGCGAACCCCCGATCTGGGAGGCCGGTCGTCGACCAGCGAGGTGGGGGAAGCAGTGCTGCGAACCCTGTGAGGCCCAGGGAATGGAATGCGCCGAACTCCCCGGCTGAACCGGTTTGGGTGGCGGTTTCCGCCGCGCTGGGCCATGGGCAGGGGAGAGCCGGGACTGCTACAATCGGCGTCGGGCGATGGTCTTGGAACCTAGTTCCACAGACCGGGAGCCCACTTGGGAAAACCTACCTTTCCGCGGGAGAGTCTCCAGTGCGCAACGCCCTGGGCTTCATGCTGCAGATGGCTGTCTTGATGTTCTTGCCGCTGGTGATTGGCTGGCAATTGTTTTTTGGGTTTCCCCTGCTGGCGATGCCGGCCTCGACCCTGTTGGCGATCGTGTTGTTTTCTGTCGGACACGCATTGAGGCAGCGCTCATGAAGCGGATCCGCAGCGGGGAATGTGCGGGGCGGGCCGGGTGGCGGCATTGGCTGTGGGCCGGTTGTCTGCTGGTGTTGTGGTGCGCCCTCCCGGCGGAGGTGTGGGCGCAGGCGCGCCAACCTGCCCAGGCTGCCGACGGCTCGCTGCCGCTGACCAATCCCCAGGCGACCCGCCGTTATCAAGCGGCTGAAGAGTTGCTGCTGGCGCAGCGGTGGAAGGAGGCGCTGGATCAGATCGAACCGATCTTAAACCAGCCGGGAACGGGGCTGGTGGACGTGGGGCGGGGTCGGCAGGTTGGCGTTGAGCAGGCGGCGCGGATGCTGCTGTCGGGACTCTCCGGCGAGGCGCTGGAACGGCATCGTCGGCGGGTTGACCCGCTGGCCCGGCGCTGGTGGGAATCGGGGACGGAGGTTGATCTCCGCCGCATTGTGGATCGGGCATTTCACAGTTCATTTGGTGATGACGCCCTGCTGAAGCTGGGGGACCTCGCCTGGGAGCGGGGCGATCCCTCCGAGGCGCGCTCTTTCTGGGAACGCCTCGTGCCGCCGTTCGCGGGGGCGGTTCGTCCGCCGGGAGTTCCCCCGGTGGCCTACTATCCGGATCCCCAACTGGTTGGAGCGGCCGTGCGGGCCCGCCTGGTCCTGTCGAGCGCCGCCCTGGGTGACCGCGACCGCGCGCTGCGCGAACTGGCCGCGCTGCGTCGCGAGTTTCCGGAATTCGAGGAGGCCGGACTTGGCGTCGCCGGTCACGGTTGGGGGGGGCTGCAGACACTGGTTGAGTCGGGGTTGGCGCCCACCTGGTCCGGAATTGATTCCTGGTCCACGCTGGGGGGGAATGCGCAGCGGGGGCAGGTCGCCGGTCCGGTGGCGTTGCCAACCGGCATTCGATGGGAGCTGGAGCTCTCCCCGATCGTCATTGACTTTCAGGATCCCCGCGCGACTCGTCCATTCGACGACCGTTTCCAATTGCCACCTCCCCTGCTGGGACGACCCAATTCGAAGGTGGCGGTGCTGGGGACCTTTCCGGTCATTCATCAGCAGGGAGTGTTCTTTTGCGACGACAGGCAGATCTGGGGCCTCGACCTGGCGGGGAAGGGACGGGGCCAACCGCTGTGGGGTCATTCCCCCGTCTTGTTTTCGCTGGAAGAGCACAGCGAACTGCGCGGTCAGCGTCCCCGGATTGGGCTCCCGGCCCGTACGTTGACGATCGCCGATGACCGGCTCTTTGCGCGGCTGGGGGAATCGGTGGCCGCCAGCGGCCTGGGGGGAGGGGGGACCCTTCCGAGTACGCTGGTCTGCCTGGATCTGCAGCGGGAGGGAGAACTGACCTGGCAGGTTACGGCGGACCAGATCGCCGATGAGGTGGGAAACTGGATTTTCTGCGGCGCTCCGTTGGCCGACAACGGCCAGCTCTGGGTTGTGCTGAAGAAGCTGGTTCCGCAGCCGGTCTTGAATGTCGCCTGCCTGGAACCGGCCTCGGGGAAGCTGCTGTGGAATCGTCGCATCCTGCAGTCTTCAGCCCTGTTTGGCGGTGACTTCGATGAGCAGCAGGGGCTGCTGCTGTCGGCCGCGGATGGCCGGGTGTACTGTGGAACCAACCAGGGTTCTGTGATCGCGCTGGAGGCCCGTCGCGGGAGCATTCTCTGGGTCACCAGCTATGACCGGGACGAGTCCGAGCGGGTTCCCGATTGGCATGATCACCAGACCCTCGGACCAAACCCTTGTGTGTGTGCCGACGGTCTGGTGTTCCTGGCACCCCAGGATTCGAACTCGGTCCTGGCCCTGGACGGGGCCAGTGGAGTACGGCTGTGGCAACGCCCTCTTCCGGGAATCGCCCGGCAGGTGGTTGGTGTGCGGCAGGGCCGACTGGTGGTTGCCGCCAACCAACTGTTTGGCCTCGAGGCCGACAGCGGGGAGATCGCCTGGTCGGTGGGGAATGAAGGTCCCGATTCCCGCACCCTGGGCCGCTGCGCCCTGTCAGATGATATGGTTTTGTGGCCCCGCGAGACCGAGATTCTGGTGGTGGAGGCGAAGACGGGGCGACGTCTGCGGGAAGTTCCCCTGGCTGAGATCCAGCGGGCGGGAGGGGGTAACCTGGCCCTGGCGGACGGCTTTCTCGTGGTGGCTCAGACCGACCGCCTGCTGGTGTTTTGGGAGTATCTGGAGCGGCGGAAAAAACTCGAAGACGACCTGACGCGAACCGGCGGCACGCGGGCCGCCCTGGTGGCCGCGGCACTGCATGAGTCGGCGAACTTGCGGGGGGAAGGCCCGCGCGATCCCGCGCAGGAACGCCGGGCGGTCGACGCCTGGCGGCGGGTGCTGGCGCAGCGGGACCAGACCCCGGCCACCGGTGAGAGGGACATCTTGTCGCGGATCCAGGTTCCCTTGTTCCTGGAGGCGGGACAGTCGCGACGCGAGGCGGGAGATTGGGAGGCGGCCCGCGAACTGTTTCAGGAGGTTGGCGAACGGGCGCCCCGTCTCGAGGATCGGGCCGCAGCTGGAGTGCAGTCGGCCGATCTGCTGGCACGGCAGGGGCGTTGGGAAGAAGCGGCCGCCATATGGACCCGGTTGCTGCAGGATCCGCTGATGGTCCGTCTGCCCCGGGAGTCGGGGGCGACGCGGTCGATTGGTCAGACCGCCGTCATCGAATTGGCGCGCCTGGCCCAGCTGCGACAGAGTTCCGTGGTTCCTCCGTCGACATCCACGGAGGACGAGATCGAAGTGCCGGTGTCCCCAGTCGCAAGTTTGCCCGCGGAATCTCCCGCCGAGCCCGCGCGTTCCCCAAGATTGGAACCTGCCTGGAAGGAAGTTTCGGGTCTGATCCCAGGTCGCACCTGGACCGTGCCGGTGCGGAAGGGGCGCATGCTCGCCTGTCCGTCCGCCGACTCGGGGGATGCCGCCAACGCCTGGGTGCTCGTGGCAGGCGAACGGCTGCAATGTCACGACTGGGAGACCGGTGCCGTGCGCTGGTCTTGTCCCGTGGCGGAACGTCCCCTCTGGATGGGAGGTACGGGAGACTCGATCGTGCTGGCGACCAGTGCGCAACTGGTGGGCCTGGATTCCCGAACGGGGATGACGCGGTGGTCGCGGGCCGAGGGAGGGTCCGGGCACTTCCACCCAGTGCGGCGACTGCGGTGTGAAGGATCGGTGCTGGTTGTGCTGGATCCGTTCCGCGGCCTCGAGGCGATCGATCTGCGATCAGGGGCCTCGCTGTGGCGATTTTCTCCCGAGGGGAGGGTGGAGGAGGGTGATCTGGGGGGGGCTCCCGGCACGCGGGGGGACCACCGACCCGAACTGTCCCCGTATTGGGTCGGGCAGGATGGGCTGCTGGCGATCCAGACGATGTCGCCCCCCAGGATTGTGTTTCTTGATACGGCGGATGGATTCGCCCGGCACACAGTGACCACTGCGGTCCGTCCGTGGCGTGAGGATCCGCAGCCGCAGCCCGGCCTGGGGTGGGGGCTGGTGTGCCAGCCCGATCTGGTCCAGCGCGTGGAACTGGACAGCGGAACGGTGTCGACACTCGAGTTGCCCCGGGAACTGAAATCACTCCACAGCGGTCGAGCGGTGGAGCGGGCGGACCAGGGGGGCTGGAGTGACGGCAGCGGCCTGTTGTTGCCGCGGAATGATTTGGACCTGCAATGGATTCCCTGGGGGACCGGCGGCCGCGGTTGGAATCTGACCTTGCGCTCGCGGGGCACTTGGGGGCCGCGGCTGGTGTGTCGGGATGAGCGATGTCTGTATCTGGTCGATGGCCACGAACTGTGCGCGGTCGAGGTCCGGGGTGGGCTGGTGCTCTGGAGGCGGCCCTGGACGGGGTCTGGTTCCGGCCAGGTGCGGCAATTGTGGCGGCAGCGGGAGTGGCTGGTGTTGGCTGTGGAAAGTGCGGAGGGGGAACTGCAGTGGGAGCTGCGCGACCCCACCGCAGGGGAGTTGAACTGGGTTTGTCGACCGCAGGGGACCGTTCGCGATTGGCAGGTGGCGGAGCATGCCGACGGGTTGGTGGTCCTGACTGACAGGGAATTGACCGTCGCGACGGTTTCGGCCAGTCGGCGCTGAACACGCCCAGTTTTCGTGGGGCAGAGGGTGGTCGGTGCCCAAACGCCGGACGTCGCCGGTTGGCATTCGATGTCTGCGGGACCGCCACCCGTGTGCCGATCCCGGCGCAGGGGCGCGACGCCCCGCCAAAGACGCAATTCCCTATCAAAACGTGAACATATGCATGCATTTGCTTGGGTCCCGAGGAGGCGGAGAGATCGAGAATACGGACAAATGGGTGGTGGTCTGGGTGGGGCAGTTGATCGGTTCTGCCGGTTGTATGAGGGGACTGCCCCGGAAAACTGGTGAAATGAGGGGGAAAATACCAGAGAATTGATTGAAGAGGCTCTGGGTAGGATGTATAAGCTGGGGTCTCTGGGGAATTCGGTGGGGTGAGCCGTTTCCATTGACTGGATGAACGTGTTGTCTCTTGGAGGTCTTTCGAAATGGTTTTGAGGGCTGGGTTGGTGTTGCTTTTGGGGTTGGCGGCGTTGATGCCAGCCACCTCGGAGGCGAACGGCGGTCGTCGGCGGTGCGGCACAGCGTGTGGTGCCGGTGCCTCGGCGGCATGGTCCGGAGCATGTGGTGGTGGTTCCGCAGGATGCGGAGCTGATGGCTCGGCCCTCGGTGGTGCTGGCGGTGCGGCCGGCGGCTACGGGGCGGGCGGTTACGCTGGCGGAGCGGCCGGCGGCGGTGCCTATGGCGGCTGTGCGACCGACTGGGTGGAAGTGGACCAGGTGGTCACGGTGAACCAGACGGTGACCGAGTACCAGACGGTGAAGGTGACTCAGTACCAGACGCAGCAGCAGCAGCGGACGGTCACCTATGTCGAGCAGGTTCCTGAGACCACCCAGGTGACGGACAACGTCACGGTGATGGTTCCCAAGACCAAGAGCCGCGAAGAGCAGTACACGGTCAATGTCCCCGTGACGAAGATGGTTGATCAGACCTACACGGTCAACGTCCCCGTGACGAAGACGGTCGACCAGCAGTACACGGTCAACGTTCCGGTGACCCGGAACGTCGAGCAGCAGTACACGGTCAATGTTCCGGTCACCAAGATGGTCGACCAGAATTACGTCGTGAACGTGCCCGTGACCCGCAATGTCGAGCAGCAGTACATGGTGAATGTGCCGGTCACCAAGACCGTCGAACAGCAGTACACCGTGAACGTCGCTGTCACGAAGCAGGTCGAGCAGCAGTACACCGTGCGCGTTCCCTACACCCGCACTGTCGAGCAGCAGTACAACGTGACGGTTCCCGTCACGAAGAACGTCGAGCAGCAGTACATGGTCAACGTTCCGGTCACCAAGATGGTCGACCAGAACTATGTCGTGAACGTGCCCGTGACCCGCAATGTCGAGCAGGCCTACACGGTCAATGTCCCCGTGCAGTCGAGCGTCGAGCAGCAGTACAACGTCAACGTCCCCTACACCGAGACCCGTCAGGGAACTCGGAATGTCTGGCGGACGGTGATGGGCTACGAGAACCGCACCACCTGCCAGGACCAGGGCCACTACGAAGACCGTCAGGTGACGGTTGGCGGTGGTTCGGCTGGCTACGGTTATGGGGCTGGTTACGGTGCTGGCAATGGCGCTGGTGTGGCTGGTGGCTGTGACAATGGTCACGCTGCGGCTGGTGCCGGCATGTGCGGCCGCTGTGGTCGTCGTCGCGCCTGCAATCGCTGCAACCGCTGCAACACCTGCAATCCTTGCGGTGGAGCGGCTGGCGGTGCGGTGGCCGGCGGTGCCGGTTACGGCGCTGGCTACGGCGTTGCCGATGGCTCGGCTGGCGTGGCTGGCGGCTGCCCCCAGGTTGTGACCCAGCGTGTGTGGGTTCCCAACATGGTTCAGGTTGCCGTCCAGGTTCCCGTCGCCCGCCAAGAAGCTGCGGTCGAGACCTACGACTACCAGGTGACTCTGTACCGGACCGAGACTCGCAGCCGGACGGTGCCTGTCACCACCTGGCAGACTGAGACCCGGACCCGCACGGTTCCCGTGACGGAAATGACCCAGGAAACCCGGACCCGCCAGGTTCCCGTGACCGAGTGGACCACCGAGACCCGGACCCGTTCGGTTCCCGTGACCGAGTACGTGACGCAGACCCAGACCCGCCAGGTCCCCGTGACCGAGTGGACCCAGGAGACCCGGACCCGCTCCGTCCCCGTGACGGAAGTGACCCAGGAAACCCGGACCCGCCAGGTTCCCGTGACCGAGTGGACCCAGGAAGCCCGCACTCGCACGGTTCCCGTGACCGAGTACGTGACCCAGACCCAGACTCGGCAGTACAACGTGACCGAGTACAAGGATGAAGTCCGGACCCGTTCGGTTCCCGTGACCGAGTACGTGGCCCAGACCCAGACCCGCCAGGTCCCCGTGACCGAATGGACCCAGGAGACCCGGACCCGCACCGTCCCCGTGACGGAAGTGACCCAGGAAACCCGGACCCGTCAGGTTCCCGTGACCGAGTGGACCACGGAGACCCGGACCCGTTCGGTTCCCGTGACCGAGATGACCACCGAGACCCGCACCCGTCAGGTGCAGGTCACCGAGTACCAGGCTCAGACTCAGACTCGGCAGGTTCCCGTGACCGAGTGGAGCACCGAGACCCGGACCCGCACGGTCAACTACGTCGAAAACGAAGCCGAGACCCGGGCCGTCACCCGCAATGTGACGACCTACAAGGCCGTGACCAAGGAACGCGTCGAGAACTACTCGGTCGTTGTTCCCGTCGAGGTTGAGCAGCAGGTCGCCGTTCAGGTGTGCCGTCCCGTTCAGCAGACCATCCGCGTGCGGGTTCCCGTCGCGGCGGCAGCTGGCTACGGTGCTGGCTACGCTCCCGCTGGTGCCGCCGGGGTTGCCCCCTGCGGTGTGACCGGTGCGGCCTACGGAGTGGGCGCTGGTGTGGCCACCGGTGTTGCTCCTGGCTGTGGTTCCTGCGGCCGCTAATCTGCTCACCCGAGCAGACGGCTGTCCAACGGATTGAGTTCGTGGGGCCGGTTTTCTTCGGAAGACCGGCCCCACTCTTTTCTTTGGGTGGCCGAAGCCGCGGTCCACGGGTGGCCACCGTTCCTGCGGCCGGATCGGTTGGTGGTTGGTCAGAGGGAAATCTGGCCCCCTCCATTGTTCGCTGGCGGCTCCCTCCGCTATTTGTGGCATTCCGCGTTCTTGGAGCGCGATGGAGCTGGGGCGCTCAATGACCGGGCCTTGGGCTGACGTCACCCGGCGGGGGCTGAGTTCTGGTGTTTGCTGCTCTTGACCCCCGTTCGCGGGTTGGCCCCCCATTTCCCGAGAACTCTGCGCGACGTGTGGAGCAATGCCCGAACCGACCACTCCCGACGAGCTGCTCCGACTGCTGACAGTCAGCCAACTGCTGACGACTGAGCGGCTGGAGCTGGCACGCAGTCTGCCGGGGGAGAGCCCTTTGGAATTGGCCCGGGCACTGGTCAATCGGGGGTGGCTCACCCGCTATCAGGCCGAGCGCCTGTTGCAGGGGCATTCGCGGGGATTTCGGATTGGTCCCTACACCATTCTGGAACTGCTGGGGACCGGGGGGATGGCGGTCCTGTACCTGGTGCAACATCGGGAGACCGGGGAGCGTTTCGCGCTGAAGACCGTCTCCGAGAAACACCGCTCCGATCCCGGGATGCTCACCCGCCTGCGGTTGGAGGCTCGGGCGGGCCAGCTCATCCGGCATCCCCACGTGGTGGCCGTTCACAGCCTGGAATCGCACGAGCAGGTGTTCGGCGAAACCCCCTGCCTGGTGATGGAATTCGTCGAAGGGATCAATCTCGACGAGTGGCTCCAGTTGTCGGGACTGCCTGCGTGGGGACTGACCTGCGACCTCATCCGGCAGGCCGCGCTGGGCCTGGCGGCGGCCCACCGCGCAGGGGTCATTCACCGCGACATCAAGCCGGGGAACCTGATGGTGACCCGGGCGGGGCAGCTCAAGGTGTTGGATTTCGGGTTGGCCCTGCTGAAGGACCAGACTGAGGGAGATGAGTTCTCGCTGGCGATGATCTTCGGCCATGAATGCCTCGGGACCGCCGACTATATCTCGCCCGAGCAGATTGCCGACGGCCAATCGGTGGGACCGGCCGCCGATATCTACAGCCTCGGGGCGACCTTCTTCGCCCTGCTCTGCGGACGGACTCTGTTTCCCCTGGCCGGCACCCGCGAGAAACTGGAGGCACACCGCAGCCAGGTGCCACCCGAGGCCCGCGAGCTGCTTCCCGCGCTCCCCGCGGAAGTTTCTGCGCTGATTGCCGGCATGGTCGCCAAGCAGCCCTCCGGGCGGCCCTCGTCGATGGAAGAAGTGGCTGCCGCGCTGGAGCCGCATGCCCATCCGGCCGCGGTCGAATTCGATTTTTCGCGGGTTCTCGCATTCCGCGCGCGCGATGCCCGCCGGCGACTGGCTCAGGCGGCGGGAGCCAGCCGGCCGCGCCTGGCCGACGGGGCTTCGTCGCGCGATCTGAGCCATTGGACAACCACATCCACCCGGTCGCTCACGGCGGCAGGTGGAGTGTCGAGCAATCTGACTCCGGAGCGGCGATTCCCCCCCCCAATCACGCTGGATCCCGATCCTGGGTTTGGTGCCAGCGTCCCGGTTGGCCCCGCGCCCGCGACCACGGGACTGGTGCTCGAGCCTCTGGCGGGTGGGCCCCCCATTCGCCTGCAGGGAGACCGGGTGACCGTGGGGCGCAATCCCGAATGCCAGGTGCTGCTGGTGAATGTGGCGGTCTCGGGCCGTCACTGCGAATTTCGGCGACAGGGGGACCGCTGGACCCTGGCCGATCTGGGGAGTCGGAATGGCACCGAGCTGAACCGTGTTCCATTGACGAATCCCGGCCAGGAGCACCCTCTCCACCCGGGGGATCTGATCACAATTGGCAAGACCTTGAGATACCGTGTCCCAGGAAGCAAGAACCGGCGGGAGGGGGCCGCCCGAGCCTCCCGCCGTGTGGCGAAAGCAGCCTGGCTGGGGATCGTCCTGGGGCTGCTGGCCCTGGCCGTGGCCGCCTGGTTGCTGCGCGGGAGTACAGGTTTTGTACCAGCCTCCACGCCGTCGCCAGGGAACTCCGATTCGGTCCCCCGGTGAAACCCGGACGAGGTCACCGCTCCGGCTGGGCGGGGGCCGACTTGAGGCGACTGAGCCAGCGTTGGGGATCGTCGTTGAACGCGGCGGCGCAGCCGGAACAGCAGACGGGGTAATTCTTCCCGTCAAAGCTGACCGTCATGGTCCCCAGGCCCCCCGAGACGATGCACTTGGGCCCGGGATTGTCGCTCTCCGCGACCGCGAACGAAGTCCCCAGTCGCTGCTGCCGCACGGTATCAAGAGATTGGGGCGTCGCCGTGGCCGAAGCACGACGCTTGATCTCGACGAGATACTGGTCGTTGTCGAGGAGGGCGATCGTCATCTGCCACAGGTCACCAGTGGTGGGGCTGACCTGGTCGAGGCCCAGCTTGAAAGTTCGCTGCAGGATTTTTCCATCGGCCACCTCGCGGGGGGCGTGGCCGTCGAGCCAGGTTCCCTGCAGGACGCGAGTCGAGTGGTCGCTGAGCTGAAGCCGGGCCTCGAAACGGTCGTCCGGCAGCGACAGCAGTGCCATCTCTCGGAAGTAGGGGTGGTCGTCGCTGCGGGTGACCAGCGCGGGATGTCCCGCCAGTGTCTGGAAGTTCCAGGCCCAACGGACATCATCTCCCGTCTTCGGGAAGTCTCCGAACTTCTTCTGGGTGACCCACCGCCAGTTGCCCAGCAGCACCTGGAAGGGCTGCAGTTGAGCCAACTCGGCTTCGGCAAGCTGGCCGGCGCTTGGCCCCGAGGAACTCTGCGGCGCGGAATCGCCCGACAGCTCCAGGGAACGGGCCCGCCGACGACCCGAGCCGCTGGGTTTCGACTGACCTTTCCTCGGCGTGGAACGTTCTTCTGCGCTGGCTGTCCGGTCGTCGACTGACGACGATTCGTCCCGCTGGGGAGCGGCGGTCTCGGGGCGGCCGCAGCCGGTCACCTGCCAGCCCAGCACGAGCCCCAGGCACATGATCACAGGCAGCGACAGAACCGGCTTCATCCAAGACTCCGCGGTGGTGGTGGGGAACGCTGGATTGTTTGAACCGGCTGGCAGCGGCTCGTGGAGACAGGCTCAATTCTTCGGCGCGACGCGTTCGCCATAAACCCGCAGCTCGTCGAACCGTCCGGTGTCGTCGAAGGTTCCCACCCCGACGAGTCCTGGGCCGAAGGTTTTGTCGACCGCCCGCATCACTGGCTCGTCCATGTTGTCGAAGTAGACGGCGATTTCACCCGAAGCGACCCTGCGCACCACGCGCGCATGGTGCCAACCCTCGGTCCAGGGGGTGCCGGCGGTCGATTTCAGAGAAATCTTCTTCCGTGGGGCCCCGTCCACAATGAAGATCTGGTTGGCGTGGTCGTCGGCCTTCTTTCCCAGATGGACATAATACAGATGCGAAGGATCCTGGAATCCGAAAAACAGGCACATGTCGCGGTGGTCGTAATCTTTGATGGTCGACTGCAGCCGCACGTCGATGATCACATCGCCCAAGTGCAGTCCGCGGACCAGCGCCCGGTTGAAGGGACTGCGGACCGGGTTCTCGACCTGGCTGGCCTGGAACTGCTCCAGCAGGGTGCGTCCCTCCTCCTTGCGCCACCGCCAGGCGGCCGGGTCACTGAACAGGTAGCGCTCGGGAGTGGGTTCGTCGAAGTCATCCTGAAACACCAGCGGCAATCCCGCGAGTTCCCGCGGCGGCCGCGGTGCTTCCTGGGTTTGGGCGGCGCAAGGCACGGCAAACACAAAGGACAGCATTGTGGTCCCCAGCAGCCTCAGCCAAACAGCAGATGTGTGCCGATGGATCATCAGATGGAGCCTCTTGGGATCGTCCACTCGGACAGGATGTGAACCCGATGAACCGGCCGGGTGTCTCTGCCAGAAGTCTAACTGTCCTGGCACTTGTTGGCGATATCCATCGGGTCATCGACAGAAGTGAGTCGGCAGGCGTAAGATCAACCGGAACAGGTTTTTGCCCCCTCGCGTGCCATGCTCATTGTGTCGTCCCGCATTCAGATTCCCGATTCCGAACTGCGGTTTACGTACGCGCGGAGTTCGGGGCCCGGGGGTCAAAACGTCAACAAGGTGGCCAGCAAGGCCATTTTGCATTGGTCGACCCAGAGTGAGAGCATTTCCCCGGAAGTGCGGGAGCGGCTGCTCGAACTCTTTCCCACCCGGCTGACGAATGCCGGCGATTTTGTGATCAGTAGCGACCGCTTCCGCGACCAGCGGCAAAACGCCGAGGATTGCCTCGACCGGCTGCGGGAAATGCTGCAGGCGGCCTGTCGGCCCGTGAAGAAACGCCGCGCGACCCGGCCGACCCGGGCCTCTCACCGGCGCCGCCTCGAAGACAAGAAGCAGCAGAGTAGCAAGAAGCAGGGCCGCCGCGGCATCGATCGTCCCGATTAGCGTTCCGCTGCCGACCGCGCCGTGGTCGGTCGAGTTGTTCCCCTGTCCCCAGACCCCCAGGTGTCATGTCCAGTTTGCCGTTGTCCGGTCACCGGCTGTTGATGTTCGTCGATGATGTCTACGAAGACCTCGAGTTGTGGTACCCCAAGTATCGGCTGCTCGAAGCGGGGGCGGCGGTGGTGGTGGCCGGACCTGCCGGAGGAACCATTTACCGCGGCAAGCATGGCTATCCCTGCCGGTCCGATGTGGCCATTTCGGCCGTCTCGTCGGGGGAATTCACCGGGTTGATTTGTCCGGGGGGATTTTCACCAGACAAGCTGCGACGTGATCCTCTGGTCAAGGAATTAACCCGTCACTTTGCCGCCCAGAACCAACTGGTGGCCGCAATTTGCCATGGTGGTTGGATTCCCATTTCCGCGGGGGTTTACCGGGGAGTCCGTGTGACGGGGTCCCCGGGGATCCAGGACGATCTCATCAATGCCGGGGCGATCTGGGAGGATGCTCCCGTGGTGATCGACCGGCACTTTGTGAGCAGCCGGAAACCCGATGACCTGCCCGATTTCTGTCGGGGGATGCTGCAGGTGCTGTCGGCGTCGTCGACCTGAGTCGTGCGGCCCGGGAGCCGCTGGGGGGCATCCTCCGTGCTGGGCGGTTTGGCTGGGCGATGATTTGGCTGGGCGATAGACAGGATTGGCGGGTGGTGGGATCTGGAGAGTATCCCCGGGTGGTTGGCGGGTGCCGAGCGCGAGGTTCGACCGAGAGCTGTGAGATGTCTGTTCGCCAACTGATGACCGGATTCATGATGAGCCTGTGGGGGGCCTGGTTGGCGCTGGCGCAGGAAGGGCCGACGACGGGCGAACGGTTTGTCTACCTGGCGGCGCGGGCCCCGATCTTTCTGCGAATTGACGCCCGGGTCGATGGTGAGTCGCTGCAGGTGGGGAGACTGCGGTATGCCGGCAAGATCATCGAACAGCATGACGCGAATGGAGATGGCGTGCTGGATCGCGACGAGGCAGCCCAGATCCCGCCGCTGATGCGGAATGGGATGGCCGCCGAGGACTACACGCTGGTCGACACGTGGGTCTCGGTCGATGCCAATCCTGCCGACGACCGGGTGAGCGTGGCCGAGCTGAACGATTACCTCAACCGCATCCTGGGGAGTCCGCTGGTGCTGGCGAGCCGGCCCCAACGCGCCAGCCAGCAGGTCGATCTACTCCCCTTGCTGGACGCCAACGGGGACGGAGGTCTGGCCCCGGAAGAACTGCAGGCGGCCCAGAAGATTCTCTATCGCCAGGACTTTGACGAAGACGACATCCTGGCGGTGGACGAAATCGACGGCCGACAGGCGGATGGCGGATTTGTCCCCCGCGTCATGATCGAATCTCCGCTGCTGCCCCTGGGGACACCCGCCGACCGCGAGCTGGCGGCCCGCCAACTGCTGGTCCGCTATGGAACTACGGATCCTGGGGGAGAGCGGGTGGTCCGTTGTTCGGGCTGGGTGCGGGGCCGGGTCGACGAGGGTTCGCCGGGGCGAGAATGGAAGGCCGACGAAGTGGCCCAGCGGCTGGCGGAACCGTTCGCCGAAGAGCTGGTGCTGGGACTGCAGTGGAATCGCAAGAAACGCCAACGGATGGAATGGGTGGTCGAAGCCGATCCACAGGGCTGGACACAGGCCGTGTCAGCCGAGAAAGGGGCCGCTCCCCGGCTGAGAGTCGAATTGCCCGGGGTGCAGCTCGAGCTGGCGGTGGGACGCGTGGCGGGGACGGCCTCCGATGCCCGGAACTTCTTCCGCACCCGCCTGAGACAGCTGGATGTCAACAAGGACCGGGCCCTGGACGAGCCGGAATTCTCCGGGCTGCTGGGCGATCTGCAGTCGAACGGTCTGGGGATGGTCCCCTTCAAGCTGGTCGACACCGATCGCGACGGTCAGGTGAGTGATGCGGAACTGCAGGCGCTGATTGACCAGGACTCGGGCGCACAGCAGACCCGGATCGAACTGGTCATTTCGCACGATTCCGAGAGCCTGTTCGAGATCCTCACCGGCAGTGGCGATCGCCGCTTGACCATGCGGAAGCTGCTGGAAGGACATTCGCGCGTGGCCGCCCGCGACCGCGATGGCGATGGGGTGATCCATTTGTCGGAAATCACCGGAAAGTACCGGCTGACGGCCGAGCCGGGGAAGCCGACCATGTTTCGATCGGGCAACCGGATGATGCGGGGGGCACCAGCGTCACCGATGCCGGCCGGGGGCCCCACCGCGGGCCCGCTGTGGTTTCAGAAGATGGATCGCAACCAGGATGGAGATGTTTCGGCCCGCGAGTTCCTGGGGATGGGAGAGCTGTTCCGGCGTCTCGATCGGGATGGCGACGGGTTGTTGTCGGCCGAAGAGGCGGCGCTGGCGAACCCCAACCCCACGAAGACCGCGGAACCCGGAGACAAACCGTGAACCACCGAGGTGCGGCCCGTGCGGCTTGAACTTCCCACGCTGCAAAACTGGAGTTGCCACAATTGCGGAGGCTGCTGCCGGCAACACGAGATTGAGATTACCGCCGAAGAACGAACGCGCATTCTCGCCCAGCCGTGGACGCGGGACGAGGGTGTCGATCCGGCGCGGTTGGTCGAGGAGATTCCCGGGAGTGCGGGCCGCCGCTGGCGTCTTTGTCATCAACCCGACGGAGCGTGTGTGTTTCTGGACGATCGCGGCCTGTGCCGGATGCACGCGCGATTTGGCGAACTGTCGAAACCCCTGCCGTGCCGTCTCTATCCCTACACCTTTCATCCCGGTCCGAATGCACCGCGAGTGGGACTCCGGTTTTCTTGCCCTTCGGTCGTTTCCAATCGCGGAACTGCTTTAGCGGAGCAGCGGGGCACCCTGACGCAACTGGCGCTCGAAGTTGTTCCCCGTGGTGTTCCCAACGTCGGTGCTCCCGAGTTGTCTCCGGGACGGCCGCTGGATTGGGCACAGCTGGATTTGATCGTTTCACTGCTCGGCCGTTTGCTGGGAGAAACCGACCGCCCTGTGGTCTTGCGGCTGCTGTGGTGCCTGGGCTGGTTGGGTCTCTTGGAACAGAGCCCAACAACGGGAATAAAAGACTTTGCCCGAAGCCTCGGGGAGCTGGCCCGCGGGGTTCGGGCCGAGTTGCCACAATTGCGACGGGAGGCGCCTCTGCCCCCATCGGCGATGGCCCGGCGGCTGTTCCGGATGACGGTGGCGCAATACTCGCGAAAAGACACGTTTCAGGCCGAGCACCGGTCGTGGCGCTACCGCTGGCGGCTGTTCCGCTCGATCTGGCGATTCACTTCGGGGCGGGGGCTGACGCCGGTGCTGCAGGAGGGGTTCGCACCGGTTCCCTTCGCCGACCTGGAGACTTCCTATGGTCCGCTGACTCCCGAGATGGATGAGCGGCTGACCCGATATCTGCAGGTGAAGGTGGAGAGCCTCCACTTTTGTGGCCGGGCCTATTACGGAGCCCCTGTGATCGAGGGGTTCGCGTCGCTGGCCGTGGCGGTGGCGACCATCTGGTACCTGTCCCGTTGGCTGGCGCGCGGAGCGGGGCGCAGCCAGTGGGAACTGGAGGATCTCGAGCGGGCCATCGCGGTGGTCGACCATCACCACGGGTTTTCGCCGGCGCTGGGGCTGGCCAGTTTCCGGTCGCGGCAGCGCTGGCTCTGGTCGCAGCGCGAGGTGACCCGACTGGTCTTGTGGTACGGGCGATAGGAATTGCGGCCGCCGCTCAGTCTCCGAACAGAGTCTGGGGGACACCCAGCGACTTCCCTCCGTCGATTGTGAGGCAGCAGCCGGTTACGAAGACGGTGGCATCCGAGAGAAGATAGGCGACCGACTCGGCGACCTCGTCGGGACGGATCATCCGGCCCAGGCCATGGGCGATGGGGCTGGCCGCCAGACGGTCGCGGAAAGCCCGTTCGCGATCCGCGGCGGAAGCGAGATCGGCGTCCATCATGCGGGTATCTCCGACTGGGCCCGGACAGACGGCATTCACCCGGATCTTTTCGGGGGCGTGGCAGAGAGCCAGCGTCTTCGTGAGGGCCACCACGGCCCCCTTGCTGATGCTGTAGACCGGATCATGAAACCGCGGCAGCAGACCCGCGTTGCTGGCGATGTTGACCAGTGATCCGCCCCCGGCCCGCCGCAGGTGGGGAATGGCGTGCTTGGCACAGAGAAAGGCTCCCTTGAGATTCACATCCAGCACGCGATCCCATTCCGCCTCGCTGACGTCGGTGATCGGCTTGACGAGACCCACACCGGCACTGTGGACCAGGCAGTCAATCCGGCCAGTCGCCCGGGCGGCCCCCTCAATCCACGCGGCGACATCGCTCTCACGGGTCACATCGCACAGCACAGTCTCGATCTGTTGCCGGGCGAACTCTTCTCGCGCACCGATGGGAAAATCGATATCGCTGACAATCACCCGGAATCTCTGCGTTGCGAGCAGGCGGGCTGTGGCCGCTCCAATGCCGCTGGCACCACCAGTGATCAGACAGGTGCGGGAAAGGGGAAGAGACGACCGTTGATCGGACATGAACTCGCTCCAGATCCAGAGGCCCCTCCACCGCGATCGTTCGTGGGGCAGGGGGCCAAGACGAAAAGAAGATGGCGGGGCGAGACCTGGATCTCACCCCGCCACAAGAACACAGCCATGACACCCCGAAATCAGCGACTGCCGGGATGCGTCTCGCCATCGTCTAGCGGGATTGTTCCACGAACTGGAACACGCCCTGACCGTCGGCGGTGACGATCATGAAGTACGACTCGCCCGCTTCGTCTTCACCAAACGAGATCACCGGCATCTTGGGACTGGCGATGGACTCGTTGGAGATCAGTTGATGCTGGCTCTCGTCGTACTTGAGAGCCCAAAGCTTGCCCGAGACGTAGTCGGCATACAAGTACTTGCCGACCAGCGCGGGGACCTGCTTGCCGCGATACACATGACCGCCGGTGATCGACGAACCCACCATGTGGTCGTATTCGAAGATCGGATCGATCAGCTTTCCGGGGGCACCGGCGTTCGAGCCGAAGGGATGGCCCGCCTCGCGCAGATTCCAACCGTAGTTCCCCCCCTTGACCACGAGGTTGATCTCTTCGAAGAGGTTCTGTCCGACGTCGGCCGCCCAGAGGCTGCCTGTCGCCCGGTCAAACGCCATCCGCCAGATGTTGCGGACACCCAGGGCGAAGATCTCGGGGCGGGCCTTGGGCTGGTTGACGAACGGGTTATCCTTGGGAACGGCGTAGTTCAGACCGGGATCCTTGTGGTCGACATCGATCCGCAGGATGTCCCCGAGCAAGGTCTCCAGATTTTGGGCGTTCCCCAGCGGATCGTTCCCCGCTCCGCCATCACCCAGGGCGATGTACAGCATTCCGTCGGGGCCAAAGCAGATGGTGCCACCATTGTGATTCCAGAACGGCTGCGGGATCACCAGCAATTCCTCTTCGAAGCTGGCGTCGATCTGGTTGGGATCGGATTTCGAAACCCGGAACCGCGAAACCACCGAGGTGTGCTCGGGATGCTTCTTCGAAGTGTAATACGCGAAGAACTCTCCGTTCTGCTTGAACTTCGGATGGAACGCCAATCCCAGGAAGCCTTCTTCGTTCTCGTTGTCTTTGTAGACCACACGGTCGGTCAGATCGGCGAAAACCCGGCTTTCCTTGATCTCACCACTGCCCGGCAGGACGTGAATCACCCCGTGCTGGGTCGCGACGAACCGGCGGTTGGAACCATCGCCGGCGTGGGTCAGCACGATCGGCCGGAAGGTTTGGGGCTTGCCGTCGGCGTCAACCCCCTCGAAGCCCGCCCATTGGATGCCGGGGAAGGCCGGGGCGAAGCCGACGCTCTTCAGCTCGGCATCGGCCACTCCCGAAGGGAGTTTGCCTTCGGGCAGCTCGCGGATCTTGATGTTGCGGTAGGCGACGAGGTCGCCGTGGTCCTGCAGGCAGAGGTGTCCCTTGGTGGGCTTGCCGAACGGGGCCCACTGGGCGAATTTGCTCTTGGCCACGCGGGCGTTCCAGTTGTCACTACCCTTCTGGAACAGGGCGTAGCGGATCCCGTTCATGTTGATCTCGCAGACTTGCGGGGTCACCTTGAGGACAATCTGGTTCCATTCCCCCACAGGACGCGTCGCGTCGGTCACTTTCTTCGTGAAGAAGTCGGGCATGGGCTCGTAGAGCTGGTACAGCCAACCCGCCTTCTGCGGGTCGTGGCCATCGACATTGTCTTGCACCTGAATCTCGGGCCCGGTCATCCAGGGGGCGTCGAGTTCCTCGGTCACGTGAAACATGATTCCACTGTTGCCCGCTTTGGAAATGCGGTACTCGATCGACAGCTCAAAGCTGTCGTACTGGTTGGCGGTGACGATGTCGCCCGCCCCCTTCCCCTTGCGGACCAGGGCCCCCTCTTCAACCACCCACCCCGGGTTGACTTCCTGCTTCCGGTAGTTCCGCCAACCAGTCGTTGATTGGCCGTCGAACAGCAGTTTCCAACCGGACTTCTGCTCATAGTCTGTCAGCCGGTTTTCCTCAGCCCGCAGCTGTGCGGGAAGAAGGCCGACCAGGGCCGCCAACAGCAAACTGGAACCGAGCACGCAACGCATGTGAAATCCTCAGAAACAAGAAGGAAAACAACGTAGCTGCCGCGACGCCTCCGGCGTTCGCAACGACTTCCGAGTCTAGCGGGCGAGTGGCGGAAATGGCAGTCGTGGCGGGTGGTCGAGAGCCCCGCGGGGCTTCGCCCAAAGAGGGTCAGCGGCGACACTCGAGGAGGATCTGCCGATAGCGTTCCCGGGCCCGTTCGAAGGCCTCCCAGGCCGCGGGACGCTCTGGGGCGGCAATCGCCTGCTCACGATTCCGCCACAATTGGTCAATCAGCTCCAGGCACCAGCGGGCCGAATCGCGCGCCGCCCGCACCGGCCGGCCACCCACCGACACCGTGACCGGGTTGGTGTGGAATTGGGGGAAGTGCCGCAGGGCCATCCAACTGCTGTCGGCGAGGGGGATGGTCCATTCCAGGCGGTGCTGCTTTCCGTCCGCCGGCACCAGTTGTTGTGCCACCACCTCCCCATTGACGACCAGCTCCACCAGCCGCTCGCCCCCCGTCACGTACTCGTGCCGGCGGTCGCCGTGCAGTTCCACGGTATCTCCCACAACCCGGCGGCCGGCGGCGGGAGTAACCAGTCCCTGGGCCACCGCCAGCGGAGTCTCCGGGGCGAAGGCCACCTCGGCGGTCACCTGCACCGGGCCGACACTTTCCATCGCCACGCTCTCCGGCCCCGGTGCCACGCCATTGACCCGGAATTCCACCGGGTGCGCGTAACCATCGGAGACATACGAGCGCCCCTCGGCCACTCCCCGGCACCACGCGCCGAAGTCGAGCTGGTCGATCTGGCCCAGTTGCACGTAGACCCGTCCCGTCCCCACCTGGCGGCTGCTCATGCAGGGAAAGTCGGTCTCACCGCTGACCTTCAGCGGAAAACCGCAGTTGAGAATGTGGTACCAGGTGTTCCATTCCTGGATGCGGGCCGTATCCATGGCCGAGATGAAGTCGCAGACCCCTTCGGCCGTGCTGACGCAAATCTCCATCGCCCCCACACCGTTCATCTCGGGTATGGCCAGGTTGGGCAGCCGGTCGGCGGCGCGGTCGTGCGACTGCGTCAGTTCGTCGGCGGTCAGGAACCCGTCGTTGTCGCGGTCGGCCTTCGCGAAGGGCTCGGGTAACAGACCTTGGGTGGCCTCCTGGGGAGCGAGCACACCATCTCCCGAGGTGTCGAGCCGCTTCAGCCAGCGCTGCGCCTGGGCCTGGGGATTGATCTGCAGCCCACTGGCCGAGTGGGCGTAGCCGGCGATTCCCCCCTGTTCTTTGCACCAGCGCATGACCGGAGTGGTCCAGGTGGGCCAACCCTTGGTCTCGGTCCCCTCGGAACCAGGGTATTCCTGATCGCGCAGGTTGAGCAGGCAGACGTGCCCCAGCGCCTGGGAACCGAAGCCGCTGATTTCCAGATCGTACTTGAGAATCGTCTGGGGATCGGACAGATCATGGGGACGGGGGGCAAAGTACTGCCGCTGAAAACGGAAGCAGGGGCCCCAGGTCAGCACGCAGCCGACATTCAAACCCTCCCCCTTGACCTGGCGGAACATGTCTTCGGGGGTGACCCCTTCCGTGGGACTGGTGTAGTGGGCGCAGCCGGCGCCGTGGATGTGATGGTCGCCGCTGTAGTAACCGACCGCGGCGGGAGTGATCCACCGCTGCAATTTGACTTTCAGCGTCGGGGGCTGGGTGGGGTCGACCCGCAGGGGGATGGTCACGCGGCGGTATTCCGGGCCGCGGGTTGCCTCGACCGTGAACTCCCCCGGCGGGAGCCAGAGGGTTTCGCCGTCGGCCCGGTACACGTGTGGCTGAAAGAACAGATCCGGCGCGATGCGCCGGGCCTGATGCGGGTGGATCTGTCCCAGTGGATCGCGGATCAGCAGTCGGCCCAGAGAGGGGCGGCCGTCGGAGTCCTGGAGTTCCAGTTTCACCGGGATCGCCTCCGCGATGTCGAACAGGATCGGGGTCTCACCCCGGAATCCCAAATCTTGATTGGCTTGTCCCAGGTCGATCCCCAGGGTCGCTTCGCGTTTGCCCGATTCTGAGCTGTAGATCAACCCGAGCACATACTCGACTTCCAACCCCGACAATTCGGCCGAAAGGGGTGGGCTGGTGAAGAGATCGAGCGTGAGGAATCGTCGGATGTTGTCCGGGGCGGGGCCGTCGTCGGCCAGTTCAGCCTGCTGCTGGCGATGCAGGCTGAACCGGGCCGTGCCCGCATAGGCGGGACCAGCCTGGGGGCTGGTCAACCGCAGCCGGGGGGTGGCGGAACTCGCGTTGATGATCTTGATGACGACCGGGGTGAAGCCCGCCTGTTGCAGCCGGGCCGGGGCGGGCCCACGGCTGACTTTGACCCGGGCCTCGGGATTGATTGCGACCACGAGCAGCACCTGCGGGTCCAGGAGTTTCTGGATTTCG